>NZ_JBICZP010000002.1:153861-425040 GCF_043202015.1 Kitasatospora sp. NPDC048239 | reverse complement strand
GGTTCCCCGGCCGCGGCGCGTGCGCGCACCTCCGGTGGCCGATAAGGGGGTGTGGGGTGGGGGGCGCCCCTTGGTGGCCCCCCCCCCCCAATTCGACCTATTACCAGCGTGCCGCGGAGGGCAGCGGCTCGCCGTACCAGAGTTCGACCAGATGACGTGCGATCGAGATCCCGGACGGCGGCAGGATCTCGCCGGCCGCCATCCCGGCCTTCAGCTCCTCCCGGGAGAACCAGCGCGCCTCGGCCAGCTCCTCGCCGTCCACGGTGATCGCCGTCCCGTCCGGGTGGGCCTTGCCCATGAAGCCCAGCATCAGGCTGGACGGGAACGGCCACGGCTGGCTGGCCACGTACCCGACCTCGGCGACCCGGACCCCGGCCTCCTCGAAGACCTCGCGGACCACCGCCTGCTCGATCGACTCCCCCGGCTCGACGAAGCCCGCCAGGGTCGACCAGCGGCCCTCCGGCCAGAGCGCCTGCCGCCCGAGCAGGCAGCGGTCCTGGTCGTCGGTGATCATCATGATCACCGCCGGGTCGGTCCGCGGGTAGTGCTCGGCCGCGCAGGAGGTGCAGCGCCGCACGTGCCCGGCGCCGGCCTTCTCGGTCGGGTGGCCGCAGCGCGAGCAGAAGCTGTGCAGCCGGTGCCAGTGCTCCAGCGCGACCGCGTGCACCAGCAGCCCGGCGTCCCGGTCGGACAGCATCGCGCCGACCTCGCGCAGCCCGGCCGGACGGGCGTCGCCGTCCAGTCGGCCGGGCAGGCTCTCGCCGGCCATCGCGAAGTAGGAGACGCCCTCCTCGTCGGTGCCCAGGAAGTAGCGGTCGCCGGTCTGCGGCGCCTCGAAGGAGGGCAGCAGCACCAGCTCGGTGCCGTGCCCGGTGTCCACCACGAAGGCCTCGCCGCCCGCGATCGGCAGCACCTTGGTGGTCGGGTGGCTCCAGGCGGCCGCCAGCCAGGGCTCGTCGAACCGGTGCTGGGCCGCCCGGTCCACCCCGGCCCGGGCCAGGGCCAGCTGCTGCGGGCGTTCGGTATCAGGCACGGTGCTCACTTCGTTCCATCCCCACGTGATGAGTCATCTGGGATCAGTGGTCGGGCGGCGGCGCCCCACCGCCGGGAGGCCGCGGCGCCCCGGCAGGCCAGGGCCAGGGCCAGCGGCGCCCTCACGCGTCCTCGCCGCCCGGCCGCCAGTTCTCGGCCAGGTCGCCCCACAGGTAGGCGGCCGTCTCGACGCCCTTGGCCAGCAGGTCCAGCTCGACCTTCTCGTTCACCGAGTGCCAGCCGTCCGAGGGCACCGAGATGCCGAGGAAGAGCACCGGCGCGCCGAGCACGTCCTGGAGGTCGGCGGCCGGGCCGGAGCCGCCCTCGCGGGTGAAGAGGATCCGCTGCTCGAAGGCGCGCCCCATCGCCCGGACGGTGGACTGCAGCGCCGGGTGGTCCAGCGGCGTCAGGCAGGGCCTGGTCGCCCCCGGGAAGACCAGCTCGTACCGGATGCCCTCGGGCACCTGCTCGGCCACCCAGGCGCGGACCGCCTCCCGGACCTTCTCCACCTCCTGCCCGGCGACCAGCCGGAAGGAGAGCTTCAGGTGCGCCGAGGCCGGCACGATGGTCTTGCCGCCGGGGCCCGTGTAACCGCCCCAGATGCCGTTGACCTCGGCCGTCGGCCGGGCCCAGATCCGCTCCAGGGTGGAGTAGCCGGCCTCGCCCAGGGTGGCGGAGGACTTGGCGACCTCCAGCCACTGCGCCTCGTCGAAGGGCAGCTCGGCGAAGAGCTCCCGCTCGCGCTCGGTCAGCTCGACCACGCCGTCGTAGAAGCCCGGGACGGCCACCCTGCGGTCGGCGTCGTGCAGCCCGGCGGCGAGCGAGGCGGCGACCGCGGCCGGGTTGGGGACGGCCCCGCCGAAGGAGCCGGAGTGGATGTCGGTCTGCGGCCCGTACAGGTCGATCTGGGCGTCGGCCAGGCCGCGCATGCCGGTGCAGACGGTCGGCGTGGTCTCCGACCACATGCCGGTGTCCGAGATGATCACCACGTCGGCGGCGAGCCGCCCGGCCTCCCGGCGGACCAGGTCCGCGAAGTGCGGCGAGCCGGACTCCTCCTCGCCCTCGATCAGCAGCTTGAGGTTGACGGCCGGCGCGGTGCGGCCGGTGGCGGCCAGGTGCGCCCGGACCCCCAGGGTGTGGAAGAAGACCTGGCCCTTGTCGTCGGCGGCGCCGCGGGCGAACAGCTGCTTGCCGACCACGGTCGGCTCGAACGGCTCGGTCGCCCAGCCGTCCTCCTTGGCGGCGGGCTGCACGTCGTGGTGCCCGTACACCAGCACGGTCGGCGCGGACGGATCCCCGGACGGCCACTCGGCGAACACCGCCGGCAGGCCGTCCGTCTCCCACACCTCGGCCACCGGGAAGCCGGTGTCGCGCAGCTTCGCGGCCAGCCACTCGGCGGAGCGGCGGACGTCGCCGGCCCGCGCCGGGTCCGCGGAGACCGAGGGGATGCCGAGCCATTCGGAGAGGTCGGCGAGGAAGGCGGCCTGGTGCCGGTCGATGAAGGAGCGGACGACGCTGTCCGGAGTTCTCGTCATACGGACGACTTTAGTTCGCCCGTGCGGGTGTCCGCCCCGGGCGTTCGGCCTGTGGTCGCCCCGGGGGCTGTAACCTCCGTCACCCCGGCCACCCCGGCCGCCCGGGCCGGCGACGCCGCCTCGGCCCGCCCGGACCCGACGACGCCACCCCCGGCCGCACGGGACGGCGGCCGGGGGTGGCGAAGGGGCGGGGCGAGGGCGGGGCGAAGGCGGTCAGACCGTCCGGCGCAGCAGCGAGATCCGCGAGCGGGTCAGCAGGGCGGCCAGCGCCACCGCGAGCACCGGCAGGACGATCACGGTGAGCGCCATGGTGGGCCAGGGGAAGACCACCACCGTCTGGTCCGCGGCCTCCTCCGCGGGCATCCCCGGGTAGGACTGCGCGATGCCCTCGACCTTGCGCAGCGCGACGGCCGGCACCACGCCGCAGACGGCGCCGAGCAGGGTGCCCATGGCGGCGATGACCCCGCACTGGAACCCGGAGAGGGTCCGCCGGATCCGGGGTGCCGCGCCGACCGCCGCGAGGGTGGTCAGGTCGCGCTGGGAGTCGGCGGCGGCGAGGCCGGTGGCGATCCCGGCCGCGCCGAGGGCGACCAGGGCGGCGAAGGCGGTCAGGCCGAGCGAGATCAGGTCGCGTTCGGGCCGGAAGCCGCGCTCGACCTCGAACATGGTGCCGTCGGACAGCTTGTCGAGCCCGCCCATGGCCTTCTGCTCGGCGCTGTCCGGCGGCGCCGTCCGGGGCAGCCAGACCGAGCCGGCGTCGCTGCTGGTCAGGCCGAGCCGGCGGACGGTGTCCGGGCTGACCACGGCCTGGGCGCCGACCGGGACGACCGCGGTGGCCAGGACGGCGTCGACGGTCACCTCGCTGCTGGCGGCGGTGGAGCGCTCGCCGGGCTTCTCGTCGGCCGGGTTGGTGGGCTCGGTCAGCTTCAGCACCGCCTTGCCGTCCTTCAGGTAGGCGGCGTTGAAGACCACCGCCTTGCCTGCGGCGAGCGCCTGGCCGGCGGCCGGGTCGTCGGCACCGTACAGGTTGTGCAGGAGGGTGGCGTCACCGGCCATCAGGCTGCCGAAGGAGTTGCCGCCGAACCTGTGGCCGCCCTTGCAGCGCTCGTCCTCCCTGAGGGTCCGCTGGGTCTCCGGGTTGGAGAAGTCGAGGACGTCCTGCTCGTAGACCGGGCAGCGCCGCTCCTTGGGCATGACGAGGCTGACGTAGCCGCAGGTGAGGCCGTCGGTGCTGCAGTCGCTCCTGTAGTTGACCCGCTGGACGTCGGCCCGGGGGCCGAGGCCCGGGACGGTGGACTCGACCACGGCGCGCTGCTGGGGCAGCATCCGGCCGTCGGCGGTGGCGCCCCAGCCGCTGTTGAGGGTGACGGCGTTGGCGGGGGCCGAGGCGGTGTAGTCGCGGCGCTGCTGCTCGTCGCTGCTGGCGGTGTAGATGCCGACGGCGACCGAGCCGGCGACGGCGGCCATCACCGCGGCGACGGCGGGCGCGGTGCGTCCGCGGTGGCGCACCGAGTCGCGCAGGGCGAGTCGGGGGCCGAGCGGGAGCCAGCGGCCGATCCGTCCGAACAGGCCGACCAGGTAGGGCGTCAGGGCGACCATGCCGAGCTCGGCGATGATCGAGCCGCCGAGGACGGCGGTGCTGCGGTTGCCGAAGCCCGCGGTGGCGCCGAACAGCGCGAGGGCGGAGCCTCCGAGGAGTGCCAGCAGGCCGAGCAGGGCCAGCTTGCGGTTCGGCGGCTTGAGCGAGTCGCGGCCGGTGAGCGCGGCGACGACGTCCTGCCGGGATGCCTGGACCGCCGGGACGACGGCCGCGAGCAGTCCGGTGACCAGGCCGATGACGAGGACGCCGGAGAGGTCCAGCGGCTGCAGGTCGAAGTGGCCGAACCGCTGGCCGGCGAACTGCTCGGCCTGGGTGCGCAGGAGGGCTACCAGGCCGACGGCGAGGCCGAGGCCGACGACGGCGCCGCTGACGCCGAGGACGATGCCGCCGCCGAGGACGACGGCGCGGACGTTGGCGCGGTCACCGCCGCCGGCGGCGAGCAGGCCGAGCTGCCGCCGGGAGCGCCTGGCCCCGACGGCGAAGGCGGGGCCCGCCAGGAGCACGATCTCCAGCAGGGCCATGCCGGCCACGGTGGCGAGGATGACGACGGAGGTCTTGTCGAAGTACCTGGTCCCGCCGGAGTGTTCGGCGTCGCGCTGGGCGTAGAGCGGCACGTCGGAGCGGGCGGGCGGGTCGAGGATGACGCTGCGGGAGGCCACCGTGAAGCCGTGCTTGTTGAAGTCCGCCACCTTGGGCCAGTCGAGCGCGGCCCCGGCCGGGAGCTTGACCAGCCAGCGGGTGGGCTCGCTGTTCTCGGCGGCGCGGCCGCGGCCGCGGTCGGGGACGGACAGCTTGGACAGCGGCTCGATCAGCTCGCCGGGGCGGGCGATCAGGGTGGTGGCGGCCAGGTCGTCGGGGTACTCGGCGACGGCGGTGATGGTGTACGGGGTGGCGTCCATGCCGCGCGGGGCGGTGTGGTCGCCGAGCTTGAGCCCGGCCCGGTCGAGGAACTCCTGGGTGGCGGCGATCTCGTGGGCGGCGCCGGGCGCGCGGCCCTTGACCAGGTTGACCCGGCCCTGCCAGACCCGGTCGTTGAGGTCGGCCTCGACGGTCTGCACGTTGAGCAGGCCCTCGGCGGTGCTGGTGGCGATGTAGGGGCCCTGGCGGACCGGGACCAGCGTGCTGCCGGGCGGGAGCAGCTGCTTGACGAGCTCCGGGGGCTCGGTGTCGAGGCTGCGGCGCTGCTCGGGGGTGTACTGGGGCTGCCCGTTCTCCTTCCTGGTCTCCTTGGCGTCGTCGACGGTGAAGTCCTCGTCCGGGTCCGGTGCCTGCAGCACGACCGCGCCGCGGTCGATGAGGTGGACCTCGGCGTCGGAGCGGCCCATGGTGCGCACGACCCGCTCGCCGGGGTCGAGTTCGGCGCTGCGGAAGACGACGTCCGCCCCGGTGACGCCGAGGACGGGCAGCGCGACCATGGCGACGACGAGGGCGCTGCGGCCCTTGGCGCGCAGGGCGTCGCGGCGGGCGATGCGCAGGGCGACCCGCCAGGCGCTGAGCCTCACTGTTCCACCGGGCCCTTCCCGCTGTTGGCGGCGGCGGTGACGAGCAGGCTGCCGGCGTCCTGGCTGACGCTCTCGTCGACCATGCGGCCGTCGCGCAGGAAGACCACGCGGTCGGCCCAGGCGGCGTGCCGGGCCTCGTGGGTGACCATCATGGCGGCGGCGCCGGCGTCGCAGCGGGCGCGCAGGACGGCGAGGACGGACTCGCCGGTGGTGGAGTCGAGGGCGCCGGTGGGCTCGTCCGCGAGGACGAGGCGGCGCTCGCCGATCAGGGCGCGGGCGATGGCGACGCGCTGCTGCTGGCCGCCGGACATGTCGTCGGGGAAGCGGTCGGCGAGCTCGGGGATGCCGAGCTCCTCCAGGGCGGCGAGGGCCTCGCGGCGGGCTGAGCGGCCGGAGGCGCCGTCGAGTTCGCGGGGCAGCGAGATGTTCTCGGCGGCGGTGAGGGCCGGTATCAGGTTGTAGTCCTGGAAGACGTAGCCGACCGAGCGGCGGCGCACCTCGGCGAGCCGCTTGCGGTTGAGGCCGCCCAGGGCGACGCCCTCGACGAGGACCTGGCCGGCGGTCGGGGTGTCCAGGCCGCCCGCGAGGGTCAGCAGGGTGGACTTGCCGGACCCGGAGGGGCCCATCACGGCGACGAACTCGCCCGGGTGGACCTTGAGGTCGACCCCCCGCAGCGCCTGCACCTCGGATGCGCCCTGGCCGTGGACCCGGGTGACGTTGTCCAGGTGCAGCACGGGTTGGCCGGTGCTCCTGGTCGGATCGGTGTGGGACACACTTCCCCCTGCTGTTCTGGGCCCGCACCGCTGAGCGGGAGGGGCCGGTGGTTCGTCAGGTCCGTACGGGGTCAGGCCTTGGCGGGTCGGCGCCCGGTACGGGTCTTGGCGGCCTTGGCCGCCTTGGCCGTCTCGGCCATCTGTGCCTCGGCGGCCCTGGCCTGTTCGATCTCGGCCTGCTGGGCGAGCCTGGTCTCGCAGTGGTCGAGCCAGCGGATCTCGGCCTCGGTCTGGAAGATCAGCTGTTCCAGGACGAGCAGCCAGGCGAGGTCGGCGCCCTGCGCGGCGCCGGGTCGGCGCTCGCCTGCCAGGGCGCGGCCCTTGAGCCGGGTGTAGTCCTGGAGCGCCTTGATGCTGTGGCGGCGCTGGCCCTGGACGACGGCGGGCACGTCCACCCCTGGGACGGTGACCGCCATGGCGAGCTTGATCGCCAGTTCGTCGCGCGGCGGGTTGGTCCGCGGCACCGGGGTGTCGAACCAGGACCGCAGCTCGGCCCGGCCGGCCTCGGTGGCCGCGTAGAACTGGTGCCCCTCCTCGTCCTCCCCGGCGGGCTCGACCAGTCCGTCCCGCTCCAGGCGGGACAGCGTGGTGTAGACCTGGCCGACGTTCAGCGGCCAGGTGGCGCCGGTGCGCGCCTCGAACTCGGTTCTCAGCTGGTAGCCGTAGCGGGGGCCCTGGTCGAGCAGGGCGAGCAGACCGTGACGGATGGACATACCGAGTATGTATACCCGGTATGCCCGGCGGGCTCAAGCCGCGCCCCCTCCCCCGCCGAGCGGGTACCGTCGTGCGGTGTGAGCCAGTTGCGCATCGCCACCTTCAATCTGCTGCACGGTCAGCCGCTCGCCCCGGACGGCGCTCCGGCGCCCTATCCCGCCGACGCCGGCGGGCCGTTGGCGCAGGCGGTGGCCGAGTTGGACGCCGACGTCCTGGCGCTGCAGGAGGTGGACCGGTACCAGTCGCGCTCCGGTGGCACCGACCAGGCGGCCGTCGCCGCCAAGGCGATGGGCGCCGCCGACTGGCGGTTCGCGGCCGCCCTGCACGGCCGGCCGGCGCCGGTGGCCGGCTGGGTGCCGGATCCGTCGGCGCCCGCCGGGATCCAGGTGTACGGCCCGGGCGAGGTCGGCGACGGCGCCCCGCCCGCCTACGGCACCGCGCTGCTGACCCGGCTGCCGGTGCGGCACTGGCGGGCCCGGCGGTTCGCCCCGGCACCGTTCGGGCTGCCGCTGCGGGTGGCCGGGCGGCGCGGGCTGACCCCCGTGCCGGACGAGCCGCGGGCGGCGCTGGCGGCCGTCCTGGAGGGCGAGCACGGCCCGTTCACGGTGGTGGCCGCACACCTGTCGTTCGTGCCGGGCTGGAACATGGCGCAGCTGGCCGGGATCCGCCGCTGGATCTCCGACCTGCCGCAGCCGTACCTGGTGCTGGGGGACTTCAACCTGATCGGCGCGGTGCCCCGGACGGTGCTGGGCGGGGCCACCGCGCTGGACCGCACCGCGCCGCGGGTGCGGGTGCGCGAGCTGCGCGCGGCCCGGCGGGCCCGGCCGCAGCTCGTGGCGGAGCGCCGGCGCCGGGTGCGCGAGCCCCGGGCCCGGCTGCAGGGCTGGTACGACCTGGCCCGCACGCCCACCTACCCCTCGCACCGGCCGGCCGTGCAGTTCGACCACGTGCTGGCGGTGGGCGTGCCCCGGAGCGCGGTCGGTCCGGCGCGGGCCCCGCGGACGGCGGTCTCCGACCACCGCCCGCTGGTTGTCACGGTCGGCCTCTGAGCTCCGGGCCCGGTCGGCCGCCGAGCACGGTCAGCCGCTGAGCTCGGCCTCCGGGCTCAGCCCCCTGGGGTGGGCCAGCTGCCCGTTCTGGTGGGGCAGCTGGGGGATCGGCCCCGGCGGGTCGTACTGGAGGAGCAGCATCGCGGCGTCGTCCCCGAGTTGGCGGCCGACGTGGCGTACCACGTCCTCGTGCAGGCGCTGCAGCACGTCCACCGGTCGGCCGTCCGCGCAGTGCGGCAGCCGTTCGGCGAGCGGGTAGAAGACGCCGGAGCGGTCGCGGGCCTCGATCACACCGTCGGTGAACAGCAGCACGCGGTCCCCCTGGTGGAGCGGGACGCGGTGGACGGGCGGGCGGACGTCGGCCGGGTCGAGCACGCCGAGCGGGGGCACCGTCTCGGCGAGCTCCAGCGGTCGGACGGGCTCGGTGCCGCGCAGCAGCAGCGGCGACGGGTGGCCGCAGTTGACGATCTCGGCGGTGCCGTCGGGGCGGACCCCGATCAGTACCAGGGTGACGAACTCCTCCTCCACTCCGGGGTGGTCGTTCTCGTGCAGGGCGCGGTCGAGGCTGACGGCGAGCCAGCCGGCCACCCGGTCCAGCGCGGGCTCCTGGTGGGCGGCCTCGCGGAAGGCCCCGAGCACGGCGGCGGCGGTCTCCACCGCGCCGAGGCCCTTGCCGCGGACGTCGCCGACCACGGCCCGTACGCCGTGCCGGGTGTTGACCACCTCGTAGAGGTCCCCGCCGATCCTGGCGTGCGCGGCGGCGGCCTCGTAGTGGACGGCGGCCCGGACGGTGCCGACCCGCTCGGGGACGGGCCGCAGCAGCACCCGGCGGGCGATCGAGGCGACCAGCTGGGCGTCGGCGAGCGCCTTCTCCTGGCGCAGCCGCAGGGTGGCGCTGACCCAGCCGATCGCGGCGACCAGGACGATGGCGAAGACGGTGGCGCTGTGCACGGACTCGCCGAGCGCGTCGCTGTAGGCGGCCATCAGGAAGGCCACGGCCTCGGTGCACAGGCCGATGGCGAGCGGGTACCAGGTGCGGCGGCTGACCACGGCGGCCAGCGCGGGGACGGCGGTGAGGGCCGGTTCGACCGTCACCTCGGTGTTGCTGAAGTAGTCGAGGGCGACGACCAGCGCCATGCCGATGAACGGCAGCGCGAGCGCCGTCCTCGGCCAGGTGCCGGTCGTGCCCGGAGCGGTCCCCGGGGTCGGCCCGGCGAACCGCTCTCTGATCCATCCGGTCGCGCTCAACTTCGGTCTCTCCAGCAGAAGACGCCGGTGCCCGTGGGCACCTGCGGTGATGACTGAGGGTTAGGGAATGCGGGCCTCGCTGGCGGCCGGAGCACGGGGGTTGACCGGTTACCGACCCCACAATAGGCACGAAACGTGCACTACGCACAGGTTTCGCCCGATGCCGTGATGACTTGAATGCTCTCCGTGACTCATTCTTCACTGTTCCCGATCAGGAGCCGTTCCAACTCTTTTCGGTCGGGAAGTCCTGCGGGTTGTTCGATCCGGCCGCTGCGGACGTACAGGAAGGACGCCGTGACCTGCTCCAGCGGAACGCCCAACTGTTCGGCCCAGGCCACCCGGTAGACCGCGAGCTGGAGCGGGTCGGCACTCTCCTCGCGCTGCGTCTTCCAGTCCACCACTTCGTAGCGTGACGCGCCTCCCGATTCTGACCGCCCGTCACCCTCCCGGTAGACCGCGTCGATCCGGCCGCGCACCACCCGGCCCGCCAGCACCAGCTGGAACGGCGCCTCCACCCGGTACGGCGTCCGGTCCGCGTACGGGGTGCGCAGGAACGCCTCCTTCAGCCGCTCCAGGTCCTGCTCGTCCTCGATGCCGTCGTCGTCCGCTCCGGGCAGCGCGCCCGGACCGAGCAGCAGCAGCGGCTCGATCCTGGACTGCACCCAGGCGTGGAAGCGGGTGCCCCGGCGGGCGGCGGGCTGCGGCGGACGCGGCATCGGACGGGCCAGGTCGTGCGCGAAGCCGTCCGGATCGGCGGCCAGCCGCAGCAGTTGGGTGGCGGAGAGCGCGGCGGGCAGCGGCACCTCCCGGACGCTGCGCCGCGAGCGCTCCAACTCGCCGATCAGGGCGGTCAGATCGCGGTCCCAGGACTCCACCTGGCGGCGGTCCTCGGCGGCCATCGGCTCCGGCTCGGGGGCGCTCTGCCCGGCCAGCCGGCGGTGCACCACCTCGGCGACCCGGCGGCGGGCCTGCTGGGCGGCCGGGTCCAGCGGCATCGGCCAGGGCCGCTCCACGGGCGCCGCCAGCGCCGGGTTCTCGGCGCCCTTGAGCGGCTGCTCGGCCCACTGCTCGACCTCGCCCGCACCGGGCTGCTCGCAGTGCGCCCGCAGCTCCTCCAGGAAGGCGGACGGCCCGCGCACGGTCTTCTGCGAGGGGCCCCACCAGTGCCCGGAGGCCAGCAGCAGCGAGCGCGGCCGGGTGAAGGCGACGTAGCCCAGCCGCAGCTCCTCGGTGGCGGAGTGCGCGGCGAGCTCCTGCTTGAAGGCGGCCATGGACTTGTTGTTCCACCCGCCGCGGACGTCGGGCAGGGTGGCCGCGTCGCCGCGCAGGGCGTGCGGGAGCACCCGCTTGGTGCTGGTCCACCGCTCGCGCGGGCTCCCGGACGGGAACGCGCCCTTGACCAGGCCCGGGACGGCGACGACGTCCCACTCCAGGCCCTTGGACTTGTGCACGGTGAGCACCTTCACGGTGTCCTCCCCGCCGGGCAGGCTGCTGTCCAGGCCGCGCTCGTACTCCTGGGCGGCCCGCAGGAAGCCGAGGAAGGCCGACAGCCCCGGGTCCCCGTCCAGGTCGGCGAAGCCCGCCGCGACGTCCAGGAAGGCGTGCAGGGTCTCCCGGCGGCGGGCCGCCAGCGCCTGCGGGGAGGCCGCGAGCTCGACCTCCAGGCCGGTGACCGCGAGCACCCGGTGCAGCACGTCCATCAGCGGCTCGGCGAGCGAGCGGCGCAGCTCGCGCAGCTCCCGGGCGAGCCGGGCGAAGCGGACCCTGGCCTCGGCGGAGAACGCCAGCTCGTCGGGCTGGTCCGGGTCGAGGAAGGTCTCCAGCGCGTCGGCCAGCGACACCACCTCGGTGGGGTCGGCCTCGGCGACGGCGGCGGCCAGCGCCTCCACCCCCTCGGGGCGGGCGGTGCGGACCAGCTCGGCGGCGCGCCGGCCGAGCAGGGCGAGGTCGCGCGGGCCGATCCGCCAGCGCGGGCCGATCAGCAGCCGGACCAGCGCCGCGTTGGCGGTCGGGTCCTGCAGCACCTCGCAGGCCGCCACCAGGTCGGCCACCTCGGGAAGCTGCAGCAGCCCGCCGAGCCCGACGACCTCGACCGGCACCTCGCGGGCCACCAGGGCCGCGTGGATGTCGGGGAAGGCCGCGCCGCCCCGGCAGAGCACCGCGATCCGGCCCGGGGCGGTACCGGTGCGCACCAGGTGGGCGACCGAGTCGGCCAGCCAGTCGACCTCCTCGGCGTGGGTGGGCAGCAGAGCGGCCCGTACGAAGCCCTCCTGTTCGGCGCCGGGTGCCGGGCGCAGCGCCTCGACGCCCTCGTGCATGGCGCGCAGCGGTGCGGCCAGCCGGTTGGCGAAGGCGAGCAGCCGGCCGCCGCTGCGGCGGTTCTCGCTGAGCGCGTACCGGGCGGCGGGGGCGGCGTCGGCCTTCGGGAAGTGCCGGGGGAACTCGTCCAGGTTGGCGACGGAGGCGCCGCGCCAGCCGTAGATGGCCTGGCAGGGGTCGCCGACGGCGGTCACGGCGTGGCCGCTGCCGGTGCCGGTGCCGCCGCCGTCCGGGCCGGCGCCGAACAGTCCGGCGAGCATCAGGCGCTGGGCCACCGAGGTGTCCTGGTACTCGTCGAGCAGGACGACCCGGAACTGGCCGCGGAGCAGTTCGCCGACCTCGGGCCGCTCCTGGGCGAGGCGGGCGGCGGCCGCTATCTGGTCGCCGAAGTCCATCAGTGCGCCGGCGGCCTTGCGGCGGCGGTACTCCTCGACCAGGCGCAGCAGTTCCAGTCGGGCCCGGGCGGTGCCGGGGACGGCCCGCAGGTCGTCGTTGCTGAGCCGGGCGGTGGCGAGGGCGTCCAGCAGGTCCTCGTCGTGGGCGCGCAGGGCGGCCGGCTCGACCAGGTGCTCGGCGAGTTCGCCGTCGAGGGCGATCAGGTCGGCGACCAGGTTGGTGAAGGTGCCGGTGAGGGCGGGGAACGGGCCGCGGGCGGAGCGCAGCACCTGGGCGGCGAGCTGGTAGCGGGTCGCGTCGGCGAGCAGCCGGACGTCGGGTTCGATGCCGATCCGCAGGCCGTGCTCCTTGAGCAGCCGGCCGGCGAAGGCGTGGTAGGTGGAGATCTCGGGCTCGCCGAGCGGCTCCTCGCCGTACCCGGCGGCGCTGCCCCACTCCTCGGCCGCGGGCACCCCGACCCCGCCGGCCCGCAGGGCGGTGCGGACGCGTTCGGCGAGCTCGCCGGCGGCCTTGTTGGTGAAGGTGAGGCCGAGCACCTCCTCGGGCCGAACGGCGCCGGAGCCGACCAGCCAGACCACCCGGGCGGCCATCACGGTGGTCTTGCCGGAGCCCGCGCCGGCCACGATCACGGCCGGTTCCAGGGGGGCGCCGATGGCCGCCATCTGCTCCGGGTTGAAGGGGATGCCCAGCAGGTCCTTGAGCTGGTCGGGGTGGCTGAGCACGGCGGTCACCCTTCGAGGCTAACCGCAGGCGCCGACAACCCTCACTCCACCAGCTGCGCACCGTCCCGCTGGGCGGAGCAGCTGCGGCGGAAGCCGCAGCGGTCGCAGCCGCCGCCGGTCTGCGGGACGAAGTGCTCGGCGAGGACGCGGCCGGCCGCGTCGGCGAGCAGTCCCTCGATCCACGGCTCGCCGTCCGGCGGGCCCTGCTGCTGCACCTTGGGCGCGTCCGGGGCGGCCTTGGCGGCGGGCTCGCGCAGGTGCACCAGCTCGGCGCCGCCGGTGTGCGGCGGGCCGCCCTCGAAGCCGGGCAGCTCGTTGAGCGCGCCGGCCCGGACGGCCAGCTGGTAGACGGCGAGCTGCTTGTGCTCGGGCAGCGACTTGTCGGAGGGGATCTGCTTGCCGGTCTTGAAGTCGACCACGTAGGCCCGGCCGGCCTCGTCCTTCTCGACCCGGTCCATCGAGCCCCGGATCTGCACCGCGACGCCGCCGACCTCCAGGGTGACGTCGAAGCCGTGCTCGGTGGCGACGAGGTCCCGGCCGCGCTCCAGCACGTGCCAGTTGAGGAAGCGCTCCAGGGCGGCGCGGGCCGCGGTCTTCTCCTGGTGGGACTTCCAGGGCGCGTCGAAGGCGAGCGCGTCCCAGACGGTGTCCAGGCGCTCCATCAGCACGGCGAGGTCCGCCGGGGTCCGCCCGGAGCCGACCTCGTCGGCCAGGGCGTGCACGACGTTGCCGAAGCCCTGGGCGGCGGAGCCGGCGCCCCTGGCCTTGACCTCCTTGTCCAGGAACCACTGCAGCGAGCAGTTCTCCAGCTGCTCCAGGCCGCTGCCGGACAGCCGCACCGGCCGGTCGGCGTCGCGCAGCGGCTCGGGGGCGGCGGTGGCGTCGTCCAGGCCCCACCAGCGGTCGGGGTGGGCGGCGGGGACCAGCGGCAGGCCGTCCTCGTCGGCGGCCGCCGCCAGGGTGGCGAGCCGTTCGGCGGCGGCCCGGCGCAGTTCCGGCGAACGGGCCGGGTCGACGGTGACCGCGCGCAGCTCGGCGACCAGGGCAGGGACGGACAGCGGGCGGCGCGGGCGGTGGGTGACGTCCTCGACGGTGACCTGCGGGGTGCGCCGCAGCACCCGTCCGGTCCGGGGGTCGACGTCCTCGCGGTACAGCTCGCGCAGGAACCGGGAGGGTTCGTCGCCGTCCTCGGCGGGCGCCTTGACGGCGGTGACGATCAGCCGCTCGCGGGCCCGGGTGGCGGCGACGTAGAAGAGCCGGCGCTCCTCGCCGAGCAGGGCGGCCGGGGAGAGCGGTTCGGCGAGGCCGTCGCGGCCGATCCGGTCGGCCTCCAGCAGCGAGCCGCGGCGGCGCAGGTCGGGCCAGAGGCCGTCCTGGACGCCCGCGACCACGACCACCCGCCACTCCAGGCCCTTGGAGCGGTGCGCGGTCATCAGCCGGACGGCCTCGGGGCGGACGGCCCGCACGGTGAGGGTGTCGGCCGCGATGTCCTGGGCCTCCAGCTCGGCGAGCAGGTCGAGGGCGCTGCGGTGGCCGGTGACCTGTTCCTCGGCGCGGGCGGCGGTCTCGAACAGGGCGCAGAGCGCGTCCAGGTCGCGGTCGGCGTTGCGGCCGGCGGCGCCGCCGCGCAGGGCGGCCCGCTCCAGGCGCTCGCGCCAGCGCCGGCTGCCGTCCCACAGGTCCCAGAGCGCGTCCTCGGCGGTGCAGCCGCCGGCCAGCCGTTCGCGGACCTTGCGCAGCAGGGTGCCGAGGTCGCGGGCGCGGCGGGCGTACGAGGGGTCGAGGGCGACCAGCCGCTCGGGTTCGGCGAGGGCCTCGCGGATCAGCTCCTCGGCGGGGCGCAGTGCGGCGGCGGGCAGGCCGGCGGCGCGCAGGGCGGCGCGTTCCTCCTCGCGCAGGGCGCGGCCGAGGCGGCGCAGGTCGGAGCCGTCCATGCCGCCGAGGGGGCCGGTGAGCAGGCCGTGGGCGAGTTCGGTGGTCAGCGGGTCCGGGGCCTCGGGGCCGGGCCGCTCGGGCCCGGGGCGGCGGGCGGCCTGCTGGGCGCAGACCCGCAGGGCGAGCAGCAGCTGGGCGACGGCCGGCTCCTCGCGCAGCGGCAGGTCGTCGCCGTCGATCTCCAGGGGGACGCCGGCCGCGCCGAGCGCGCGCCGGACGCCGGGGATGGAGCGGGCGCCGGCCCGGACGAGGACGGCCATCTCGCCCCAGGGCACGCCGTCCTCCAGGTGGGCGCGGCGCAGCAGGTCGGCGATGGAGTCCAGCTCGGTGCCGGGGGTGGGGTAGGTGTACACCTCGACCCGGCCGCCCTCGCGGGCGGGCAGCAGGGCGCGGTGCTGGGCGAGCTTGTCGGCGGGCAGCCGGCCCATCGGCATCCGACGGGCCAGCTCGCGGGAGGCGGCGAGCAGCACGGCGCCGGAGCGGCGGGAGACCCGCAGCACCTTGACCTCGGCGGGGCTGCCGTCGGCCTGGCGGAAGGTCTGCGGGAACTCCAGGATGCCGTTGATGTCGGCGCCGCGGAACGCGTAGATCGACTGGTCCGGGTCGCCGACGGCGATCAGTTCGCGTCCGCCGCCGGCCAGCTGGCGCAGCAGCCGGACCTGGGAGGGGTCGGTGTCCTGGTACTCGTCGACGAAGACGACCTCGTAGCGCTGCCGCAGCTCCTCGCCGACCTCGGGGCGCTCGGCGAGGAGCACGGCGCGGTGGACGAGCTCGGCGTAGTCGAGGACGCCGCGCAGGTCGAGGACGTCGAGGTAGTCGGCGAGGAAGTGGGCGGCGGCGGCCCAGTCGGGGCGCTGGACACCCTCGGCGAAGCGTTCGAGCTCGGCCTCGCCGAGGCCCAGTTCGCGGCTGCGGGCGAGTACGGCGCGGACCTCGTCGGCGAAGCCGCGGGTGGTCAGGCAGGCCCGCAGGTCCAGCGGCCAGCCGATCCGGGAGGTGCCGAGGCGGGTGTCCTCGGCGCCGCCGGCCAGCAGTTCGCGGACCATGACGTCCTGCTCGGGGCCGGAGAGCAGGCGCAGCGGCTCGGCGTAGTCCTGCGGGTCCTGGTGGGCGCGGAGCAGGGCGTAGCAGAAGGAGTGGAAGGTGGTGGCCTGCGGGGGGCGCAGGGCGGTGGACCGGGGGCCGGCGGCCGCGGCGCCGAGCCGGGCGGACATCCGGTCGCGCAGCTCCGTCGCGGCCTTGCGGCTGAAGGTCAGGACCAGGATCTTCTCGGGGTCGGTGCCGTCCTCTATCCGCCGGGCGACGGCCTCCACCAGGGTGGTGGTCTTGCCGGTACCGGGCCCGGCGAGCACCAGCAGCGGGCCTCCCGCGTGCTCGACCACGGCGCGCTGGTACTCGTCCAGCACGGGCGGGGCGGGCTGGGCGAGGGGGCTGCGCACCAGACGGTAGGGGGAGCTCACGGACGTCCTGGGGGTTGTGCTGCGGGCGACGGAAGGCGGGCCCCGCGAGGGGCCCGTCCGTATCGAGCCTACGATCCTGCCCCGTCATTCCCGTCCGCGCACCGGTTTCCGGGTTTCCGTGCGGGCTCCCGGGTACCGTCCGTCCCAGCGGGCCCGCACCAGATCGACCCGGGGCGGGTCGGCGTGCTCGCGCAGCGGGGTACCCTCCTCGCGGTAGCGGGTGAGCGCCCGCCGCTCGTGGCCGGGCAGGAGGCGTCCGTCCGCGCGGATCACGCGCCACCAGGGCACGGCGGCGCCGTACAGGGCCATCACCCGGCCGACCTGCCGGGGGCCGCCGTGGCCGAGGTACTCGGCAACGTCCCCGTAGGTCATCACCCGGCCGGGTGGAATCCGCTCGGTCAGGTCGAGCACCAGTTCGGCGAAGGGCGGCAGCACGCCGCCGTCGGTAGCGTCCGTCACCTGCGGCATTCTTCCCCACCCGGGGAGGCGGGCGGGCCCGTACGAACGATCCGCCGCGCCCGATGCGCCCCCTGTCCAGCACGGGGCGCCGAGGCATGCCACCATCTTCGGGGCGGTGAGTGGTGATACGAGGACAAGACCAGATGACCGGGACGGCAGACGTGGGCGTGGACGAGGACTCCGACGAGTCCGCAAACGCCGTGCCCGCAGGTCCCGGCGGTGGGCCCGCCGCCGAGCCGACGCCGGAAGTCTCCCTGATCAAGGACCGGACGATCAAGACCCCGCAACCGCCCGCCCCGGGGGCCGAGGCACCCGAGGCCGCGACCGGCCCGGCGCCGGCCGCCGGCGTCCCCGCGCAGCAGCCCGCTCCCCCGCAGGAGCACGACGCCCACGAGGACACCCCGCACCTGGACGTCGACGAGCCGCTGCTCGCCGCCCGCGCGCACCGGCCGTCGGACCTGATCCGCTTCCTGGCCGGCGTCTTCGGCATAGTCGCCGTGTTCGTCCTGGCCGGCGTCGCGACCTCGACCACCACCGGCATCGAGCTGGACATCGCCTCCAACGCCCCCCGCTTCTCGCCGGTGCTGTCCACCATCGCCGGCCTCGTCTCCAGCGTCGCGGTGCTCGCCGTACCGCTGGCCTTCGCCGTCGAGCGGCTGATCAAACGCGACGGTCTGCGGGTCGCCGACGGCGTCCTCGCCTCGGTGCTCGCCTACGGCGTCTCGCTGGGCATCGACTGGTGGGTCGCCGAGGGCGCCTCCGAGCAGATCCGGGACGCCCTCACCCGGTTCCCGCTGGAGAGCACCGGCACGCTCACCGACCCCGTGCACGGCTATCTGGCCCCCGTGATCGCCTACATGACCGCGGTCGGCATGTCGAGCCGGCCGCGCTGGCGGGTGGCCCTGTGGGTGGTGGTGGTCTTCAGCGGGATCACCGAGCTGTTCGGCGGCTACACCACCCCGCTGTCCCTGCTGCTCACCGTGCTGATCGGCTGGTCCGTCGCCTACGGCACGCTGTACGCGATCGGCTCGCCGAACATCCGGCCCACCGGCCAGCACCTGATGATCGGCCTGCGCAAGGTCGGCTTCACCCCGGCCAGCGCGCACCGGGCCGCCGACGCCCCCGGCGGCACCCGCCGCTACTTCGTCGCCCAGCAGAGCGGCCCGCCGCTGGACGTCCACATCATCGACCGCGAGCAGCAGGCCTCCGGCTTCTTCTACCGCGCCTGGCGGCGGCTGCGGCTGCGCTCGGTGGCCGTCCGGCGCAGCCCCCAGTCGCTGCGCCAGGCACTGGAGCAGGAGGCCCTGATCGCGTATGCGGCGGCCGCCTCCGGGGCCCGCGCGCCGCAGCTGGTCGCCACCTCCGAGCTGGGTCCGGACGCCGCGATCCTGGTCTACGAGAACGTCGAGGGCCGCACCCTGGACGACCTCGCCGACGAGGAGGTCACCGACCAGGTGATGGCCTCGCTGTGGGAGTCCGTCGGGGCCCTGCACGAGCGCCGGATCGCCCACCGCCGGCTCACCGGCGAGTCCCTGCTGGTGGTGGACGGCAAGTCGGCCTGTCTGGTCAACCTCTCCGGCGGCGACATCGCCGCCACCGACCTGACCCTGCGGATCGACGTCGCCCAGCTGCTCACCACCTTCGCGCTGCGGATCGGCCCGGAGCGGGCGGTCGCCACCGCCAACGCCGTGCTCGGCGCGGACCGGGTGGCGCAGGCGCTGCCGCTGCTCCAGCCGGTCGGGATGAGCCGCTCCACCAGGGTCGACCTGAGGAAGCTCACCAAGGAGCGCAGGACCGCCGCCCGGGCCAGGGCGCTGGAGCAGGTCGCCGCGGGCGAGCGCACCCAGCAGCAGGCCGAGGAGGACATCGCGGTGGCGGGCGAGGACCTGCTCAGCCGGATCCGCGGCCAGATCCTCCAGATCGCCCCCGAGGCGCCGACCGAGACGGCGAAGCTGGAACGGCTCAAGCCGAAGACCCTGATCATGGTCATCGCGCTGACCTTCGCCGCCTACCTGGCGCTGACCACCATCAAACCGGCCCAGCTCAAGCTCTCCCAGATGAACTGGGCCTGGGCGGCGGTGGCGCTGGCCGCGGCCGCGTTCAGCTACGTCGCCGCCTCGATGAGCCTGACCGGCTTCGTCCCGGAGAAGCTGCCGTTCCGGCGCACGGTGGCGGCCCAGATCGCCGGGTCCTTCGTCAAGCTGGTGGCGCCCGCCGCGATCGGCGGCATCGCGCTCAACACCCGCTACCTGCAGAAGGCCGGCATCCGCTCCGGCCAGGCGGTCGCCTCGGTCGGCGCCTCGCAGCTGGCCGGCCTCGCCGGGCACCTGCTGCTGCTGTTCAGCTTCGGTCTGATCACCGGCAGCCAGACCAACGGCGACCTCTCCGCCTCCCGCGCGGTGATCATCGGTGTGCTGTCCGCCGCCGTGCTCGCCCTGGTGGTCGCGGCCGTCGCCCCGCTGCGGCGGTTCGTCCTGAACCGGCTGCGCTCGCTGTTCTTCGGCGTGGTGCCCCGGATGCTCGACCTGATGCAGACGCCCAGCAAGCTGGTCACCGGCTTCGGCGGCATCCTGCTGCTCACGCTGTCCTTCACCGCCTGCCTGGACGCCTCGGTGCAGGCCTTCGGCGGCAGCATCAGCTTCTCCGCGGTCGCGGTGGTCTTCCTGACCGCCAACGCGGCCGGCTCCGCCATCCCCACCCCCGGCGGCATCGGCCCGGTCGAGGTCGCCCTGATCGGCGCCCTGACCGTCGCCGACGTGCCCCCGGCGGTGGCCACCCCGGCGGTGTTCCTCTACCGGGCTCTCACCTTCTGGCTGCCGGTGCTGCCGGGCTGGATCTCCTACAACGTGCTCCAGCGCAAGGGCGCGCTCTAGAAAGTCCGGACAGACGGAGGAGGGCCCGCCGACCGTGACGGTCGGCGGGCCCTCCTCGGCGTTCGGGGCCTTTGGGACGGGGCCTAGTAGACCGGCTTGTGCGGCTCGATCTGGTTCACCCAGCCGAGCACGCCGCCGCCCAGGTGGACGGCGTTGGCGAAGCCGGCCGACTTCACCACGGCCAGCACCTCGGCCGAGCGCACGCCCGACTTGCAGTGCAGCACGATCTTCCGGTCCTGCGGCAGCGACTCCAGCGCGTTGCCCATCAGGAACTCGTTCTTCGGGATCAGCACCGCGCCGGGGATGCTGACGATCTCGTACTCGCCGGGCTCGCGGACGTCGACCAGGAAGATGTCCTCCTTGTCGTCCTGCCACTGCTTCAGCTGCTTCGAGGTGATCGTCGAACCGGCGGCGGCGGCCTGCGCCTCCTCCGACACGACGCCGCAGAAGGCCTCGTAGTCGATCAGCTCGGTGACCGTCGGGTTCTCGCCGCAGAGCGCGCAGTTCGGGTCCTTGCGGACCTTCACCTGGCGGTAGTTCATCTCCAGGGCGTCGTAGATCATCAGCCGGCCGACCAGCGGGTCGCCGACCCCGGCCAGCAGCTTGATCGCCTCGGTGACCTGGATCGAGCCGATGGACGCGCAGAGCACGCCCAGCACGCCGCCCTCGGCGCAGGACGGGACCATGCCGGCCGGCGGGGCCTCCGGGTAGAGGCAGCGGTAGCACGGGCCGTGCTCGGCCCAGAACACGCTGGCCTGGCCGTCGAAGCGGTAGATCGAGCCCCACACGTACGGCTTGCCGAGCAGCACCGCCGCGTCGTTCACCAGGTAGCGGGTGGCGAAGTTGTCGGTGCCGTCGACGATCAGGTCGTAGCCGGAGAAGATCTCCATCACGTTGTCGTTGTCGAGGCGCTCCTCGTGGAGGATCACGTCGACGTAGGGGTTGATCTCCTTGACCGACTCCCGTGCCGACTCGCCCTTGGAGCGGCCGATGTCCGACTGGCCGTGGATGATCTGGCGCTGCAGGTTGGACTCGTCCACCACGTCGAACTCGACGATGCCGAGGGTGCCGACACCCGCCGCGGCCAGGTACATCAGCGCGGGCGAGCCCAGGCCGCCGGCGCCGACACACAGCACCTTGGCGTTCTTCAGCCGCTTCTGCCCGGCCATGCCCACGTCGGGGATGATCAGGTGGCGGGAGTACCTGCGGACCTCGTCAACGGTGAGCTCGGCGGCCGGCTCGACCAGGGGTGGCAGCGACACGGGGACTCCGATGGTCGTCGGTTCAGGTGGCCAGGGCCAACCTCTTGGGGCTTGTTGCTCCGCCACCGAGGTGGCTCTGCTAGGCCAACAGTGTCACGTGGCCCCGGTATTCCGAGACAGCCCGTCCGATGGGCGAGACGACCGGCATCGGATCGTGGGACCGGGCTCCGGGGCCGGTCAGCGTCGCGGCGGCCCCGCCGTCGACCGGCCCCGGAGGCCGCCGCGCCCGCGCCCGCCGGACCGGCCCGGAGTCAGACCCGGAGTCAGACCCGGCAGGCCGTCTCCAGCCAGACGTCCCCGAGCGACTCCTCCAGCGGCACCTGCGTCCGCCAGCCGAGACGGTCCCGGGCCGTCCGCACGTCCGCCTGCCGCCACGGCACCGGCTCACCGGCCGGCACCCGGCCCTCGGTCGGCCGCGGCTCCAGCACCCGGTGGCCCGGCAGGTGGTGCCCGGCCGACTGGTCGACCGGGCCGCCGACCTGCGCGGGCAGCAGCACCGGCCGGTTCTCCTCGACGATCGACCCCTCGAAGCCCGACGCCCGGACCAGCAGCTGCGCCGCGTCCCGGGCCCGGACGGCGTGCCCGCTGCCGATGTTGATCACACCGGTGGCGGCCGACACCGCCGCCGCCTGGATCGCCCGCGCGACGTCCCGGACGTCCACGAAATCCCGGTATCCGGACAGGTCCGGCATCCTCACCTGGGACTCCTCCCGCTCCAGCGCCCGGCGCAGCCCCTCGGCGAGACGGCCGAACAGCGAGGCGGTCGGCGACCCGGGGCCCACCACGTCGAACACCCGCAGCACCGCCGCGTCCAGCCCGGAGGCCAGCACCAGCTCCGTCCCGGCCAGCTTGGACACCCCGTAGGGGCCCACCGGGCGCGGCTCGGCGCTCTCCGCCACCGGGACCCCGCCCGGTACCGGTCCGTACTCGGCGGCCGAACCGACGTGCACCAGCCGGGCCGGCTCCCGGCTGCGCCGGATCGCCTCGCAGACGGTGGCGACGGCCAGCGTGTTCGCCCGGATCAGGGTCCGCGAGCTGCCGTAGGTGGCGCCCGCGCAGTTGATCACCACCTGGGGTGCGACCGCGTCCAGGAAGCGGGCCAGCGCACCCGGGCTCCCGGCGGTCAGGTCGAAGCGGATGTCGGCGGAGTCGCGCCGGCCGAGCACCGTCACCTGCAACTCCTGGTCCACGAGCAGACGATCGGTGACCCGGCGGCCGATGAAGCCGTCGGCGCCCAGCAGCAGCACCCTCATCGGGGGGTGTCCTTCCACGAAGCGAGGTCGGGTATCGACCTGGCGGACAGAGTGAACAGGGGGAGGTTCAGCGGTGTGCACCGGCCCGGCCGAGCACCACCGACGCATACCCGAAAAGCACGAGCGCGACCGCGCCGCCGCCGAGCAGTCCGGCGGCCGGCAGGCTCCGGCCCGTCGCGAGCAGGGCCGCGGTGAGGACCGGCCCGGCGAGTGCGCCGAGCGCGGCGGTGGCGGTCCGGCCGCAGCGGTCCAGCAGCGCGGGCAGGACCAGCAGCAGTCCCAGCACGCCCTGCGCCGCCCACTGGGCGCCGTCGGCGCGCTCGACCGCCACGTGCAGCAGCCCGCCGCCGTGGTCCGGGCCGGGGCGCGGGGCGACGGCCGTGAGCACGGCGAGCGCGGCGAAGGTCAGCACGGCCAGGACGGCCAGGTGCAGTGCGACGGCGACCGGCAGCACCGGCCGCATCCGGGAGCGGAACTCGGCGAGCGTGCCCGCCGTCCCGAGATGCCCCCGGCCGACGTGCCGGAACCAGCGGGCGGCCCAGTCCGCGGACCCGGCCGACAGCGCGGCCGCGAGGACCAGGGCGGCCGTCACCCGGCCCTCGCCGACCGCGCCACCGGGCGCCCCGGCCAGCGGCAGCAGCAACAGGCCCGCCACGCCGAGCCCGTGGGCCAGCAGCACCGGCCGCCGTGCGCGGACCGGCTGCTCCGGCGGACCGGCACCGTCGGCCCCGGCGGCCAGCGCGGGCAGCAGGACCAGCGGGACGGCCGCCGGCAGCAGCACCGGCCGGGCGGCTCCGAGAGCGGCCGCCGCGGCGCACGGCAGCGCCGCCAGCGCGGCCACCCGCAGGGCCGCGCCGCAGCGCCGCCGCCGGCCCTCCCGTCCGTCGGCCGCCTGCGCCGGACCGGGCGGGCGGCGCGGCACCCGGGCGTACAGCTCCTCGGCGAGCGAGAACAGATCGGCGTGCCGGCACCGGGCGGCCGCGGCCGCTCCCAGCCCGGCCTCCTCCAGGCCTGCGGCGATCTCCAGCGGGTCGACGGCCCGCTCGCACAGCACCCGGTGGGCGGCCATCACCTCCCGCACCGGATCGCCCGTCACCCGGCCCGCCGGGCCCCCGGCCGCCTCGTCGGCGCCCCCGCCCGGCACCGCCGGGGCGCCGGCTGTCGGGCCGCTGCCGGTCATCAGACCGCCTCGGCCAGGGCGCCGGGGCGCTCGCGCGCCTCCTCGGCCCGCCCGCCCCGCCGTCCGTCCTGCCGTCCGCCCCGCCGTCCGTCCTGCGATCCGCCCTCGGCACCGTCCGGGCCGTCGTCCGGGCCGCCGTCCGCGGCGCCGCCCGCGGCGGCCTGCGGGGCGCCCGCGCCCCGGCCGTCCGCCAGCCAGTACTCGGCGGGCCGGGCGAACGGGCGCGGGTGCTCCCCGACCGCCCCGGCACCCTCGGCCGCCGGGAAGGCGGGCCACTGCGAGACCAGCTCCAGGTAGACCTCCCGGAACGCGCCGATCACCGGTTCCACGGCGAAGCGTTCCTGCGCCCGCAGACGGCCCGCCAGCCCCAGCCGGGCGCGGCGCTCCTCGTCGCGCAGCAGCGCCAGGCAGGCGGCCGCCAGCGCCCGCGGATCGCGCGGCGGCACCAGCAGCCCGGTCGGGCCGACCACCTCCCGGGCCACGCCCACGTCCGTCGTGACCACGGCCCGCCCGCTCAGCATCGCGTCCGCCAGCAGCCGGGGGCTGCGCTGGGAGAGCGCCGAGAAGACCACCACCGTGCCGCCCTCCCACGCCTCGGCGGTCGAGGCCGGCCGGCCCGCGAACTCCACCGCGTCGGCCACCCCCAGCCGCCCGGCGACCGCCCGGCAGTGCGCCAGGTAGCCGGGCGCGGCCTGCTCGCCGTGGACCACCAGCCGCGCCCCCGGCAGCTCGGCCCGGACGCCGGCGAAGGCGTGCAGCATCAGCTCGGTGTCCCGGCCCGGCTCCAGCGGACCGGCCCAGACCAGGGTCGGCGCGGAGGGCTCGGGACCGGCCGGCGCCCGGGACACCGCCGGGGTGCCCTCGTACACCACCCTGGTGCGCGCCGGGTCGGCCCCGCAGCGCCGCTGCCACTGCTGGTCGTGGGCGCTGCCGGGGGTCAGTATCGCGGCCTGCCGGTACGTCTCCTCGGTGAGCGCCCGGAAGAAGGACAGCAGCAGCGCCCGGACCGGCCACCGGTACGGCGCCTCGCGGTAGCCGAGGTACTGCTCGCGCAGGTGCAGCCCGTGCTCGGTGACCACCAGCGGGACCCCGTGCAGCCGCTTGGCCACCAGCGCGGGCAGCGCCGCCGGCCCGCCGCCCACCACGTGGCAGAGGTCGGCCGCACCGAGACCGCCGGGCGCGGTGCCGTACCAGGGGGCGGAGAGCGGGCGCAGGCACTGCTCCAGCAGGTCCGCCGCGACCAGCACGTCGCAGACCAGCGGCTGCCCGGCCGAGGTGTCGGCCCCGGGCGAGCGCCAGACCCGCTCCAGCGCGCGGCGGGCGTGGGCGGAGGCAAGGAAGGCGGGCAGCGCGCCGTCCTCGCGGGCGAGCGCGGCCAGCCGGTACAGCCCGGCGCCGAAGGAGGCCCGCCCGCCCGGCATCACCAGGGCCCGGACCAGGTCCTCGTAGGCCCGGACGTACTGCCGTCTGCGCAGCGTCCCCGGCGTGCGGCCGGGCGGCCGCCGGCCCCACAGGGCCAGTTCGTGCACCCCGTGCCAGCGGCCCGAGGGGCTGTCGGCAACGCCCGAGCCGGCCGCCCCGGCCAGCACGTACAGCTCGAACTCGTGCTCGCCCAGGCCTTCGACCAGTCGGGCGCACCAGCCGCCCGCGCTACGCTGTGCGAACGGACGGGCGCCCTCGGTGAGCAGTGCAACGCGCACGGGAGACCTCCAGAGCAGGGCGGATCGACGGACGGGTCAACGGATCGCCGGACGGCTTGAACGGGCCGGGCGGCCGGGGCGGGCACCCTGGCGGCCCGCGGACCGCTCCGGGCCGGTCGGCCCGGCCACCGGCGGCGCCGCGATACCGGGCGGGGCACCGCCGGACGGCGGCGCGACCGCGCGGCCCGGCGGCCCGACCGCGCACTCACCGCGGCCGCTCCTCCGGGCGCACGCCCGCTCCGGCGGTCACACCCGACCCGCCGACACCCCTTGTTCGCGGCCGCCGGCCTTGTTCCGGCGCCCGCCCCTCCCCCACACCTGTTCGGTCCGACAGCAGAAAGGTAGGACCGGCCGGCGGCCCTCCATCGGTCACCTGGCTGGTTGCCACCTGAACGAGTGAACCGGCGTGACCTCGCCCCGAACCGGGGCGTTATCGCCGCCCGGTCCGGTCCGTCCGTCCGCGCGCCCGGCCGGACCGGCCGGACCGGGCCTACCGCGCGTCCGCGCCCAGCAGCTCCCGCACCGCCCGGGCCACCCGGTCGGGGTACTCCATCATCGACACGTGCCCCGAGTCCGGCAGGACCAGCAGCCGGGCGTCCGCGAAGGCCGCACAGGCCCGCCGCGCCGAGCGGTAGGAGACCAGCTTGTCGCGCAGTCCGTACACCAGCAGCACCGGCACCCGGACCCGCTCGGCCTGCCGCCACAGCGCCTGGTCGCCGCGCTCGGTGTACGCGGAGACGATCCCGCGCGCCGAGCCGATCAGCGCCGGCATCGCGTACGGCAGCTCGGTCCGGCGCCGGTACTCGGCCACCGCCTCGGCCCGCACCGCCGGGGCCAGCGCCTCAGGGTCCCCGTAGACCAGCCGCAGCAGGCCGTCGGTGGCGTCCTCCACACTGCGGCCGTTCGACGGCATCCGGCGCAGCAGGGCCGGCAGGCCGGGCACCGCGAGCAGGGCGGTCGGCCAGGCGGTGCGCTGCGGCGGGAGCTCCGGCAGCGCGGGTGAGATCAGGGTGAGGCTGCGCACCAGGTCCGGGCGCAGGGCCGCGAGCCGCACGCAGACCGCGCCGCCGAGCGAGTTGCCGAACAGGTGCACCGGCCCTCGCCCGGTCGCCTCCAGGTAGCCGATCACCGCGCGGACGTGGCCGTTGACCGAGAGGTTGCCGTCGGCGGGCGGGGCGGAGCGGCCGAATCCGGGCAGGTCGACGGCCTCGCCGTCGACCACGTCGCGGAGCCGGTCCATCAGGGCCGTCCAGTTGCCCGCCGAGCCGCCGAGCCCGTGCACGAACAGCGCGGGCTCCCGCACCCCGGCGCCGTCCGCACCGTCCACCGGCCCGCCGTCGGGGCCGCTCACCGCCAGCACCGCACCGGGGATCTCGACCGTACGGAACTGCGCGGGCTCCCCCGCCGACGTGCGTACCTGCTGCTCAGCGCTGCTCATGGTGGACGATGGTAGTGAGCCGCACCCCCGCGGGCCCAGGCCCCGGCCTCCCCCGGCCCGGTCGTCTCATCCCTTGTCGCACCACTGCCGACGGCCGTGGTCAGCGCCGTATTGTGGGCACCTGACAAGGGGGCCCGGCGCTTTTCTCACGCTCGCCAAGCGCGAATGCGGTTACCGAAAAGTAGAATCAGTCACCTTGCCCGCCCCGAACAACCCGTGAAGTGAGGAGCGCCGTGACGGCCATCCAGGAGGCGCAGGAGCGCCCGCGCGGTGCCCGCCTGCCGCGAAGCGCCCGCCGTGAACAACTGCTCGGTGCCGCCCAGGAGGTGTTCGTCGCCCAGGGCTACCACTCGGCGGCCATGGACGACATCGCCGACCGTGCCGGGGTCAGCAAGCCGGTGCTCTACCAGCACTTCCCCGGAAAGCTGGAGCTCTACCTGGCACTGCTGGACAAGCACTGCGACGCGCTGGTCGAGTCGACCCGCTCGGCGCTCGCCGCGACGACCGACAACAAGCAGCGGGTCGCCGCCACGATGGAGGCGTACTTCAACTACGTCTCCAGCGAGTCCGGTGCCTTCCGCCTGGTCTTCGAGTCCGACCTGACCAACGAGCCCGCCGTGCGCGAGCGCGTCGAGCGGGCCTCGGACGCCAGCGCGACGCTGGTCAGCAAGGTCATCCAGGAGGACACCGACCTGCCGGAGGCCGAGTCCAAGCTGCTCGCGGCCGGCGTCTGCGGCCTGGCCCAGATCACCGCGCGCTACTGGCTCTCGCAGGGGCTGCAGATCCCGCGCGACGAGGCGGTACGGCTGGTCGCCAGCCTGGCCTGGCGCGGGCTCAAGGGCTTCCCGATGCACCCGGGCGAGCCGGGCTCGGGCGACGAGGACGACGACCGGCCCCAGGCCGCTTCCGAGTAGCGATCTGCCGGGCTTCGCCGCGCCGATGATCGGGTGCTCTATGGTGAAGCCGTACGGCGCGGTCGCCGCGAACGCTTGTCCCAGGCGGTCCGGTGTCCGCGCGTGGATGGCTGCAACCCCGGAGGGACGGAAGCCGTGGAGGTCAAGATCGGCGTTCAGAACGCGCCGCGCGAGATCGTGATCGAGAGCTCGCAGACTGCCGATGAGGTCCAGGACGCGGTCGCCAAGGCGCTGGAGGGCACCGAGAAGCTCTTCTCGCTGACCGACGAGCACGGCCGCCGTGTGATCGTCCCGGCCGAGCGCCTGGCGTACGTGGAGATCGGCGAGCCGGCCGTCCGCAAGGTCGGGTTCGGCACGCTCTGAGCCGCTTCACGGTGCCCCGCCCCCTCACCGAGGGTGCGGGGCACCGCTGCGTGTACGGCCCGGCGACCGGGGGTACGGCGACAGTGCGGCCGTACCGGCGCCGCACCCGCGCCATCGGGGAGGCCCCCTTGCTGGTCGAGTCGCTCGCCTTCGTCCTCATCGGTCTGGTCACCGGACTGACCGCGCTGCTGGCGCTGCCGGCGTACTTCCCGGCCGGCCGGGCGCTGACGATGGGGACGGCGCTGGTGGCGGCCCTGCTCGGCGGGGTGACCGCACGATTCGCCCTGGACGGGCGGTACCCGGCGGCCACGCTGGCCGTCTCGGCGCTCTGCTCGGCGCTGCTCACCTCGGTGCTGGCCCGGCCGGACCTCGCGGCCGGCCGCGCACCGGCGCACCGGCACCGCCCGCACCGCCCGGGCGCCCACCGGCGGCACCGGCCCGCCTGACGGCCGGCACCCCGCGGACGGGCCCTAGGAGGCCAGCCCCAGGGCGGCCATCCGCCGGGTGTGGGCCTCGGTGATCCGGTTGAACATCTTGCCGACCTCGACCAGGTCGAAGCCCTGCACGCTGCCGCCGACCAGCAGGTTGGACAGCGCGTCCCGCTCGGCGACCACCCGCTGGGCCTGGCTGAGCGCCTCGCCCATCAGCCGTCGGCCCCAGAGCGCCAGCCGGCCGCCGGACCGCGGGTCGGCCTCGATGGCCTGCCGCACCTTGTCGACGGCGAACTGCGCGTGCCCGGTGTCCGACATCACGCCGAGCACCAGGTCGCGGGTGTCGTCGTCCAGCCGGACGGCCACCTCGCGGTAGAAGTCGGTGGCGATCGCGTCGCCGACGTAGGCCTTGACCAGGCCCTCCAGCCAGTCGGAGGGGGCGGTCATCCGGTGGAACAGCTCCAGCGGCTCGACGAACGGCCGCATCGCCTCCTGCGGGTCCGCGCCCACCTCGGCGAGCCGGTCGTGCAGCCGCTGGTAGTGCTGGAACTCGGCGCAGGCCATCCGGGCCAGCGCCGCCTTGTCGGCGAGGCCCGGCGCGAGCTTGGCGTCCTCGGCGAGCCGCTCGAAGGCGCTCAGCTCGCCGTACGCGAGGGCGCCGAGCAGGTCCAGTACGGCCGCCCGGTACCCCGGGTCGGCCGAGCAGGTCGCCCAGTCCCCGATCGAGCCGGTCGCGCCGTCCTGCGTCTCCCCATGGGTCTCCATGACCTGCCACCTTAGTCCCGCCCGGCGCGAACCCCCACCACCCGCCGCCACCGCCGGGCGCGGCCCTCCCCACCTGCCCCGGAAGGCGCCCGCAGGCCCTGCCGACCCCGCCGGAGGGGCCCGCGCCACCCGCTCGTTGCCCCTTGATCACCGCGATGTCAGACGCGTCACGTGTTCGAGTCGTCGCGTGACTGTATGGTGGTAGGGAGGCCCGTAGTGCTCGCACGGTGTCACCGCCGTCTCGGTGTGCCGGGCAAGCCCGCTCCGCAGCGGGACCGTCCACCAGGACGTGTCCGTACCGGAAGCCGGGTCCTCATGTACGCGGATGCCCGGTCGGAGAGCCGATCGGCTCCGACCATGGCTTGGACCTCAAGCCCTGGCACCGCATCAGTGGCCGAGCGAGGGCCGCCGCGGACCGCGCCGCCCCCGGCGAAGGTCCCGCGCAGGTCCCTCACGGGAATCCTCCCCGACGCCGCCGGCGACGCGCCCCGCACCGGGCCGCGCGAACCACCGGCCGGCCGCAGGGACCGGCGCGGTTGTGCGTCCGCGCAGCTGTATTCAGGGCCCTGGCCCGTACGCAGCCGCGCGGCTGCCCGCCGCTCTCTCGCTCTCGGCCCCACCACACGGAAGAGGCAGCACCCTGTCCACCACCGCTGAACCCGCCAAGACCACTTTCCGGGATCTGGGGATCCTCCCGGAGACCGCCGAGGCCCTTGAGGCCGTCGGCATCCTCCACCCCTTCCCCATCCAGGAGATGACCCTCCCGGTCGCGCTGACCGGCCACGACGTCATCGGCCAGGCCAAGACCGGCACCGGCAAGACCCTTGGTTTCGGCCTCCCGCTGATCGAGCGCGTCGTCGTCCGGGCCGACATCGACGCCGGCCGGGCCACCGAGGACCAGCTCTCCGACGGCCCGCAGGCGCTGATCGTCGTCCCGACCCGCGAGCTGTGCACCCAGGTCACCAACGACCTGCAGACGGCCGGCAAGGTCCGCGACGTCCGCGTGCTCGCGATCTACGGCGGCCGCGCGTACGAGCCGCAGGTCGAGGCGCTCAAGAAGGGCGTCGACATCATCGTCGGCACCCCGGGCCGCCTGCTCGACCTCGCGGGGCAGCGCAAGCTGGACCTGTCGAAGGTCCGCGCGCTGGTCCTCGACGAGGCCGACGAGATGCTCGACCTGGGCTTCCTGCCCGACGTCGAGAAGATCATCACGATGCTGCCGGCCAAGCGGCAGACCCTGCTGTTCTCGGCGACCATGCCGGGCCAGGTCATCAGCCTCGCCCGCCGGTACATGAGCCAGCCGACCCACATCCGGGCCGCCGCGCCGGACGACACCGGCCACACGGTGGCCAACACCACCCAGCACATCTTCCGGGCGCACTCGCTCGACAAGGTGGAGATGGTCTCGCGCATCCTGCAGGCCGAGGGCCGCGGTCTGGCGATGATCTTCTGCCGCACCAAGCGCACCGCGGCCGACGTCTCCGACCAGCTCACCCAGCGCGGCTTCGCGGCCGGCGCGGTGCACGGCGACCTCGGCCAGGGCGCCCGCGAGCAGGCGCTGCGAGCCTTCCGCAGCGGCAAGGTCGACGTGCTGGTCTGCACCGACGTCGCGGCCCGCGGCATCGACGTCGAGGGCGTGACGCACGTCATCAACTACCAGTGCCCCGAGGACGAGAAGACCTACCTGCACCGGATCGGCCGCACCGGCCGGGCCGGCGCGTCCGGCACCGCCGTGACGCTGGTGGACTGGGACGACATCCCGCGCTGGCAGCTGATCAACAAGGCGCTGGACCTCAAGTTCAACGAGCCGGAGGAGACCTACTCCACCTCGGCGCACCTGTACGAGCTGCTGAAGATCGCCCCGGGCACCACCGGTGTGCTGCCGCGCTCGGAGCGCACCCGCGCCGGGCTCGGCGCGGAGGCGGTCGAGGACCTCGGCGAGACCGGCGGGCGCGGTTCGCGCTCGGCCGGCGGCGCCCGGGGCGGCCGCGGCGCGGCGCGGGGCGGCTCCGGCCGGCCTGCCGACGCCCCGGTCGAGGCCGCCGAGGAGAAGCCGGCCCGCCGCTCCCGCGAGCGCCGTCGCACCCGCGCCGGTGAGACGGTCGCGGACGCGGCCGTGGTCGAGTCGCCCGCCGAGGCGGCCGTGGCCGTCGAGGCCGGCGCGCCCGCCGTCGAGGGCGAGGCCGCTCCGCGCCGCCGTCGCCGTCGTCCGCGCGGCGCCGCCGGCGAGGGCGCGGCCACCGCGGTGGCCGAGGCCCCCGTGGAGGCTCCCGCCGCCGACGCGGTGGAGGCCGCGGAGAAGCCGGCGAGCAGGCCGCGCACCCGCAGCCGGGCCAAGGCGAAGGCCGAGCCGACCGCCGAGGCCGCACCGCAGGGCACCGGGGACGCCCCGGCCGAGGCCGCCGCCCCGCGCCGCCGCACCCGCAGCCGCCGTCCGGCCGCCGCCGGCGAGGCCACCCCGGAGAGCTGAGCGAACGCCCGAGGGGGCGGCGGGTCCGGACCGGACCCGCCGCCCCCTCGGCTTTTCCCGCACCGGCCGCGGGCGCCGCACTACGCTCGGGGTTACCGACCGGTCACCCCGGGGCCGGCCGCCGAACCTCCGGAGGAGACCGCCCATGAGCACCCCGCCGTTCCTCACCCTCCCCAGTTGTGCGCACGCACTGCGGCTGCCGACCGCCCGGGGCGGGTTCGCCGCGCTGCGGGCCGAGCCCGCCGGGGCGGTGCGCGGGAGCGTCCTGCTGGTGCCCGGGTTCACCGGCAGCAAGGAGGACTTCATCGCCCTGCTGGAGCCGCTCGCGGCGGCCGGCTACCGGGTGACGGCGGTCGACCAGCGCGGCCAGCACGAGACCGGCGGACCGGACGACCCCGGGGCGTACGCCGTCGGGGAGCTGGGCGCGGACGTCCGGGCGCTGTCCGAGGCGCTCGCCGACGGCGACACCCCGCTGCACCTGCTCGGGCACTCCTTCGGCGGCCAGGTGGTCCGCGAGGCCGTTCTGACGGCGGCCGCGGACGGCCCGCTGCCGTGGCGCTCGCTGACCCTGATGTCCACCGGGCCGGGTGCGATCGAACCGTCCGAGGCCGCCCGGACCAAGCTGCTGATCGACGTGCTGCCGACGATGAGCCTGGAGGAGATCTGGCAGGTGCTCCAGCAGATGGAGGAGGGCTCCGGCGATCCGGCGAGGCGTCCGTCCGCCGAGGTCGCGCGGTTCCTGCACCAGCGCTGGGTGGCCAACGTCCCGCAGTCGCTCGCCACCACCGGCGGCCATCTGATCGCCGCACCCGACCGGGTCGAGGAGCTGGCCGCCGCCACGGCCGCCGCGGCGCTGCCCGTGCTGGTGCTCTCCGGGGTTCGGGACTACGCCTGGCCGGTGCCCGAGCAGACCGCCATGGCGCTGCGGCTGGGCGCCGAGCGCGTGGTGGTCGAGGACGCCGGGCACTCCCCCAACGCCGAGCAGCCGGCCGCCACGGCCGCCGCCCTGGCCGGTTTCTGGGCCCGCTCGTAGCGCGTCCCGCCGGGCCCACCGGCGTCGACGCGGGACAAAAGTCGTTAGTTGCGGTAATATTTGATTCTGTCTGGGAATCATCGTCGCCATCGACGTCATCGTCTATCGGCCGAAACCAGGACTTTACGGACGGGCAACGGCCCGGTAGCAGCACCACGACACCGTGGTCCATGCAGCACCAGCGACACGAGCAGCACCTGGCAAGCAGGGGGGAGCCCTTTGCCGCAGCAGACCTTCGAGCCGGCCGTTCTCCGCTCGACCCGACAGACCCCACGAGGGCTGATACCGACTCAGCCGCGACCGCCCCGCCCGACGGGGCCAGGAAAGGACAGGCCCATGCGCTTTGAAATCCTTCGACTCGACGACACCAACGGAAACGCCATCGACCGACTGATCGCCGACGCCGAAACCGTCCGCGAGCTCGTCCAGGCCGCCGCCCGCACCGGCGAACGCCTGCTGATCCGCCCGTGCCCGACCGTCTGACCCGGTGCGGCGCCTCCGCCCAGGAGGGCTCACCCGCCGACGACGAGCCGGGAACGTCCGACCCCGACGTTCCGATACCGGACTGACGCCCCGCCACCGCACTCGCCGATGACGGGGCGTCAGTCCGTGTGTCCGCCTCCGTCGGCCCCCGCGGCCGCCGACGTTTGCCGCCGCCCCCGACTGGACATTTCCTAGCGGAGTCGCCCGCAACGCGCCCACACCGCGCGGGCCGGGCGCCCGCCACCGACAGGTCCCGCCGAGCCCTCCGTACGGGTGATCGTCCTTGACGCGGCGGTCCGGAGGGAGGAGCGTTGTCGGCTATGAGGGGCGAGCCAAGCTGTCCGAGGTGCGCCGGCCGGGTCCGCGCCCCCGGTCTGTTCTCCGACACCTGGCAGTGCGACCAGCACGGAGCCGTGCACCCGATGCAGCCCGTGCTGCCCCCGAGCGTCGAGGCGCTCGGCGTGGCCGTCGCCCGCTCGCAGGTCCCCGTCTGGCTGCCCTGGCCGCTCCCGGTGGGCTGGCTCTACACCGGGATCGCACACGTCGGTGACGATGTCTCCGGCGCCCGCGCCACCGCCGTGGCCTGCGCGGGCCCGGCGCCGCTCGGCGGGTTCGGCGAGCTGGTGCTGGTCGCCGAGGAGCTGGGGGTCGGGCTCGGGGCCCGCTACGCGGGGCTCAACGGGCCGGATCCGGGCGAGTCCGTCTCGCTCTACAAGCCCGCCGACGCCAAGCTGATGGCGGCCGGCCGGCCCACGCCGATGTTCCACGTCCCGGACGCCCCGGCCGACCGCGCGGTGTTCGTCGGCGAGGCCCGGGGGCTCTGGCTCTGGGCGGTGGCCTGGCCGGAGCAGTCCGCGCTGGTGATGTACGACGAGCTGGTGCTCACCGACCTGCGGGAGGCCGGCGCCGAGCTCGACCTGCTGCCCTGCGGGGCGGTCTCCCCCCGTCTGTTCGGGTAGGCCCTGCTCTAAGCCCTGTCTGGGCGCTGTCCTGGGCGCTGTCCGGCCGGGGTGTCTGACGGGCCCTGAGGCGCGGCCCCCGGGCGGACGGGGCGGCGGACTATTCTGGGCGGCATCCCGAGCGCCCACCTCCAGGAGCCCGCCCCGTGCGCATCGACCTGCACGCCCACAGCAACGCCTCCGACGGCACCGACAGCCCGGCCGAGCTGGTCTCGGCCGCCGTCGCCGCGGGACTGGACGTGGTGGCGCTCACCGACCACGACACCGTGTCCGGCCACGCCGAGGCCGCCGAGGCGGTGCACGCGCTGCCCGTCGGCACCCGGCTGACCCTCGTCCCGGGCGCCGAGCTGTCCTGCGTGGTGGAGGGCGTCAGCATGCACCTGCTGGCGTACCTGTTCGACCCGGCCGAGCCCGGCTTCGCGCGCGAGCGCGAGCTGGTGCGCACCGACCGGTTCCGGCGCGGCCGGGCGGTCGTCGAGCGCTGCCGCGAGCTCGGCGCCGACATCAGCTGGGAGCAGGTCGAGCGGATCGCCGGCACCGGCTCGGTGGGCCGGCCGCACATCGCCAGCGCCCTGGTCGAGGCGGGCGTGGTGGCCACCGTCTCGGACGCCTTCACCGCCGACTGGCTGGCCAACGGCGGCCGGGCGGACGTCCGCAAGCACGAGACCGACCCCGTCGAGGCGGTCCGGCTGGTCCGGGCGGCCGGCGGGGTGCCCGTCTTCGCCCACCCGGGCGCCGTCAAGCGCGGCCGGACCGTCTCCGAGCAGGTGATCGCCGAGCTGGCGGCGGCCGGGCTGGCGGCGCTGGAGGTCGACCACATCGACCACGACGAGCCCACCCGGGAGCGACTGCGCGGGCTGGCCGCCGAGTTGGGGCTGCTGACCACCGGGTCCAGCGACTACCACGGCGGCCGCAAGACCGTCCGGCTCGGCGAGCACACCACCGATCCGGCGGTGTACGAGGCGCTGCTGGCCCAGGCGACCGGCGCGCAGCCGATCGGGGGCTGAGCCCGGCCCGTCCCGCGCGCGGGCGTACCGGTGCGTGCGGCGGTGCGGCCGCCGCACCGCGCGCCCCTGAGCGAGCGTCAGTCCAGCGGTACCCCGCGGCGGTCCGGGTCGCGCAGGTCCGTGCCGTGCTTCAGCCAGCGCTCCTCCAGCGCGGCCGCGCCGTGCACCCGCTTCCAGCCCGCCTCGTTGGGCGTCATCGGCAGCAGCGGCAGGAAGCGCACCGGGTCGGCGGGCTCGTCCAGCTCCAGGTCGGCCACCAGACCACCGGGTTCGGCGGCCAGCACGGAGGTGAACGGCGCGCCGTCCCAGAGCGGGGCGCCGAGGTCGAGGGAGCCGCCGGGGGCCAGTACCAGGCCCTCCACCTGCGGGGTCGCGGCAAAGGTGGCCAGCGTCCGGAGCACGCTGTCGCGTCCCCCACGGACCGTCAGCAGCAGTTCCGCGCGCGGCCCGCGCACCTGGTCGGCGACCGGTGCGGTCGGGTCGGCCATCGGCGCGGCGGACATCCCGAGCGTCGCGTAGCGGACCAGGCCGTCGGCGTCCGGGCCGAAGCGCAGCACCTCGATCCGGTCCGCGCCGAGGAAGGTCACCGCGGCGCGGCCACCCGGCTCGCCGAAGGTGGTCAGCAGCCGGGCCTCCACGGCGGCCAGGACCGCCGTCCGGGAGAGGTCGGAGGAGCCGCCGGAGGGATCGCCGAAGAGCGGGAAGTCGTGCGCCATGCCGGTGAGCGTAACCCGCCGCGGGGGCCCGGCCCGCGGACACCCCAGCGGCGAGGGCCGGTCAGATGTTAGTGTGAGCGACTGGCCACCGGGGATGCTTCTACCCCCGGGGCAGCGGCGCGAAGGAGGTGGTTGCGGTGGATACCAGCCGACCATGCAGTACCGGCAGCTCTACCCGGCCCGGACGCCTTCCCCGTACCCCTCGCCACGCAGGCTGAAACAACAGCAGTAGCAGCTGAATCAGCCGCGTCCGCCGAGGCGACCGAGGCAGTGTCGAGTCGGCCGGGAGAGCACCCTCACCGGCGTCCGGTCGTTCCAGCGCGTGCCCCAGCAAGGCCGAGGACCGACCGCAGGCGCCATTCCACCGGTGTTCCATGCCGTCGCACCACGGCCACCCGCCACCGTGCCGCCGTGCGGCGGCTCCTGCCCCAGGGAGCCTGCCATGTCGATGATCAACAGCCTGCGCGCAGCCGTCCGCACCAACCGCCGCCGTTCGGCGGCCGGCCTGTTCGACTCGATCCACCCGGGCCAGTCCGTCTCGGCGGTGGTGGACTGCGCCGTCTACCGGCACGGCAAGCGGCACGGTGAGACGTGCAGCCCGCGTGAGGCGGCCCGTCAGGTCCGGGCCTCGCAGCAACTGCCGGACGGTGCGGGATCGTTCAGCTGGATCGGGCTGCACGAGCCCACCGAGGCCGAGTTCGAGGGCATCGCCCAGCGCTTCGGACTGCACCCGCTGGCGGTCGAGGACGCGGTGCACGCGCACCAGCGGCCCAAGGTCGAGCGCTACGACGACGTGCTGTTCGCCGTCTTCAAGACGATCCGCTACGTCGAGCACGACCAGCTCACCCCGACCAGCGAGGTGGTCGAGACCGGCGAGCTGATGGTCTTCGCCGGGCGGGACTTCGTCATCACCGTCCGGCACGGCGGGCACAGTTCGCTGCAGGAGCTGCGCCACCGGCTGGAGGCCGACGCGGACGGCTCCGGGCTGCTCGCCAAGGGCCCGTCCGCGGTGCTGCACGCCATCGCCGACCAGGTGGTGGACAACTACCTGCTGGTCGCCGACCGGCTGCAGACCGACGTGGACGAGATCGAGTTCGACGTCTTCTCCAACAAGGGCGGCCGCGGCACCGACGTCGGCCGGGTGTACCAGCTCAAGCGCGAGGTACTGGAGTTCAAGCGCGCGGTGGCGCCGCTGCTGCGGCCGATGCAGCAGCTCTCCGAGCCGCTCCAGCGGCTGGTCGACCCGGACATCCAGAAGTACTTCCGGGACGTCGCCGACCACCTGGCCCGGGTCACCGAGCAGGTGCACGGCTTCGACGAGCTGCTGAACTCGCTGCTCCAGGCGAATCTGGCGCAGGTGTCGGTGGCGCAGAACGAGGACATGCGCAAGATCACCGCCTGGGCGGCGATCTTCGCGGTGCCCACCATGATCACCGGCGTCTACGGCATGAACTTCGACTACATGCCGGAGCTGCACCACAGGTACGGCTACCCGATGGTGCTCGGCAGCGTGGTGCTGATCTGCATCGGGATGTACCGGGGCTTCCGGCGCAACGGCTGGCTCTGAGCCCCCAGGCGGGCCGGTCCCGGCGGGCCGGTCGCCGCCCGCGGTACCGGCCCCGGCCTCAGGCGGCGTCCGGGCGGCGGCCGCCGCGGGCCACCAGGACCAGTCCGAGCAGGATCAGCACCACGGCCGGGTAGGCCGCCGCGGGCGGCCACTGGCCCAGCCAGAGCGCTGCGATCAGCGCGGCGCCCGGCGTCTCCAGCAGGATCGCGGTGGAGGTGACGGACGCGCCCAGGGTCCGCACCACCCGGTTGCTCAGCGAGTGCCCGAGCAGCTGCGCGGTGACCATCAGCAGCACGATCTGCCACCACACCGAGGCCGGCCAGCCGGACATCGGGGTGCCGGCCACCAGGCAGACCGCCAGCAGCACCACCGCCGTGGTGGCGTAGCAGACCAGGGTGTACGCGGTGGTGCTGACGGTCCTGCGGACCTCCGCGCCCAGCAGCATGTAGCCGGCCGCGGCGAGGCCCGCGCCGAGCGCCAGCGCGTCGCCGAGCAGGGCGCGCGGCGAGAGCGAGAGATCCACCCCGGTGAGCACCAGCACGCCGGCGAAGGCCACGCCCGTCCCGAGCCAGACCAGGCGCGGTGCCCGGACCCCGAGCAGCCGCATCAGCAGGATGGTCCAGAGCGGGGTGGTGGTGACCAGCGCGGTCGCCGAGGCCACCGACGTCATCCGCAGGCTCGGCATCCAGAGCGCGAAGTGGGCGGCGAGCAGCACCCCGGCCGCGATCGCCAGCAGCAGCGCCCGCCGGCCGATCCCGCGCAGCTCGCCGCGATGGCGCAGCAGCGCGTACGGGCCGAGCACGCCGACCGACATCACGTTGCGCCAGAACGCGATCGCCAGGGCGGGCGCGGCGGTGGCGCTGATCAGCGGTGCGGAGAGCGAGATGCCGGAGACGGAGACCGCGAGCAGCAGCAGGTCGACCCTGGGGAGCGGGTGCGGGGCGGCCGCGTCGGTCCGGCCCGGGGCGGGACGGTCGGGGGCGGCGGTCTCGGGCCTGGCGGCGGGCACGGCACTCCTCATGGATCGGGGTGGGTCCGGCTGGTTCGGGACGGGTCCGGCTCGGAGTTGATCCGGCCGCTCCTAAGGTAAGGCCCGTGCTGCCGCCATGGAACTGTCGCCCGCCGGGTGAGACACCCGGTGGACGCCGCAGGCCGTACGCTGTCGGCCATGGACCGTACGCCTGCCGCAGCCGCGACCGCCGACGACTTCCTCGACCGGGCCCTGTTGGAGGAGGCCGCGAAGAAGTCCGGCCTGCTCTGGGTGCGCGCGGACGGTCAGGAGCAGAGCCGGGCGCTCTGGCACGCCTGGCACGACGGCGCGGTGGTGGTGGTCGGCGACGGCGCCGAACAGCCGCTGCACGGGCTCACCGCCGGCGCGGGCGCGGTGGTGACCGTCCGCAGCAAGGACAAGGGCGGCCGGCTGACCGGCTGGTCGGCCCGGGTCTGCGAGCCGGCCCCGCAGAGCGAGGCCTGGCTCGGCGCGGTCGAGGAGCTCAAGGGCAAGCGGCTGAACGCGCCCGACACCGACACCATCGCCGACCGCTGGGCCCGCGAGTGCCGGGTGCTGCGGCTGGAGCCGGTCGGCGCGCTCACCGAGCACCCGGGCGCCATGCCGGACGGCTCGCACGCCGCCGCCCCGATGCCCACCGCCGCCACCACACGCCTGCCGATCCCGGCCGGCCTGCCCAGGCTGCTCTTCAAGCGCCGCAAGGGCCAGGGCGCCTCCTCGGCCAAGTAGCTCTTCACCTCCCTCCTCCCGGGCGCCCACGGCATCGGACCGACCGGCCTCCCGTGCAGGCCGGCGGCCCGGTCAGGGGCTCCCCGGGCGGCGCTCCGCGGCCCGCCGCACGGCCGCGGCTCACCGGGCCGGGCCAGGGGTGCGCGGGTAGCCTTGGCCGCGGGGCGCGCCCGCTCGCGCCCGTCCGTCGGGCATCGAGCGAGTCGAGGGAGTCCATGGCAGGGCCAGGCACCCGGGTCTTCATCTCGCACCTCTCCGGCGTCGCCGTCTTCGACCCGAACGGCGACCAGGTCGGCCGGGTCCGCGACGTGGTCGTCTCGCTGCGCCTGGGCGGGCGCCCGCCCCGGGTGCTCGGGCTGGTGGCCGAGGTGGTCGGCCGGCGCCGGATCTTCCTGCCGATGACCAGGGTGACCAGCCTTGAATCCGGTCAGGTGCTCACCACCGGGGTGATCAACATGCGGCGCTTCGAGCAGCGCCCGTCCGAGACCCTCGTCCTCGGCGAACTGCTCGACCGCACCGTCACCCGGGTGAAGACCGACGAGGACGTCACCGTCCTGGACATCGCGATGGTGCAGACCCGGCTGCGCGAGTGGGAGATCAGCAAGGTCTTCGTCCAGGTCGGCCGGCCCGGCCGGCTGCGCAAGTCCCGGGGCGAGACGCTCACCCTGGACTGGAAGGCCGTCACCGGCTTCGCCCTCCGCGAGGAGGACCAGGGCGCCGCCAACCTGCTGGCCACCTTCGACCAGCTCCGCCCGGCCGACCTCGCCAACGTCATGCACCACCTCTCCGCCAAGCGCCGCGCCGAGGTGGCCGCCGCGCTCGACGACGAACGGCTCGCCGACGTCCTGGAGGAGCTGCCCGAGGACGACCAGGTCGAGATCATCGGCAAGCTGAAGGACGAGCGCGCCGCCGACGTCCTGGAGGCGATGGACCCGGACGACGCCGCCGACCTGCTCTCCGAACTGCCCGGCGAGGAGGCCGAGCGGCTGCTCCAGCTGATGGAGCCGGACGAGGCCGAGCCGGTCCGCCGCCTGCTGACCTACGAGGAGGACACCGCCGGCGGCCTGATGACCACCGAGCCGATCGTGCTGGAGCCGGACGCCACCGTCGCCGAGGCGCTCGCCCGGGTCCGGGTCTCCGACCACAAGCCGGCGCTGGCCGCGCAGATCTTCGTCTGCCGCCCGCCGAACGAGACCCCGACCGGCAAGTACCTGGGCACCGTGCACTTCCAGCGGCTGCTGCGCGAACCCCCGTACACCCTGGTCGGCTCGCTGGTGGACGACGACCTGGACCCGCTGCCGCCGAACACCCCGCTGCCGCTGATCACCAGCTACCTGGCCACGTACAACATGGTCGCCGCTCCGGTCGTCGACGAGGCCGACCACCTGCTCGGCGCGGTGACCGTCGACGACGTGCTCGACCACCTGCTGCCCGACGACTGGCGCGAGGCCGCCCTGCACGGACTGGACGACGAGAGAGAGGTGGCCGGTGGACGCTGACCGCAAGGGCCGACGGGACGACTCCCCCCGCCAGCGCCTGCAGGGCGAGCTGCGCCAGCTCCGCCAGCTGCGCGAACTGCGCGAACTGCGGGCCCGCGAGGGCGGTCGCGTCCAGCGCGCCGAGGCCGTCGCCGCCGGCCCCGCCCGCGCCCGGCTCGACCAGCCTCGCACCGCCCGCCCCGGCCTGATCACCCTGCCCGCCTACGACCCGGAGGCGTTCGGCAAGCTCTCCGAGCGGATCGCGCGCTTCCTCGGCACCGGGCGGTTCATCGTCTGGATGACGATCGTGGTGGTCGCCTGGGTCGGCTGGAACACCGTGCTGCCGGACGAGGTGCACTTCGACGACTACCCGTTCATCTTCCTCACCCTGATGCTCTCGCTGCAGGCCTCGTACGCGGCCCCGCTGATCCTGCTCGCGCAGAACCGCCAGGACGACCGGGACCGCGTCAACATGGAGCAGGACCGCGCCCGCAGCGACCGCAACATCGCCGACACCGAGTACCTGACCCGCGAGGTGGCCGCGCTGCGGCAGGGTCTCGGCGAGGTCGCGACCCGCGCCTTCATCGCCTCTGAGCTGAGCGGCATCCGCTCCGAACTCCAGGCCCTGCTCAGGGAGATCGACGAGCGCCGGGAGACCTCCGAGGCGCTGTGACCCTCGGCACGCTACCGACGGGTTAAGGGGCACCGCCAGCGCCGTACCATCAAGGCATGGCCAACGAGACAGAGGTCGCGGCCGGCGTCACGGAGGACTCCGTACGCCAGGCGCTGGCGACTGTGAACGACCCGGAGATCAACCGCCCGATCACCGAGATCGGCATGGTGAAATCGGTCGAGATCGCCGAGGGCGGCGCGGTGCGCGTCGCGGTCTACCTGACCGTCTCGGGCTGTCCGATGCGCGACACCATCGTCACCCGGGTGACCGAGGCGGTCGGCAGGATCCCCGGGGTGACCGGCGTCGAGGTCGAGCTCGACGTGATGAGCGACGAGCAGCGCAAGGAGCTCTCCCAGCTGCTGCGCGGCGGCGCCCCCGAGCGGGAGATCCCGTTCGCCAAGCCCGGCACGCTGACCCGCGTCTACGCCGTCGCCTCCGGCAAGGGCGGCGTCGGCAAGTCCTCGGTGACGGTCAACCTCGCGGCGGCGATGGCCGCGGACGGTCTGAAGGTCGCCGTGGTGGACGCCGACATCTACGGCCACAGCGTGCCGCGCATGCTGGGCGTCGAGGGCCGGCCGACCCAGGTCCAGGACATGATCATGCCGCCCCAGGCGAACGGCGTGAAGGTCATCTCGATCGGCATGTTCACCCCCGGCAACGCCCCGGTCGTCTGGCGCGGCCCGATGCTGCACCGCGCGCTGCAGCAGTTCCTGGCCGACGTCTACTGGGGCGACCTGGACGTCCTGCTGCTGGACCTGCCGCCCGGCACCGGCGACATCGCGATCTCGGTGGCCCAGCTGGTCCCCAACGCGGAGATCCTGATCGTCACCACCCCGCAGATGGCCGCCGCCGAGGTGGCCGAGCGGGCCGGCACCATCGCGGTGCAGACCCACCAGAAGATCGTCGGCGTGATCGAGAACATGGCCGGCATGCCCTGTCCGCACTGCGACGAGGTCATCGACGTGTTCGGCACCGGCGGCGGCCAGACCGTCGCCGAGGCCCTCACCCGCACCGTCGGCGCCACCGTGCCGGTGCTCGGCTCGATCCCGATCGACGTCCGCCTGCGCGAGGGCGGCGACGACGGCCGCCCGGTCGTCCTGGCCGCCCCCGACTCCCCCGCCGGCGCCGCCCTGCGCGCCGTCGCCGGCAAGCTCGGCGGCCGCCAGCGCGGCCTCTCCGGCCTCTCCCTCGGCCTCACCCCGAAGAACAAGTTCTGATCCTGCGGTCGTCGGACGGGCCGGGCGGGTACGCCCGGCCCGTCGGCGTTTGCGCCCGGGCGCCGCGGGGCCGGGCCCGGGCGGGCTATGGCCGGGTGTAGGCCGAGAGGTCGGGGACGGTGGAGAAGCCGGCTCCGTAGGCGCTGACGCCGCGGCCGAAGGCGCCGAGGAGGACGCCGGGGGCCTCGCCGGCCAGGACCCAGCCGTACTCGGACTCGCGGTAGCGGAAGGGCTGCGGCAGGCCGTTCACCGGGAGGCTAAGGGTGGACCAGCCGGGGCCGGCCAGGTCGTCGGCGAGGTCCCAGGCGAGCGAGCTCTGCTGGTCCAGCCAGTCCTGGCGCAGCGCCCGGTCCAGCTGGCCCGGCCAGGTGGCGGCGAGCAGGCCGGAGCCGGCCAGCCAGGCGGCGGAGGACGCCGAGGTGGCCTCCAGCGTGCCGGTGTTGTCGGCGCTGCGCCGGCTGTCCCGGCGGGCCACCGTGACGACCACGGCGAACCTGCGCACGTCGCGCGGCTCGTAGTGCCTGGCCGGCTCCTCGCCGTGGCCGAGGGTGCCGTAGTCGACGCTGCCGCCCGCCCCGGAGCGCGGACCGCCCGCGCCGGCCTGCATCAGGTAGCGGCGGCCGGTCCAGCCGTCGTCCAGGCCGTACCAGGGGAAGTCCGCCGACAGGTAGGGCACCAGCGGGTCGGCCGGGCCGGCCTGCCCGCCGACCATCGGGCCACCGGCCGTCGCCGTCCCCACCGCATGACTCGTCGCGTCCATCCCCGGACCTCCTCAACGCACGTTTGCCTGCCGTGGCGCGCTCCCATCGTGGCGCACCCCGGCGTCCCCGCCGGGCGTCTTCGGTCCGGAACGGACCGGAAAGTGACAGACGGCACAGCGGGAACAATCAGCACAATAGCGGCGGACACGCCACCGCCCCGGCCAGCCGTGCGGCCGGGCGGGGCGGTGGCGTCGTCGCGACGACGTGGGATCAGGTGGCGTCCGGGTCGAACGGGGGGCGCTCGCCGGGCTGCAGCGGGGCGCCGGAGGCGGCGGCCGCCGGGGCCGGGACACCGGACTTGTCCATGCTCACCGTGCCGGACCGGCCGTTCACGGTGGCGGCCGGCTTGTCGTCCAGCACCGACCGGATGTCCAGGCTGTCCCGCATCTCCTTGAGGCCCAGCGGGTCCTCCTGGCCGCCCATGAGCTGCTTGCGGACGAACGTCTTGGGGTGGAGGTCCTCGAACTCGAAGTCCTTGAACTCGGGACCGAGTTCGCTGCGGATGTCCGCCTTCGCGTCGTCGGCGAAGGCCCGGACCTTCCGGATGAAGCCCATCGTGTCCTGGATCATCTTCGGGAGCTTGTCCGGGCCGAAGATGACGATGGCCATGATGACCAGGGTCAGGATCTCCAGGGCGCCTACGTCGCTGAACACCCAAACTCCCTAGCTCGGCGGACGACGGTTCCTACAGGGTAATGGCCACCAGCGGTTTCGTACCCCACGGTGTGATGAAGCCGTGGTGAAGACCCGCCGATGATCAAGGCCGTCCCGACCGGTGGGCGAGGAGCCCTCCAGGGCCTCTCCCTCGACCCGGAAGACAGGCTCTAGCGGTTCTCGTGGTGCAGCCCGGCGATGCCGGTGCTCGGGGTGCGGTACGACCCGTCGTAGGGCGGGAACGCGCTGCGGGTGGCCGCCACCGGGCGGACCGGGAAGTCCACCGGGACCTGGGCGTTCATCGGGACGTGTCCGCCGCCGCGGCCGGTGTCGCCGACCGGGCTGACCGAGGTGCCCTGCTGCTCGCCGTTCTGGGCCGCGAAGGAGCCGACCCCGCCGAGCGTCACCGCGGCGACCGAGAAGGCCCCGGCGGCGGCGAAGACGAACCGGCGCCCGCGCGGCGCGCTCTGCCGGACCATGGCGAGCCCGGTCGACGCGGCGGCGGGCCGGGGCTGCGGCTGGGCGGGCCCGGCGGGCCGGCCGGTACGGCGGCCCATCAGCGGGCGCAGCACCGAGCCGCCGCGCCCGAACGCCCTGGGGTCGACCCCCGGCAGCGGCGCGTCGGCGCCGAGCGCGCCCGCGCCGAAGGAGGCGCCCGCGCCCCGGCCGAAGGAGCCGCCGTTGAGCCGGCTGCCGCCGAGCGTGCCGCTCGCGGCCACCCCGCCGCCGGGCAGGTCGTCGTCGTCCCGGTGGGGCCGCTCGGGCGGCAGCTGGTCGTCCTGGAGGGTGCCGACGGCCATCAGCCGGGCCATCAGCGCCGAGGACGGGCCGGGGGTGCCGGTGTGGGTCAGCAGGTGCTTGACGGCGCGGCCCTCGTCGGCCTCGGCGAGGCACTGCGGACAGGTGGCCAGGTGCGCCTGGACGCGGTCGCGCGAGTCGTGGCCGAGTTCGCCGTCGACGAAGGAGGAGAGCCGCTCCCCGAGGTGGTGCTCCTCGACGGGCTCGGCGGGCCGTACGGCCACGGCGCGCAGCGTCGGCTCACCCGGCGGCGGCTCGGCGGGCAGCAGGGGTGCGTCCGGGCCGTCGTGGCCCCTGCGCCCGGGCAGCGCCCAGCCGCCCCGCCGGGCCGCGGCCCGGCTGGAGGCGTCCGGCTGGCCCGGTCCCGACCGGCCGGTTCCGCTCACGACCGCCTCCGTCCACGCCCGCCCGGCGCGCCCGCCTCACCGGCGGCGGCGCCGACCGGCACCGGCTCCTCGGAGCCGCCCCGGCGCTCCCGGCCGGGGGCCGCGCCGGGGGCGCGGTGCTTGAGCGCGGCGCGCAGGTGGGAGCGGCCGCGGTGGATGCGGCTGCGGACGGTGCCGAGCTTGACGCCCAGGGTCGCGGCGATCTCCTCGTAGGAGAGGCCCTCGATGTCGCACAGCACCACGGCGGCGCGGAACTCCGGCGCGAGGGTGTCCAGCGCCTGCTGGACGTCGGCGTCGAAGTGGGTGTCGCTGAAGTGCTGGGCCGGGCTCGGCTCGCGGCTGGCCAGGCGCTCGGCGGCGTCGTCGCCCAGGGCGTCGAAGCGGATGCGCTGGCGGCGGCGGACCATGTCCAGGAAGAGGTTGGTGGTGATCCGGTGCAGCCAGCCCTCGAACGTGCCGGGGGTGTACGTGGACAGCGAGCGGAAGACCCGGACGAAGACCTCCTGGGTGAGGTCCTCGGCGTCGTGCTGGTTACCCGTCAGGCGGTAGGCGAGGCGGTAGACGCGGGCGCTGTGCGCCTCGACGATCTCCTCCCACGAGGGCGGAGTCCAGCTCTGCGCGTCGGGGCCCTCGGTGAAGGTCGCGAGGGCGGCGGGGGCCTCGGCGGTACCGGCGGCCGGCGTCACGGTCGCGGCGGCCGACTGGTCCAGGGTGGAGTGCGCGGGCTGGTTCATCACGGGCTTCGGCGTACGGGCCGACGTGGTGCCGCGGATGTGCCGCCGCACAGGGACGTCGCCCTCGGCCACACCTCCTCGGTCGGCTCTTCTGCCCAGCAGGGCCACCACCATATCCACCTCACCCGTCAAGCCCGGATAAAAGTGCCCGGGGGTATCCGAAAGGCGTCCGTTCACCCGGTCCCAGTTCCACCAACGGCCCGCCGCCGTACGCGGTTCCCGGTCGGCCAGTAATCTGTGGCAGGAAATATCGACATCCCCTCGGCACCGGGCCGCCACCCGGGGCTCCGAAAGAGGCAGCCATCAGCGAGTTCGGGCCCGCGCGCGTGGCCCTCTCCGACACCTTCGTCGGCGAGGACGCGGTGTTGACCTACGCCCGGGCGCAGGCGGCGCGTACCGGGATCAAGGCGATCGGGCCGGGCGGCGGGGCCTGTCTGCGGCTGCTGGCGGCCGCGCTGGACGCCAAGGCGGTCGCCGAGATCGGCACCGGGACGGGCGTCTCGGGGGTCTATCTGCTGCGCGGGATGCGGCCGGACGGCGTGCTCACCACGGTGGACTCCGAGCCGGTGCGCCAGCAGCTGGCCCGGGAGGCGTACCAGGCGGCCGGGTTCGCGGCGAACCGGTCCCGGTTCATACCGGGCCGGGCGCTGGACGTACTGCCCCGGCTGGCGGACGGCCAGTACGACCTGGTGTTCTGCGACGGGGATCCGGCGGAGTCGCGGGAGTACCTGGCGGAGTCGCTGCGGCTGCTGCGGCCGGGCGGGATGGTCTGCTTCGAGGGCGTCTTCCAGGAGGGCCGGCTGACCGAGCCGGACGTGCAGGACCCGCCGACGCACGCCGTCCGGGACCTGCTCCGGGACGTGCGGGAGAGCGAGTCGCTGCTGCCGGCGCTGCTGCCGGTCTCCGACGGGCTGCTCTGCGCGGTCAAGCGCTGACGAGCCCGGGGGCCCGTCGAGTCACCGCGCCACCGGGTGCGAGGCCCGGGGCGGGAACCCGAAGGGCCCGGGTCGACGTGGTGTCGTACCCGGGCCCGGTGGCACATCTCCAGGAGATGGGGAGCACCCGCTGCGGTCAGCCGCAGGCCTTCTTCAGGGCCTCGCCGAGGGCGTCGGCCTCGTCAGGCGTGAGCTCCACCACAAGGCGTCCGCCGCCTTCGAGCGGAACGCGCATGATGATGCCCCGCCCCTCTTTGGTGACTTCGAGCGGGCCGTCACCCGTCCGCGGCTTCATGGCCGCCATGCTCGTTCCCCTTCCTGCAACCGCTCAGCTACGCACCGGCAGTCCGTCCACCGCCGGTATCGAACGCATTGATCGGAAGCCATTATCCCGCATGCCACGGCCTGATGACCAACATCACTCTCGGTGCAACCACGGCCGGACCGCCCCCAAGCGCCACATTTCCCGCCATAAGCCCCGGCGCGGCGGCGCTCCGTACGCCACCGGAAGGTGCGATACCTCACACTCCCCACCCGGCCGTACGCTCCGGCATCCTGACACACGACCGACCCCACGACGATCACTAGGGAGCCCTCGCCCATGTCCGATTCCGTGCTCTACGAGCTGGACGGCGGCCTGGCCGTCATCACCATCAACCGCCCGGAGGCGATGAACGCGCTGGACGTCGCGACCAAGGTGGCGCTGCGGGACACCGTGGCGGCCGCCGCCGAGGACCCCGCGGTCCGGGCCGTGCTGCTCACCGGCGCGGGCGAGCGGGCGTTCTGCGTCGGGCAGGACCTCAAGGAGCACCTGGGCCTGCTCAAGCGGGCCGAGGAGACCGGCGAGGGCGCGCTGAAGACCGTCGCCGAGCACTACAACCCGCTGGTGCGGGCGCTGGCGGGCATGCGCAAGCCGACCGTCGCGGCGGTCGGCGGGGTTGCGGCAGGGGCTGGCGCCTCGCTGGCCTTCGCCTGCGACTTCCGGATCGTCGCGGACACGGCGGGCTTCAACACGGCCTTCGCCGGGATCGCGCTGACCGCCGACTCGGGCGCCTCCTGGACGCTGCCGCGGCTGGTCGGGCACGCCAAGGCGACCGAGCTGCTGATGCTGCCGCGCACCGTGAAGGCCACCGAGGCGATGGAGCTGGGCCTGGCCACCAAGGTGGTGCCGGCCGCCGAGCTGGCCGCCACCGCCCGGGTGTTCGCCAAGGAGCTGGCCGAGGGCCCGACGGTGGCCTTCGGCGCCATCAAGGAGTCGCTGGCCTACGGCGCCGCGCACACGCTGAGTGAGCTGCTCGACAAGGAGGACGAGCTGCAGACCCTGGCGGGCGACAGCGAGGACCACCGGATCGCGGTCCGCGCCTTCATCGCCAAGGAGAAGCCGAAGTACCTGGGGCGCTAGGGCCGGGCTTAGGGTCCGTCAAGCCCCGGGGCCGGACAGGGCCCAGGACAGGGCCTAGCGCGGGTCGAGGGCGGTGCGGACGTGGCAGTCCGCCAGGTGGTCGTCGACCAGGCCGCAGGCCTGCATCAGCGCGTAGGCGGTGGTCGGGCCGACGAAGCGGAAGCCCTCCTTCTTCAGCGCCTTCGCCAGTGCCGTCGACTCGGGCGTGACGGCCGGCACCTCGCTCAGCGCGCGGGGGGCCGGCCGGTCCGGGTCGCCGGCGAACCGCCAGATCAGGGCGTCCAGGCCACCGTCGAGGTCACGCGCGACCTTGGCGTTGGCGATGGACGCCTCGATCTTGGCGCGGTTGCGGATGATGCCGGTGTCGGTGAGCAGCCGCTCGACGTCGGCCGGGCCGTACTCGGCCACCTTGGCGATCTCGAAGCCGGCGAACGCGGCCCGGAAGCCCTCCCGGCGCCGCAGGATGGTGATCCAGGACAGCCCGGACTGGAAGGCCTCCAGGCAGACCCGCTCGAACAGGGCGTCGTCGCCGTGCACCGGGCGGCCCCACTCGGTGTCGTGGTAGACCCGGTAGTCGTCGGCCGAATCGCCCCAGGCGCAGCGGCGCAGGCCGTCCGGGCCGAGCACGGCGCCGTCGGACGGCTCCGCGGACCCCTGCACGGGCGCCTGGGCGGGCGACTGCGCGGCGGGCTCGGCGAGCGGTTCGCTCACTGCTCCTGCACCGGCTTCGCGTCCTCGGGCTCCTTGGTGAGGGTCGCCACCGGCTCGACCACCCTGGCGAACTCCTCCAGGCCGGGCAGCGGTTCGGCGCCCGTGTCCGGGCCGCCGGCCTCGACCGCGCCGCGCAGCGTGGCGGCCGCCTCCAGCTCGGCGATCCGGGAGTCCCGGTAGGCGAGTTCGGCGCCGAGGCGGTCGAGGACGTCGTCCACCTCGTCCATCCGGTAGCCGCGCACGGCCATCGGCAGCCGGATCCCGTCCACGTCGTCCCGGCTGAGCGGACGGTCCTGCGGAAGCCGCGCCGCGATCCGGTCGTGCACCGCCTCCGGCAGTGAGCCGCCCCCGCCCAGCGCCACCAGCGCGGCGCCGCCGACCACCACGGCCATGGCCACCACGATCACCCAGAACACGAGCTGTCCTCCCGACTTCCCGGCCGGCCTCGGTACAAGTGGGATCATGGTTCCCGGTAGGCCGGGGGCCATCATCGCACCCGCAGCAGCTGTGGAGGAGACATCGGTGGCACTGCGTCTGGGACCTCGGGAATTCGCCGACGACGAGCTGGTGATCATGGCGATCGTCAACCGCACCCCGGACTCCTTCTTCGACAAGGGGGCCACCTTCGCCGACGAGGCGGCGTTCGCCGCCGCGGACCGGGCGATGGCCGAGGGTGCGGCGATCCTGGACATCGGCGGGGTGAAGGCGGGGCCGGGCGACGAGGTCACCGTCGAGGAGGAGCTGCGGCGCACGGTGCCGTTCGTGGCGGAGCTGCGCAAGCGCCACCCGGAGGCCGTGATCAGCGTGGACACCTGGCGGCACGAGGTCGGCGAGGCGGTCTGCGAGGTGGGCGCGGACCTGCTGAACGACGCCTGGGGCGGGGTGGACCCGCGGCTGGCCGAGGTGGCCGCGCGCCACGACGTCGGGCTGGTCTGCACCCACGCGGGCGGCGCCGAGCCGCGCACCCGGCCGCACCGGGTGGGCTACCAGGACGTGATGGCGGACATCCTGCGGGTCACCGTCGGGCTGGCCGAGCGGGCGGTGGGCCTCGGGGTGCGCCGGGACGCGCTGATCATCGATCCGGGGCACGACTTCGGCAAGAACACCCGGCACTCGCTGGAGGCCACCCGGCGGCTGCCGGAGATGACCGCGACCGGGTTCCCGGTGCTGGTCTCGCTCTCCAACAAGGACTTCGTCGGGGAGACCCTGGACAGGCCGGTGAACGAGCGGCTGCTCGGCACCCTGGCGACCACGGCGGTCTCGGCCTGGCTGGGCGCCCAGGTGTACCGGGTGCACCAGGTCGCGGAGACCCGCCAGGTGCTGGACATGGTCGCCTCGATCCGGGGCACCCGCCCCCCGGCGGTCGCCCGCCGGGGGCTGGCCTGATCCTTCGGGGCCCGGCTCGAACGGACCCGGGCCCGGCCGGACCCCGCGGCCTGGACCCTAGATCTCGTGGGCCGGCCGACGGGCGTCGGCGAGGATCTTCATGACCTCGTCGATGTCGTCGGTGATCTGGAACAGCTCCAGGTCGTGCGGGGCCGCCTTGCCCTGCGCGACCAGGGTGTTCTTCAGCCAGTCGAAGAGCCCGCCCCAGTACTCGCTGCCGAACAGGATCACCGGGAAGCGGGTGACCTTCTTCGTCTGCACCAGGGTGAGCGCCTCGAACAGCTCGTCCAGCGTGCCGAGGCCGCCGGGCAGCACCACGAAGCCCTGGGCGTACTTCACGAACATCGTCTTGCGGACGAAGAAGTAACGGAAGTTCAGCCCCAGGTCGACGAACTCGTTGAGCCCCTGCTCGAAGGGCAGCTCGATGCCGAGGCCCACGCTCAGGCCGCCGGCCTCCGAGGCGCCGCGGTTGGCCGCCTCCATCGCACCCGGGCCGCCGCCGGTGACCACCGCGTAGCCGGCCTCGGCCAGCGCGCGGCCGATCGCCACGCCCGCCGCGTACTCGGGCGAGTCGATCGACGTCCGGGCGGAGCCGAAGACGCTGATCGCGGGCGGGAGTTCGGCCAGCGCGCCGAAGCCCTCGACGAACTCGGACGTGATCCGCAGCACCCGCCACGGGTCGGTGTGCAGCCAGTCCGTCGGGCCGGTGGTGTCCAGCAGGCGCTGGTCCGTCGTGCTGGTGCCGACCTGGTCCCGGCGCACCAGCACCGGGCCCTTCTGCTTCTCGGGCCACGACCTCTTCGGGCGCGGCTCCCCCACCTGCTCAGGGCCGTGTCCGTAGTGCTTTTCGTCTCCTGTGCCTGTCATGACGAAACCCTACGCCCGCCGATCCCGGTTTTCAGGCAACGGCGGAAGGTCGGTTGGGCAACCGGAAGATGGCGTTCGGCCGCTGGCCGGTGTCCAAGTCAGGCGGTCAGCCAGGCGCGCAGCCGCTCCTCGGTCTCGGCGATGGCGGCGAGCGAGCAGTGCTCGTCCCGCTTGTGCGCCATGTTCGGGTCGCCGGGGCCGTAGTTGACCGCGGGGACGCCGAGCGCGCTGAACCGGGCGACGTCGGTCCAGCCGAACTTGGCCCGGGCGACGCCGCCGGTGGCCGCCAGGAAGGCCTGCGCGGCAGGCTGGGAGAGGCCGGGCAGGGCGCCCGGGGCGGAGTCGGTGACGGTCACCTCGAAGCCGCTGAAGACCTCCCGTACGTGCTTCTCGGCGTCCGCCTCGCTGCGGTCCGGCGCATAGCGGAAGTTGACCGTCACCACGCACTCGTCGGGGATGACGTTGCCGGCCACGCCGCCGTCGATGCGGACCGCGTTGAGGCCCTCGCGGTACTCCAGGCCGTCGATCTCCACCCGGCGCGGCTCGTACCGGGCGAGTCGGCCGAGCACCTCGGCGGCGTGATGGATGGCGTTGTCGCCGAGCCAGCTGCGGGCGGAGTGGGCGCGCACGCCGGTCAGCCGGACCTGCACCCGCAGGGTCCCCTGGCAGCCGCCCTCGACGGTGGCGCCGCTGGGCTCCATCAGCACGGCGAGGTCGGCGGCCAGCCAGTCCGGGTGCTCGGCGACCAGGTGGCCGAGGCCGTTGCGGTGGGCCTCGACCTCCTCGCAGTCGTAGAACACGAAGGTGAGGTCGCGGTTGGGCTCGGGCAGGGTGGCGGCCAGCCGCAGCTGCACGGCCACGCCGGACTTCATGTCGGAGGTGCCGCAGCCGTACAGCAGGTCGCCCTCGACGTGGGACGGCACGTTGTCGGCGATCGGCACGGTGTCCAGGTGCCCGGCGAGCAGGACCCGCTCGGCGCGGCCGAGGTTCGTCCGGGCGACCACGTTGTTGCCGTACCGGTCGACGGTGAGGTGCGGGTGGGCGCGCAGGGCGGCCTCCACCGCGTCGGCGAGCGCCTGCTCGTCGCCGCTCTCCGACGGGAAGTCGACGAGCCGGGCGGTCAGCGTGCCGCCGTCGAGGGTGAGGTCCAGGGGTGCGTTCGGGCTGCTCATGGTCGTCCAGCCTAGACCCGGGGCCGGTCGCGGAGCCGTGCCCCGGGGCGGCCGCGGGGCCCCGTCGCAGAACCATCGGCGCCGTACACCCGTCCGAGTGGGTACGGTGTCGGATCAAGGAGCACGGTGGAGAGGGGCGGCGGTGGCCAGGAGGAAGAGCGGCGGGCAGGGCGACGAGTCGGCGCCCGCGCGTCGTCGCAGGCCGCTGCGGGCGGTGCTGATCGGCCTGTTGGTGCTGGCGGTGGTCGCGGTCGGCCTGTACTGGCTGCGCGACCAGAAGCTCACCCCCGAGGGCTGCTCGGTGAAGACCCCGGCGGGCGAGGGCACGCTGGAGATCCCGCAGGCGGCCAACGCGGCGACGATCGCCGCCGTGGCGCACGCGCGCGGGCTGCCCGACCGGGCGGTGACGATCTCGCTGGCGACGGCGATGCAGGAGTCCAAGATCCGCAACCTGTCGGGCGGCGACCGGGACTCGGTCGGCCTGTTCCAGCAGCGGCCCTCGCAGGGCTGGGGCACGGTGGAGCAGATCCAGGACCCGGTCTACGCGACCAACAAGTTCCTGGACGGCCTGGTCAAGGTGCCCGGCTACACCCGGCTGCCGCTGACCGACGCGGCCCAGCAGGTGCAGAAGAGCGGCTACCCGCAGGCGTACGCCAAGCACGAGACCAAGGCGACCCTGCTGGCCTCGGCGCTCACCGGCCGCGAGGGCGCCGCGCTGAACTGCGTGGTGCACGACTTCGCCGAGCCGGAGCCGGCCGAGGAGGCCGCCCCGCCGGCCGCTTCGGGCACCGCCTCCCCCGCGGGCACCGCCGCGCCGGCCGGCCGGCCGGACCGGACCCAGGCGCTGACCGACCGGGTGCGCCGCGAGTTCGGCCGGACGGTGACCCCGGCGGCCGGGTACAGCTCCACCGTCAAGGGCGCGGAGAACGCCGTCTCGCTCACCCCCGAGCCGAACACCAGCACCGACGCCGGCCCGGACGCCGAACGGCAGAACGGCTGGGCGGTCGCGCACTGGGCGGTCGCGCAGGCCCAGCAGCTGGGTATCGAGACGGTCGCGTACGACGGCCGGATCTGGCGGAAGGCCAAGTCCGAGGACGGCTGGAAGCCGCAGCCGACCGGCACCTCGACCAAGCTGGTGCAGGTCTCGCTGACGACCTCGGGGAAGAGCTGACCGCCGGTTGACGCACTGGTGAGCGGATCACCGCCGAACGGGTGATTCGGGTCAACCTGGGTGGACGGACGGGTACGCACCGACCACCGGTGCGCAGAACCGTCACTTCCCTTGGCGCGCAGCCCGTTCCCGGCCCCGGCCGGACGGGCTGCGACGGCCGTTCTGCGGTCATACCGTCCGATCGTCGGTAAGACCCTTTCCTTGCACCGACCGAAACCTTCTGGCTTCTGAAGCGGTAGTGACGTTGTCCGCCCTAGCGGACGGGACGGACCCAGACCCTTTCGAGGAGCCCCATGTCTCACCCCCTCACGCGCCGGATCGCCCAGGCCGCGCTGCTCGTGGCGGCCGGCGCGACCCCGCTGGTCGCGGCCGGCTCCGCGTCCGCAGCCGACGCGCTGGTGCCCAGGTCCGACCTGGCCGCGCCGCTGGGCCAGCTGACCAACACCGACGCGGGTTCCACCCTGCAGCACACCACCCACGAGCTGGGCCAGGCCGCCGGGGACACCGGCGCCGCCACCGTCGCCGCGGGCGTTCCCGCCACCGCCGACGCCACCGGCAACATCGTCGCCCACCAGCTCCCCGAGGCGAACGAGAAGGCCGGTTCGCTGACCGCCCCGGTCGACAAGACCGCCGCCACCACCGGCCAGCTCTCCGCCATCACCCCGAAGGTCGCGGCCGCCCTGGCGGGCAAGGTCGGCGACGCGGTCACCGGCCACGGTGCCGCGGGCCGCAGCGCCGGCGCCGGTGCCAACCCGGTGGGCGGGCTCTCACAGGCCACCGAGAGCCTCCCCGGCGGCGGTGCGCTGGCCGGCGCCGTCCCCGGCACCAACGCCGTCACGGACGCCCTGCCGCTCGGCTCGGTGACCCGCGCGCTGCCGGCGGGCCTGCCCGCCGGGCTGCCCGGCGCCGACGTCCTGGGCCTGGCCGAGCACGGTTCGGCCAACCGCCTCGGCGGCGCCGACCTCGGCCCGAACTCCCCGCTGGCCGGCCTCAGCCCGATCACCGGCCTGCTCGGCGGCATCGGCGGCGGCGGTCTCGGCGGCCTCCCGCTCTAGGCCCCGACCGGCCAGGGCTCAAGCCCACCCCGCGGCCGGGGCGACCCGGCGGCGTGCGGACGGCTGACGGGCCGTGCGGTACGGGCCCGCGCGGGGGCCCGCACCGCGGACCCACAACGAAGGGGGCCGGTGTCCAGTACTGGACACCGGCCCCCTTCCCGTGTGCGGCTCAGCCGCGCAGCCGCTCCACGGCCGCCGCGACCCGCTCGTCCGTCGCGGTGAACGCGACCCGGACGAAGCGCTCGCCGGCCGGCCCGTAGAAGTCACCGGGCGCCACCAGGATGCCCAGGGCGGCCAGTTCGGCCACCGTCTCCCAGCACGGCCGGTCCTGGGTCACCCACAGGTACAGGCTCGCCTCCGAGTGCTCCACCCGGAAGCCGTACGCCTCCAGCGCGGCCCGCAGCGCCGAACGCCGGGCCGCGTAGCGCCCGCGCTGCTCGGCCACGTGCGCGTCGTCCGCGAGCGCCGCGATGGTCGCCGCCTGGACGGGGGCCGGCACGATCATGCCGCCGTGCTTGCGCACCTCCAGGAGCTCCCTGACCACCACCGGGTCGCCCGCCACGAAGGAGGCGCGGTAGCCGGCCAGGTTGGAGCGCTTGGAGAGCGAGTGGACCGCCAGCAGGCCCTCGTGCTGCCGGCCCTGCTCGTCGGCGCCGCAGACGTCCGGGTGCAGCACGGAGACCGGGTCGGCCTCCCAGCCCAGCTCCAGGTAGCACTCGTCGCTGACCAGCAGCACCCGGTGCTCGCGGGCCCAGGCGACCGTGCGGCGCAGTTCGTCCCTGCCGAGCACCCGGCCGGTCGGGTTGGACGGCGAGTTCACCCAGAGCAGGCGTACCCGCGAGCCGTCCAGCTCGTCCACCGAGTCGTACTCGACCGGCTCGGCGCCGCACAGCCGCGCGCCCACCTCGTAGGTCGGGTAGGCCAGCCGCGGGTAGGCGACCTGGTCGCCGGGGCCGAGGCCGAGCTGGGTCGGCAGCCAGGCCACCAGCTCCTTGGAGCCGACGGTCGGCAGGACGGCCTGCGGGCCGATCTCGGCGCCGACCCGGCGGTTCAGCCACCCGGCGACCGCCTCGCGCAGCTCCACCGGGCCCCAGACCGTCGGGTAGCCGGGCGTGTCCGTGGCGGCGGCCAGCGCCTTCTGGATCACCTCGGGGACCGGGTCGACCGGCGTGCCCACCGAGAAGTCGCAGAGCCCGCCGGGGTGGGCGAGCGCGGTCTGCTTGTACGGCTCCAGCTTGTCCCAGGGGAAGACCGGCAGGAGGTCGGAAACGCGGCGCGCCGCCCCCGGGTGGCCCGGGAACGGCGCGTGCGTGCTGTCGTTGGTGCTCACAGCTTCAGTTGCCACCGATCGATTCAGTGCTCGTCGGTGTTCTGCGGCGGCAGAGCGGCGATGAACGGGTGGTCCCGCTCGATCAGCCCGAGCTTCGAGGCACCACCGGGCGAACCGAGGTCGTCGAAGAACTCGACGTTCGCCTTGTAGTAGTCCTTCCACTCCTCCGGCGTGTCGTCCTCGTAGAAGATCGCCTCGACCGGGCAGACCGGCTCGCAAGCGCCACAGTCGACACACTCATCCGGGTGGATGTAGAGCGATCGCTCGCCCTCGTAGATGCAGTCAACCGGGCACTCTTCGATGCAGGCCTTGTCCTTGACGTCGACACAAGGCTGCGCGATGACGTAGGTCACGCTGTCGTTCCTCCTCGGAAGGGCTCGGCGGCCCATTCTGTTTTGCTCGCGTGCGCGGGTGAGCGCGGCGTCGTCGATGCCCGCCCCTAGTATCGCGGGTCAGGGAGCGCAAATGCACAGGAGGTGCCCAGATGGCGGCTGACGGTCCGGTTCAGGACCGTCCGGAGGTCCGGATAGATCGCTCTGACGTGGGACGACGCGTCTCCGTTCGACGACTGACGGAGTTCGTGGACGACAGGCCGGTGTTCCGCGATGCGATCGGCGTGCTCACATCGTGGGACGATCATGGGCTGACGGTCGTCCCGCGGAGCGGCGATCCGGTCGCGTTCGAGGAGAAACTGCTGGTCGCGGGCAAGGCGGTGCCGCTCTTCCCGGCCCGGCGGGCGGCGCTGCCCGAGGCCTCGCCGGCGGAGCTCCAGCGGATCGCGGCGCGCAGTTGGTCGGCCGTCGAGCAGGAGCCGCTGGGCGCGTGGACGCTGCGCGCCTCGGCCGGGTTCACCCGGCGGGCCAACTCCGTCCAGACCCTCGGCGAGCCGGGGCTGCCGCTGGACGAGGCGCTCGCGGCGGTCCGGGCCTGGTACGCGGCGCGCGGGCTGCCCGCCTGGGTGGAGGTGTGCACGCCCGGCTCGCCGCAGGAGCTGCGGGCCGAGCCGGGCCGGCTGGGGGCGGCGCACTCGCCCACCCTGGTGCAGGTCGCGCCGCTCGCTCCGCTGGCGCGGTCCGGGGCGGGGCACGACCGGGTACGGCTGTCCCGTACCGCCGGCCCGGAGTGGATGTCGCTGTACCGGCAGGTCTCGGACGACCCGGCGGTGGAGGAGGCCGCCCGCCGGCTGCTCCACGGCGGGCCCTCCGTCTGGTTCGCCACCGTGCCCGGCGCCGCGGGGCAGCCGCCGCTGGCGATCGGGCGCTGTGTCATCGACGGCCCGTGGGCCTGCTTCGGCGCGGTCGAGGTCGCCCCGCACGCCCGCCGCGCGGGCCTGGCCACCACGCTGATGGCGGTGCTCGCCGCCCGGTCCGCCGAGGAGGGCGCCACCGGCGCCTACCTGCAGGTCGAGGCCGACAACGATGGTGCGATCGCGCTCTATGACGGACTTGGCTTCACGACCAGTCACACTTACCACTACGCCCGCCTTCCGCAGGAGTAGCGCACCCCGCGCGAGCAGTCCCGACCCGCCGTTCCCACGAAAGCCGTCGCAGCCACCGTGACCGAGCAGAGCAGAGCACGCTTCCGGACCGAGGCCCGGGCCGAGCACCCCGATCCGGTGCTGCTCTGCCTGCTCGCGGCCGCGGAGCACAGCCCCGTCCTGGACGACGCCGAGGAACCGCCGACCCTGGAGGCGCTGCTCGCCGCCTGTCACGCCGCGCTGGACCGGCACGCCGCCGCCGTCCGGCTGGCGGTCGCCGAGCGGGCCCCGGCCGGGCCGGAGGAGACGGCCGCACTGCTGGCCGCCGTGCTCGGCGGGCGCGAGCGCTTCCACGGGCGGCAGTCCGACTACCGGCGGCTGGAGTCCTCGCTGCTGCCGGACGTGCTGCGGCGGCGGCGCGGGCTGCCGATCATGCTGTCGCTGGTGTGGATGGCGGTCGCCGCCCGCGCCGGCCTCACCGTCCACGGCCTCGCCCTGCCGGGCCACTTCATCGTCGCCGTCGGCGGCCCGGAGGGCGGCGACGACTACGTGCTGGCGGACCCGTTCCACGGCGGCCGGCTGCTCGACCCGGAGGCCGCGGACGAGCTGGTCCGCGCCACCGGACACGAGTTCACGCCCGAACTGCTCACGCCCGCCCAGCCGCTGGACATCGTGCTGCGGGTCCTCGGCAACATCCGCAGCTGGGCCGCGGACCGCCCGGAGCACGCCCGCACCCAGCTCTGGGCCACCGAGCTGGCGCTGCTGCTGCCCCGCCACCCGGCCCAACTGCGGCTGGAGCGGGCCGAGTTGCTGGTCCGCACCGGCGACTTCCTCGGCGGCTCGACCGAGATGGACTCCTACGCGGAGATCCTGGACGCCTTCGACCCGGACGCGGCGGCCCGGGTGCGGCTGGACGCCCGGGCGGCCCGGCACCGGCTGAACTGAGCCCCGGGGGGCGGGCTGCGAGGTGCCCGGCGGAGGGGCTACAACCAGCCCTTCTCACGGGCGATCCGGACCGCCTCGGTGCGGTTGCGGGCCTCGGTCTTCTGGATCGCCATCGAGAGGTAGTTGCGCACCGTCCCCTCGGAGAGGTGCAGCCGCTTGGCGATGTCCGCGTTCACCGCCCCGTCCGACGCGGCCGCCAGCACGTCCCGCTCACGGGCCGTCAGCGGGTTCGCCCCCTCGGCGAGCGCGGCGGCGGCCAGCGCCGGGTCGATCACCCGCTCCCCGCGCAGCACCCGGCGGATCGCCTCGGCCAGCTCGGAGGCCGGCGCGTCCTTCACCAGGAAGGCGTCCGCGCCCGCCTCCATCGCCCGCCGCAGGTAGCCGGGCCGCCCGAAAGTTGTCGCGATCACCACCCTGGTCTGCGGCCGGGCCTTGCGCAGCAGCGCCGCCGCCTCGAGCCCGGTCATCCCTGGCATCTCGATGTCCAGCACCGCGACCTGCACGTCGTGGGCGGTCGCCGCCGCCACCACCTCGTCGCCCCGGCCCACCTGGGCGACGACGTCGATGTCCCCCTCCAGTCCGAGCAGCGCCGCCAGCGCCTCCCGGACCATCCCCTGGTCCTCCGCGAGCAGCACGCGGACGGACGGGGCCCCACCGTTCTGAATCTCACTCATACCGTCGACCCTAGAGCCTGTCCGGCCCCGGACGACCCCTGGCCCCGGCCCCCGAACGGGGCAGGCGGGCCCCGGAATTGACCCGTGTTTCCTGCTCGGAATTGCACTGCCACCGCGGTCTTTGGCTTCGTAGAGTAGTGATCACAAGGACGGCGAACAGCCCCGGAAAGCATCGGAGACCACCATGAACAAGCACACCGACTTCGCCCCGCTCCTCACCCGGGCCGCCGAGGCCGAGACCACGAGCGACCCCAGCAGCGTGATGACCCTCCTCGCCGACTCGGACACCACCGGCGGCCTGCTGACCAGCTACCGCTCCACCTTCGCCGAGGGTGCGGTCGGCGCACCGGCGCACTTCCACACCCGCGCCGCCGAGCTCTTCTTCGTCATCGACGGCTCGCTGCGGGTCCTGGTCAACGAGGAGGTCACGGTGCTGAACAGCGGGGACTTCCTGCTGGTGCCGCCGAACACCCCGCACGCCTTCGCCGCCGCCACCGGCTCGACGGCCGACGTGCTGTTCGTCTTCACCCCGGGCATGGCGCGCTTCGACTACCTGCGGCTGCTGGGCCGGGTCATGCGCGGCGAGGCGAGCCCGCAGGAGATCAAGGACTCCTCCGAGCAGTACGACAACCACTACGTGGACAGCCCGGCCTGGCGCGCCGAGCTGGCCTCCTGACCGACCGTCCGGCCCATGGGAGCCCCACCCCCCTGGTCCACCGAGGCCCTGCGGACGGCGGCGCAGGGGCCTCGGAGCGCCCCGACGACCGGTCAGACCCCTGACCGGACCGGCGGCGTGGCGCGACCGGTTGGAACACCGACAAGAATCCGCGGCCACTTCTAGTGAAGATCACCATCGCCGGTCGGGCCGCGTCCGCTGAGGATGATGGACAGGGCCCGTCCGCGGCGCGACCCGGGGCATGGACCGCCTCGCCCGGTCACCGCCCCGGAGGGCGCCTTCGACACCGTCGTACCCCAGGAGGCCACCGGCCGGCTGGACCCGTCGACGAGGTCCGTCGCCGCGTGGAAGCCGCGCTGCCGCGGCGGCCTCGTCCCCGTACCCGAAGGACCCACGAGTGAGCCTCCGCGAGATCAAGCCCGGCAACCACGGCTACCTCTACGTCAACAGCCACCCGACCGGCTGCCGCGCGGTGGTCGACCGCATGTGGCAGCAGGCCCCGGAGCCGGCCGGCGACCGGCCGGGCCCGGTCGCCCTCGTCATCGGCTCCAGCGCCGGCTACGGGCTGGCCGCGACCCTGGTCGGCCTGCGCGCCCACCGGATGCGCGGACTCGGCATCGCCTTCGAGTCCGCCCCGACCGAGCGCCGCACCGCCGGGGCGGGCTGGTACCGCACCGCGCGGACCGCCGAACTCGCCGCCGAGGCCGGCTCCGACTTCACCTTCATCAACGGCGACGCCTTCTCCGACAGCGTCAAGGAGGAGGCCCTCGACCGGCTCGCCGCCGGCTTCGGCAAGGTCGACGTGCTCGTCTACAGCATCGCGGCCCCGCGTCGCAAGGACCCGCTGACCGGCGAGATCCACCGCTCCGCCATCAGGCCGCTCGGCACCGACTACCGGGCCAAGACCCTCGTCTTCAAGGAGGGCGTCCCGCAGATCGGCGAGTTGCACCTGCCGGTCGCGGACGAGGCCGAGCGGGAGGCGACCGTACAGGTCCTGGGCGGCGCCGACTGGCAGCTGTGGATCGACGCTCTGGAGTCCAGGGGCCTGCTCGCGGACGGGTTCCGGACCGTCGCCCTCTCGTACGTCGGGTCCGACATCACCTCCCCGATCTACCGGGCCGGCACCATCGGCGCCGCCAAGCAGGACCTGGAGGACACCGCCCGCGCCATCAACACCCGGCTCAAGGGCACCGGTGACGCCTACACCGTCGTCGCGGGCGCGGCCGTCACCCAGGCCTCCACCGCCATTCCGAGCATCGCGCTCTACATCAGCATGCTCCACCGCATCGCCGGTGACGCCTGGCAGGGCACCTCCGACCAGGCGGTGGCCCTGTGGGACCAGCTCGTCGGCAACGCCGAACTCGAGCTGGACGACGAGGGCCGGATCCGGCTGGACGGCTGGGAGATGGACGCCGACCTGCAGGCCGCCGTCCGCACCGCCTGGGACCGGATCGACACCGACACCCTGGCCGCCAGTGCGGACACCGAGTGGTTCCGCGAGCAGGTCGGCCAGATCTACGGCTGGGACGTCCCGGGCGTCGACTACGAGGCCGCGGTCGAGACCACCGTCCCGTGGCCCGGCTCGCCGTCGACCGACGCCTGACCCGGGGACGCCTGGCCTGACGTCCCCTGATCGGGGACGCCTGGTCGGGAACGCCTGATCGGGGACGCCTGATCGGGGACGCCGGCGGACCGGGCCCGGTCAGACCACCGGGCTGGAGACCGTCCGCAGCGGCACCAGCGCGCGCAGCCGGAAGCCCCGCCCGCGCGCGCCGGGCCCGGTCTCCAGCCGCCCGCCGACCAGGGCCAGCCGCTCCTCCAGGCCCGAGAGCCCGTTCCCCGGACCGGACTTGCCCGGCCCGGCACCGTTGTCGGTGATCTCCAGGACGGCGTACCGCTCGCCGTCGCCCTCCCAGGCCTCGTCCGCCGTGACGGTGCAGACCGTGGCGCCCTCGCCGTGCCGGACGATGTTGGTGACGGCCTCGCGCAGCGCCCACGCCAGCGCGCCCGCCTCCTCGTTGGCCAGCGCCGGCCAGGCGTCCACCAGCGTCGGCGAGGCCTCCAGAACGACCTGCGCGGCCGCCAGCGCCGTCCGGGCGGCGGCGAGCTCGACCGGCAGGGTGGGGCGCCGGAAGCCGGTCACCGCCTCCCGGACGTCGATCAGCGACTGCCGGGCCACGTTCTCGATGTCGGCCACCTGCGCGCGCGCCGCCTCGTCCTTGCCGGCGTCCATGAACCGCCCGGCCAGCTCGCTCTTCAGCGTGATCAGCGACAGCGAGTGCCCGAGCAGGTCGTGCAGGTCCCGTGCCATCCGCAACCGCTCCTCGGAGGCGGCGAGGTGGGCGACGGCGGCCCGGGCCTCGCGCAGCTCCTGCATGGTGGCGACCAGCCGCTGCAGACCGGTCATCGCGGCGCCGGACAGGAAGGCGGTCAGCGCGATGGTGGGGATGTCGTCCGGGTCGGCGTGGCTGAGCAGCCCGACCACGACGGCGAAGCCTGCCATCCCGACCACACCGGCGAGTGCGTACCGGACCGGTGTGATGATCGCGACGGATACCGAGGCGTAGGTGAAGAGGGTCAGCCAGGCGGAGCCCAGGCCGAAGGAGGTGGCCACCGCGAGGGCGACCATCGTCGCGACGACCGCGCGGCTGGCCCAGGGCTGCCGCCCCGACATCGAGCGGAAGACCACCAGGCAGACGTAGCTGACCACGAAGGCGACCAGGGAGATCCAGCCCGCCGCCGTGGCGGCCGCGCCGTGCTCGCCACTGAGCAGGTCCTTCACCGGGTAGATCAGGTAGAACATCCACAGCAGCATCCAGCTGATCTTGACCAGCAGCTGCCGCCGGTTGTCCACCGGGGCGCCGGGGACGTTCATGAACGAGGTGCGCCCCGGGCCCGCCTCCGGCTGCTCGTCGGATCGGTGGGCCTGGAGCGTCTCGGACATGGGGGCCATCATGCCTGGCGGGTGTCGCGGCGGTACAGCGCGGCGGCCGCGGCGACGAAGACCACCAGGAAGGCCGCCAGACCCGCCACCGCCGCGGTGTCCACCGACTGCCCGGGCTGGGTGAAGGCGGCCAGCCTGTTGTACAGGTACACCGGGTTGAAGTGCGCGAACCGCTCCATCGTGCCGGTCACCGGGAACCACGTCCCGCCGAACAGCGCCATCACCATGTAGGTGATCATCACGATGGTCTGCACCGAGTCCGGCGCCGCCGCGTACCCGAGCGCCACCCCGAGCGCCGCGAACACGAAGCTGCCCAGCCAGAGCGCGGCCGCCAGGCCTACCCACTGCGCGGTGCCCAGCTCCACGCCCTGGCTCGCGCCGACCGCGAAGACCACCAGGATCGAGGGCAGGGTGGTCACCGAGCTGGCGGCGATCTTGGCCACGGTGTACGCCCGGCCGGGCAGGGCGGTCAGCCGCAGCTGGCGCACCCAGCCGCTCTTGCGCTCCAGCGAGATGCGCTGCGCGCTGCCGGTGAGCACCGCGCCGACCGCGCCGAAGGTGGCCATCGAGACCATGAAGTAGGTCTTCACCGGCAGGCCGCCGGCCACCGATCCGGAGCCGTAGGCGTTGATGAAGAAGAAGTACATCAGCGCCGGGTAGAGCACCGAGAAGAGCAGGTACCTGCGGTTGCGCAGGGTGCGCATGATCTCCAGTCGGATCAGGGTGGTCATCGCGCGGCCTCCGTCGCGAACTCGTCGGTGTCGGCGGCGTCCTGCTCGCCGGTGATGGTCAGGAAGGCCTGCTCCAGGCCCAGGCCGGTGACCTCCAGCCCGCGCGGGTACAGGCCCGCCCGGTAGAGCCCGGCGACGCCCGCGTCGGCGTCCGCGGTCCGGATCCGGACCGTCCGCACCCCCGGCACCCGGGCGGTGACGTCCAGCGACAGCACCCCGGGCAGCGCGCGCAGCTTCGACACGTCGAACCCGCCGTCCGCGTCGTGCAGTTCGAAGGTGATCCGGCGGGCCCCGGCCTTCGCCTTGATCTCGGCCGACGTGCCGTCGGCGATCAGCCGGCCGCGGTGCAGGACCAGGACCCGGTCGGCGATCGAGTCCGCCTCCTCCAGGTAGTGGGTGGCGAACAGCACCGTGCGCCCGGAGTCGGCCTGCGCCCGCATGCTCGCCCAGAACGCCTGGCGGACGGAGACGTCCATCCCGGTGGTGGGCTCGTCCAGGACGATCAGGTCGTTGGCGCCGGCGATGGCCAGCGCGAAGCGGACCCGCTGCTCCTGGCCGCCGGAGAGCCGGTCGACCCGGCGCTCGGCCAGCTCGGCGATCCCGGCGTCGGCCAGCACCTCGCCGACGGCCCGGCCGCGGGGGTGCACGTCGCAGGCCAGCCCGACCAGCTCGCGGACTTTGACGTCGGCCATCAGGCCGCCGCTCTGCAGCATCGCGCCGACCCGGCCGGCCGCGATGGCCGCGCGCGGGCTGCCGCCGAACAGCTCGACGCTGCCGGTGTCGGGCTCGCGCAGCCCGAGCAGCAGGTCCAGGCTGCTGGACTTGCCGGCCCCGTTGGGCCCGAGCAGGGCGACGGTCTCGCCCTGCCGCAGGACCAGGTCCAGGCCGTCCACGGCCCGCACCCGCCCGTAGCTCTTGCCGACGCCCCGGAACGCCGCCACCTCTGTCGTCATCGCCCTGGTCCTCTCCCCTGGTGCCGTCGTTCGCACCAACCCAGAGTCCCGCGCGGGCCGCCGGCGGCGGCAGTGCCCGCCGTCGTGCCTTCGGCATGACGGATGTCACGGCCGCGGCCGGTACCCGGATCACCGGGCACCGGCCGCGGATGGCTGGTCAGGGCCCCACCGGGGCCGGACCCGCCGCTCAGATCCCCAGCGAGCGCTTCACGAAGTCGACCTGGAGCAGCAGCAGGTTCTCCGCGACCTCCTCCTGCGGGGTCATGTGCGTGACGCCCGAGAGCGGCAGCACGGTGTGCGGCCGGCCGGCCGCGAGCAGGGCGGAGGAGAGCCGCAGGGTGTGCGCGGCCACCACGTTGTCGTCCGCCAGGCCGTGGATGATCATCAGCGGGCGCTCCAGGCCCGGCGCGTAGCCGGAGAGCGAGTTGGCCGTGTAGACCTCCGGGCGCTCGGCGGGGTGGCCGAGGTAGCGCTCGGTGTAGTGGGTGTCGTACAGCTCCCAGTCGGTCACCGGGGCGCCGGCCACCGCCGCGTGGAAGACGTCCGGGCGGCGCAGCACGGCGAGCGCGGAGAGGTACCCGCCGTAGGACCAGCCGCGGATGGCCACCCGGCCGAGGTCCAGCGGGAACTCCCCGGCGAGCGCCTGGAGCGCGTCCACCTGGTCGTCCAGGGTGGCGCCGGCGAAGTCGAAGGCGATCGACTTCTCCCAGGCCGGTCCGCGCCCGGGGGTGCCGCGCCCGTCGGCGACGATCACCGCGAAGCCCTGGTCGGCGAACCACTGCGAGTTGAGGTGCGGGTTGTGCGCCTGGACGACCCGCTGGCCGTGCGGGCCGCCGTACGGGTCCATCAGGACCGGCAGCAGGCCGTCCCGCTCGCGGTCGTAGCCGGTGGGCAGGAAGACGGCGGAGGGGATGCGCCGCTCCCCCGCGAAGCGGAAGACCGGGCGGGCGGTGATCACCGGGAGCTCGGCGTAGGACTCGATGACGGCGATGTCGTCCACCACCACGCCCTCCGGGAGGTCCCGGGAGACCTTGACCAGGGTGCCCGGCAGGTCCGGCTCGGCGGTGACCCGGACGGTGATCCCGGCCGCGTGCACGGCGGTGCCGACCGAGGTGAACGGCCGGTCGTTGGCGGCCTCCCAGGAGAGCCGCTTGCCGTCGTGGCCGATCCGGCCGACGGCCACCCAGCCGGGCTCGGGGTCCTTCTCCCCGGCGCCGCCGGAGGCGGTGAAGAACACCTCGTCGTCGGTGACCGCGAGGACGGAGCGCAGGTGCAGGTCGGCCCCGGTGACGGCGTGGTCGCCGACCACCAGCGCCCGCACGCCGCCCTCGTCGGAGATCCGCACCAGCCGGCCGTCCGGCGTCCAGGCCGGAACGCCGTGGAAGACCTCCAGCCAGACGTCGTCGTGCTCCTCGAACAGCACCTCGGTGGCGCCGGTCGCCACGTCGACGCCGAGGATCCGCTGGCTGCGCTGGTCGCGGGCCTGGACGAGCAGCAGCGGCACGCCGCCCTTCGACCAGTGCACCCGGGCCAGGTACGGGAAGGCCTCGCGGTCCCAGTCGACCTCGGTCCGGGTGCCGTCCAGGCCGAACACCCAGAGCCCGACCTCGGCGTTGGCGGTGCCGGCCGCGGGGTAGGCGATCTCGGCGGGCTCGCTGCCCGGGTTGGCCGGGTCGGCGATCCACCAGCGGCGCACCGGGGTGTCGTCGGCCCGCTCGACCAGCAGCCGGTCGCTCTCCGGGGACCACCAGTAGCCGCGGTCGCGGCTCATCTCCTCCTGCGCGATGAACTCGGCCTGACCCCACGTCACCCCGGGGCCGTCGGGCTCGGCGAAGGCCCAGTCGGCGGTGCCGTCGGTGCGGGTGAGGCGCAGCTCGCCGGCGGTGTTGGCGTACGCGACGTAGGCGCCGTCCGGGGAGGGACGCGGGTCGAGCAGCGGGCCCTCGGCGGGCAGCTCGACGGCCGTGCCGGCGACCAGGTCGGCGGTGAACAGCCGGCCGGAGAGGGCGAAGGCGGCCAGCCGGCCGGCGCCGTCCAGGGCGTAGCCGACGATGCCGGCCGAGCCCTCGCGGCTGCGCTCGCGGCGGGCCTTCTCGGCCGGGGAGAGGTCCTCCTCGTCGCCGCCGAGCAGGGCGACCGGGTCGGCGGCGATCCGCTCCTCGCCGGTGGCGGTGTCGAGGGTCCAGAGCCGGTTGGCCCGGTCGCCGGCGACGGGGGCCTCCCCGGCCGGCGTCCGGGGGAGGGAGCGCAGGAAGACGACCCGGGATCCGTCGGATGCGACGGAGAAGGACCGGGGCGCGCCGACGGTGTAGCGCAGGGTGCGCGCGTACTGCCTCGGGAAGGTGTCCGCAGGGGTGTGGGAGGTCATGGCACCAGACCCTACGACGTGGGGCTGCCGCCGCCCGGCGGATTGTGATCACTCGTTCGGAGCATCGCCCGGAAGTGTGCACCGAAGGGGTCCACACCCCCTCCGACCGGCCCATGCGCCCCACTGATGCCGCCGTGCCCCGGCGTGTGCAGCCTCACTGAACGTAATGCGCCCCTCACCCATCGGGTATGACTGGTTCAACGAGTGATCGTCAGGCCCCGTCCCGGGCCGCCGACCACCCGGCCGTCTGTCCCGCACGGTCCCGACCGCCGCCCTCCCGAGGGCGGCGCACCCGAGAAGGGGTGTGAGCCGCCATGGCTTTGTCCATCTCCGCAGCCATGCTGATGCTGGTCATCGTGGTGGTGCTGATCCGCCGCTCCGGTCTGAAGCTCGCGCACGCGATCGTCTGCGCGCTGCTGGGCTTCTACCTGGCGTCCAGCTCCATCGCCCCCTCGATCAGCCAGGTCACCAGCAACCTCGCCGGGATGATCAACGGCCTGAAGCTCTGACCCCCGATCCGCGGTCGTTAGGCTGCTCCCATGACCGCGACTACCGGCCGCCGCCTGCTCCTGGTGCACGCGCACCCCGACGACGAGTCGATCGGCAACGGCGCCACGATGGCCCGGTACGCCGCCGAGGGCGCCCGGGTCACCCTGGTGACCTGCACCCTCGGTGAGGGCGGCGAGGTGATCCCGCCCGAGCTGGCGCACCTGACGGCGGATCGGGACGACACCCTCGGCCCGTACCGGATCGGCGAGCTGACCGCGGCCATGCGCGCGGTCGGCGTCGCCGACTTCCGCTTCCTGGGCGGCCCGGGCCGCTACCGCGACTCCGGGATGATGGGCGTCCCCGACAACGACGTGCCGGGCTGCTTCTGGCAGGCCGACGTCGACGAGGCGGCCGGCCACCTGGTCGCCGTGGTCCGCGAGGTGCGGCCGCAGGTCCTGGTCGGCTACGACCCGGACGGCGGCTACGGGCACCCCGACCACATCCAGGCGCACCGGGTCGCGATGCGCGCGTACGAGCTGGCCGCCGACCCCGCCTGGCGGCCCGAGCTGGGACCGGCCTGGCGGATCGCCAAGGTGTACTGGAACCGGATGCCCCGCTCGGTGATCGAGCAGGGCCTGCGCGAGACCGCCGCCAAGGCGCCGTTCCCCGGCGTCGCGGTGCCCGCCGACGTCCCGGGCGTGGTGGACGACAGCGAGATCACCACCGTGCTGGACGGCGCGGCGTACGCCGACCGCAAGGCGGCGGCGATGGCCGCGCACGCCACCCAGATCACCGTGGACGGCGCCTTCTTCGCGCTCTCCAACGACCTCGGCCAGCCGCTGATCGCCACCGAGTACTACCAGCTGGTCCGCGGCCAGGCCGGGCCCCGGCTCCCGGAGGACGACCTCTTCGCGGGCCTGGACGGCACCGACCGCACGGACGGCGGGGACCGCGCGGAAGACCCGGCCGGTACGGACCACACCCCCGAGGAGAGCGCCCGATGACCGAGCCCGCCGACCGCCGACCGCCGCGCCGCTCGATCCCGGCCACCGTCCTCGGCACCCGCGCCGAGCGGCTGGCCGAGTCTCAGCCCCCGCTGGCGGGGCGGATCGTGGCTTATGTCCTGTTCTTCCTGCTGGGTGCGGTGGTGTCGGTCTGCGGAGCCTTTGTGCAGGCCTTGTGGCCGCCCGTGGGAGTCCTGCTGGCGCTCGCCGCCACCGGCGCCACCTTCTACGCGGGCCTGCGGGTGACCGGCACCCGGCTCGGCGCGGGGCTGCCCGCGGCCGGCTGGTTCCTGGCGCTGCTGCTGGTGATGGTCCCGCGGCCGGAGGGCGACAACGTCCTGTGGACCAACGCGACCTCGTACGCCTGGCTGTTCGCGGGCTCGATCCTCGGCGTGATCTGCGCCACCCTGCCCACCCGGACCAGCTGGTTCCCCGGGGTACCCGGCCCGCCGCGCTGACCTGCGGGCCCACAGGCGTACGGTACCGCCCAGCACCCCTGGCACGACGAGCAGTCAGGACCACACGACCGTACTCTCATAACGGAGGAACCGGACGTATCAGGTTCTATTCGAACCAGTTCACCGGTCAGTTCTTCCCAGTATGGTGGTGCCGCAGAACGCCCTAACCCGACCGCCGCCCGCCAGGCCCGGCGCCCATGAACCACGGTCGCGCCCCAACGGCCACGCCCGCGAACCCGGAGCAGAGCAGCATTGAGCAGCCGCGAATCTGACAACGCCCACCCGACGCCTCGGCGGACGGGGCCGGACGCCTACCCGTCGGGCACCCCGCCCTACGGCACACCGGGCTTCCCCGGCGGCGACCGGGCGGGTGCCGGCTCCGCCCAGGGCCCGGCGGCGGGCGGCGAGGACGAGACCCCGAAGACCGAGACCACGCTGACCACCAGGGTCCGGATCAACATCCCCGGCTCGCGCCCGATCCCGCCGGTGGTGGTCCGCAGCACCGTCAAGAACGAGGACGGCCCGGCCGAGGAGGCCCCGCCGGCCGCGCCCGAGCCGGCCGGCCCCCGGCACCGCTCGGCCGCCCCCGCCTCCCCCGTGCTCGGGGTGATGGACGGCGGCGCCCGTACCGCCACGCCGCCGAACCTGCCGCCCGAGTGGCAGATCCCGCCGGCCACCTCGGAGTCCGAGTCCACCGGCGCCTGGTTCCGGCCGCGGCAGAAGAAGGGCTCGTCCGACGGGCCCGCCACCGCCCCCGTCCCGGCCGGTGCCCCCGGCGCGCCCACCGGGTCGGCGGCCCCCGCCGGCGGCGCCGAGGCCCGCCCGAAGGCCGCCCGGCCGAACGGCACCCGGCCCGCCCCGGCGGCCGGCCCCGGCGCGGCCCGCCCGAACGACCGCGCGGTGCCCGCCCCGCGTCCGACCGGCGCGCCCGCCTCGCCGTTCGGCACCGGCCCGGACACCCCGGCGGACGAGGCCGGCGTGTACGAGGACGGCCTCCCGGCGGACCCGTTCGCCGCCGCGGCCCCCGCCGCCGACCCGTTCGGCCCGGGCGCCGGCCGACCGGCCTCCCAGCAGCCCGGCGGCCACCGGTCCGGCCCGCCGCAGGCCTCCGGTCTGCCGACGGGCGCCCGGCCCGGCGCCGCCGACCCCGAGGACACCTCGGTGGACGGCTTCGAGCCGATCCGCGAGAACACGCCGCCGCCCGCCGCCATACCCGGCCTGCCCCAGCACGGCATGCCCCAGCACGGCCTCCCGCAGAACGGCGCCGCGCCGGACGGCCGGTCGCAGCCGGGCCTGTTCGCCGCCGCCCCGGCCGGTGGCGACCCGTTCGCCGCCCAGCGCCCGGCCGGTGGCGACCCGTTCGCCCCCGCGGCTCCCGGCCTGTTCCCCGGCGCCCCCGGTCGACCGGGCGAGCCCTTCGCCCCGGCGGGCGACCCCTTCGACGCCGCGTTCGACGCCGAGCCCGCCCCGGACGCCGGAGGCCCGAACGCCGGAGCACCGGCCCCCGCACCGGCCCCCGCGCCCGCGCCGAAGAAGCCCGCCGCCGCCAAGCCCGCGGCCAAGCGCGGCGGCGCCGGCAAGAAGATCGTCAAGCTCGGCGTCTACGGCATCGGCGGTGTGCTGTTCCTCGGCGCCGCCGCGTACGGCACCGGGCTGATGCTGAACCAGTCCGACATCCCCAAGGGCACCGTGGTGCTCGGCACCGACATCGGCGGCAGCAACCGCGACCAGGCGATCCACCAGCTCGACGAGACGGTCGGCAAGGCCGGCCGGCAGCCGGTCAAGCTGAAGGTCGGCGACCAGGCGCTGGACCTCGACCCGGTCGCCGCCGGGCTGAGCTTCGACACCACCGCCACCGTGGACAACCTCACCCGGCACAGCTACAGCCCGGTCGACGTGATCACCTCGCTGAAGGGCGGCGAGAAGGCCGTCCCGCCGCAGGTCAAGGTGGACCGCGCCAAGCTGAAGGCCGCGCTGGACGCCCTGGCCGGCGGGTCCGGACAGGGCCTCCAGGAGGGCTACGTCAAGTTCAACGAGGCCGGCGAGCCCGTCGTGGTGCCGGGCAAGGCCGGCCAGGCGGTGGACTCCGCCTCCGCCGTCGACCAGGTCGAGCAGGCCTACCGCGACCGCGCCGCGGGCAAGACCGAGCAGCCCGTCGCGCTCACCGTCACGGCCGCCCAGCCCAAGGTCTCCCCGCAGGCCCTGCAGGCCGCCGCGGACAGCCTGGGCAAGGCCGCGGTCAACGGCAACGTGCGCATCATGGCCGGCGTCAAGCGGTGGGACTTCGGCAAGCTCACCGCCCCCAAGGTGCTCACCCTCGTCCCCGACGCCTCCGGCAAGATCGCGCCGAAGTGGGACCTGGAGGCGCTCAACGGCCAGCTCGCCGGCGTCTTCGACAAGGTGAAGGTCAAGAAGAACGGCCAGCCCGCCGCGATCACCCCGCAGGACGTCGCCGACGCCATCACCTCGGTGATGGACAAGTCCGGCGAGAAGGACCGCACCTTCAAGTTCACCGTCGTCTGAGCCGACCCGACGTAGGCGCAGCACCGAGGGGCGGGCCCGGATCCGGGCCCGCCCCTCGACAACTCCTCCCCCCGGTCAGCAAGATGTGACGCCGTACCCTCCGCCACATCCGTACCAGGGAGAACCAGCATGGGCCGCCCCGCGCCGCACCGAACGGCCCTGTCCCACCGATCCGCACCGTCCCGCCGGACGGCCCTGGCGGCCGGCCTCGGCGCCGTCGCGCTGTCCCTGACGCTCTGCGCCTGCGGCACGGCGGGCGGCGGCAGCGGCCAGGCGCTCCCCGGCGTGGCCGAGACGCCCAAGCTCACCGCCGTCGACATCAACCCGCACGACCGCGCCGAGCTGCGCCAGGGCGGCACGCTGAACGTCGCGATCGCCCAGTTCTCCGCCCAGTGGTCGCCGATCCAGGCCGACGGCAGCGAGTCCTCCACCATCAGCGTCACCAAGCCGCTGCTGCCGACCTTCTTCCGCTCCGACGCGGCCGGCACCCAGAGCGTCAACCCGGCCTACCTCCAGGACGCCCGGTCCGAGCTGAAGGACGGCCGCCAGGTGGTCACCTGGACGCTCAACCCGAAGGCCCACTGGTCCGACGGCACCTCGATCACCTGGCGGGACATCGAGGCCAACTGGAAGGCCCTGAACGGCCGGGACGCCGCCTACCGGGCCTCCAGCAACACCGGGTTCGAGCTGGTCTCCTCGGTCGAGCGGGGCAAGGACGACTTCCAGGCCGTGATGACCTTCGAGCGCCCGTTCTCCGAGTGGCAGTCGATGTTCAACGGCGCCGCCAACGCCCCGCTGCTGCCCGCCGCCAAGGTCGCCACCCCGGAGCTGTTCAACACCGCCTACCTGGACGCCATCCCGCTCACCGCGGGCCCGTTCAGGGTCGAGAAGCTGGACCGGGCGAGCCAGACCGTCACGCTGGCCGCCGACCCGGGCTGGTGGGGCGACAAGCCGCTGCTGGACCGGATCGTCTTCCACGCCATGGTCCCCAACACCATGGCCGCGGCCTTCGCCAAGGGCGAGGTCGACTTCTTCAACAACGGCCCGGACGTGGCCGGTTACCAGGTCATCAAGAGCACCAAGGGCGCGGCCGTCCGGCGGGCCGGCGGCCCGGACTTCCGCCAGTTCACGCTGAACGCCAAGAGCCCGGTGCTGACCGACCCGGCCGTCCGCCAGGCCCTGTTCCAGGCGATCAACCGGGACGCCATCACCCGCTCCGACCTCAGCGGTCTGGACTGGCCGACCGTCACCCTCAACAACCACCTGCTGGTGGCCAACCAGAACGCCTACCGGGACAACTCCCTCGGCCTCAGCCGCTTCGACCCGGACGACGCCGTCCACAAGCTGGAGGCGGCCGGCTGGAAGCTCGACGGCGACGTCCGCAAGAAGGACGGCCGGGAGCTGAACCTGCGGATGGTCATCCCCGCCGGTGTCACCCAGGCCCAGAACGAGGCCTCGGTCACCACCCGGATGCTCAAGGACGTCGGCGTCAAGGTCACCACCGTCACCGCCAACGCCAACGAGTTCTTCGACAAGTACGTCAACCGGCGGGACTTCGACATCGCCGCGTACTCGCTCCTCGGTACGCCCTTCCCCGCCTCCGGCAGCCGCGCCAACTTCGTGCTGGGCGGCGGCACCAACCAGGCGCAGGCCGGCAGCACCGCCGTCGACGCCGCCCTCGACCGGGCCTCCGCCGCGACCGACGCGGCCACCGCCTTCGAGGCGATCAACCAGGCCGACGGCGAGCTGTGGAAGGTGGCCGGGGTGCTGCCGCTGTACCAGCGCCCGCAGTTGTACGGCGCCCGCGCGAACCTGGCCAACATCGGCGCCCAGGGCCTGTCCGACATCGTCTGGGAGAACGTCGGCTTCCAGAAGTGAACGGGCCGGGCCCGGAGCGGGTTCGCTCCGGGCCCGGCCGCCGCCGTGCGCGCTCAGCCCGCGCCGATCACGTCCCGCACCTCGGCGAAGTGGCAGGCCGACTCGTGCGCGGCCGGCCCGCTCAGCACGGACGGCACCGCCAGCAGCGGGACCTCGGTGGAGCAGCGCTCCTGCGCCTTCCAGCAGCGGGTGCGGAACCGGCAGCCGGACGGCGGGTTGGCCGGCGAGGGCAGGTCGCCGCTGAGCAGGATGCGCTCGCGCCGCTCCCGCCCGGTCGGGTCCGGTACCGGCACCGCGGACAGCAGCGCCTGGGTGTACGGGTGGGTCGGGTGGACGTAGATCTCGTCCTCCGTGCCGATCTCGACCATCTTGCCGAGGTACATCACCCCGACCCGGTCGGAGATGTGCCGGACGATCGAGAGGTCGTGCGCGATGAACATGTACGACAGCTCGAACTCGCTCTGCAGCTGGTCGAGCAGGTTGATCACCTGCGCCTGGACGGAGACGTCCAGCGCGGAGACCGGCTCGTCGCAGATGATCACCTCCGGCTTGAGCGCCAGCCCCCGGGCGATGCCGATGCGCTGGCGCTGTCCGCCGGAGAACTGGTGCGGGTAGCGGTTGATGTACTCCGGGTTCAGGCCGACGACGTCCAGGAGGTCCTGGACGGCCTTGCGGCGGTCGCCCTTCGGCGCCACCTCGGGGTGGATCTCGAAGGGCTCGCCGATGATGTCGCCGACCGTCATGCGCGGGTTCAGCGAGGTGTACGGGTCCTGGAACACCATCTGGATGTTGCGCCGCACCGCCCGCAGGCCGGCGCCGGAGAGCCGGGTGATCTCCTCGCCCTTGAACAGCACCTGGCCGGCGGTGGCCCGCTCCAGGTTCATCAGCACCTTGGCCAGCGTGGACTTCCCGCAGCCGGACTCGCCCACGATGCCGAGCGTCTCACCCTTGGCCAGCTCGAAGGAGACGCCGTCGACCGCCTTCACCGCGCCGACCTGCTTCTTGAAGACGATGCCCTGGGTCAGCGGGTAGTGCTTGACCAGGTCCTTCACCTCCAGGATGGGCTCAGCCATGGAGGGTCTCCTTCCAGAAGTGGCACGCGCTGCGGCGGCCCGGCAGGTCGGCCCCCTCGGTGTCCAGTACCGGTACCAGCCGCGGGAGTTCGCTCCGGCAGCGGTCCGCCGCCCGGTCGCAGCGCGGGTTGAAGGCGCAGCCCTGCGGGATCCGCAGCAGGCTCGGCGGCAGGCCCTGGATCGCGTAGAGGTTCTGGCCCTTCTGGTCCAGCCGGGGGATCGAGTTGAGCAGGCCCTTGGTGTACGGGTGGGCCGGGCGCGCGTACAGCTCGTGCACCGGGGCCGTCTCGACGATCCGGCCCGCGTACATCACGGCGATCTTGTCCGCGACGTCGGCGACCACGCCGAGGTCGTGGGTGATCAGGATCAGGCCCATGTTGAACTCGGACTGCAGCTCGGCCAGCAGGTCCATCACCTGGGCCTGGACGGTGACGTCCAGGGCCGTGGTGGGCTCGTCGGCGATGATCAGGTCGGGCTCCAGCGCCAGCGCCATCGCGATCATGATGCGCTGGCGCATGCCGCCGGAGAACTGGTGCGGGTAGTCCCCCACCCGCTGCCGGGCGGCGGGGATGCGCACCCGCTCCATCAGCTCGACGGCCTTCTCCTTCGCCTCCTTGCGCGAGGCGCCCTGGTGCACCCGGAACATCTCGCCGAGCTGGTAGCCCACGCTGAGCACCGGGTTGAGCGAGGACAGCGCGTCCTGGAAGATCATCGCGATCTTCCGGCCGCGCACCGCCCGCCGGGCCTTGGGGCTCATGGTCAGCAGGTCCTCGCCGCGGAACCGGATCGATCCGGCGGTGATCTTCCCCGGGGGCATGTCCAGGATGCCCATGATCGCCTGCGCGGTCACCGACTTGCCCGACCCGGACTCCCCCAGCACCGCCAGGGTCTCGCCGGCCGACACCGAGTAGCTCACCCCGTTGACGGCCTTGGCCACGCCGTCCCGGGTGTGGAACTCGATGTGCAGGTCGTCGACCTCCAGCAGCGGCGTGCCGGGCACCAGGCTCTCCCGGCCGCCGACCACCTCCACCGCGGTCCTCCCCGGCACGCCGTCCTTCGACAGCCTTGTCGCGTCACTCATCGTCCGCGGCCTCCCTCAGCGCAGCTTGGGGTCGAGGGCGTCGCGGACCGCGTCGCCGAGCATGATGAACGCCAGCACGGTGATGCTCAGCACGACGGCCGGGAACAGCAGCACATGGGGGGCGTTCAGGAAGCGGGACTGGGCGTCGCTGATCATCAGGCCCCAGGAGATCGCCGGGGACTGGATGCCGATGCCCAGGTAGGAGAGCGCGGCCTCGGCGCCGATGTAGACGCCCAGGTTGATGGTCGACACCACGATCACCGGCGCCACCGCGTTCGGCAGGATGTGCCGGCTGACGATCCGCCGGGTGCCGGCCCCCAGCGCCTTGGCCGCGACCACGTAGTCGTTGTGCTTGTTGGACAGCACCGCCGAGCGCATCAGCCGGTAGATCTGCGGCCAGCCGAGCACGGCCATCACCGCGGAGACCGTCCAGGCGTTGCCGGTCTTCCAGGTGGACATGATCAGCATGCCGCCGAGCAGCAGCGGGATGGCGAAGAAGATCTCGGTGATCCGGGAGAGCACGCTGTCCCAGATCCCGCCGATCCAGCCCGCCCACAGGCCCAGCACCCCGCCGACCGCGACGACCAGCGTGGTGGTCAGGATGCCGACGATGATGGAGTTGCGGGCGCCCCAGACGGTCCGGGTGTAGATGTCGCAGCCCTGGACGTCGAAGCCGAACCAGTGGTCGGCGCTGGGCCGCTTCAGCGAGTCGGACAGGTTGCAGAAGCCGCCCGAGTTCGGGTCCTGGTCGGTGAACAGCTGCGGGGCGACGGCGAGCGCCACCATGAACAGCACCAGCACCCCGCCGATCAGGAACAGCGGGTTGCGCCGCAGGTCGTACCAGGCGTCGGTCCAGAGGCTGGCGACCCGTTCGCTGCCGTCCGCCTTCGCGGCGGCCTGCGCCTCGGCGGCCGGTCCGCTCCCGGCGGAGCCGGAGCCGGGCTGCCCGGGGATCGCGACGGTCAGGTTCTCGCGCTCGCTCTTCGTCGGCTCACTCATAGCGGATCCTCGGGTCCAGGACGGCGTACAGCAGGTCGACCACCAGGTTGGCCAGCAGGTAGACCAGCACCAGGGCGCTCACGATGCCGACCACGATGGTGCGTTCGCGCAGGTAGACGGACTGGAAGAGCTGGTGTCCGACCCCGGGGATGTTGAAGATGCCCTCGGTGATGACCGCACCGCCCATCAGCCCGCCGAGGTCCATGCCCAGGAAGGTGACGATCGGGATCAGCGCGTTGCGCAGGCCGTGCCGGACCACCACCCGGAACGGGCTCAGCCCCTTGGCGACCGCCGTCCGGACGTAGTCCGCCCGCATGACCTCGATCAGGCTGGTCCGGGTGAGCCGGGCGACGTACGCCAGCGAGGTGGAGGCCAGGACGTACGCGGGCAGCAGATAGGACCGGAAGCCCGCCTCCTCGTTGAAGGAGACCGGGAAGAAGTCGATGCCGTAGTCGGTGTTGAGTTTCACCCCGAGGATCAGCTGGAGCACGAAGCCGATCACGAAGACCGGGATCGAGATGACCATCAGGGTGGAGATCAGCACCACGTTGTCGATGAACCGGCCGCGCCGCAGGGCGGCGACCATGCCGGCCGTGACACCCACCGCCATCTCGATGACCAGGGCGGTCAGCGCCAGGTTGATGGTGTACGGGAACGCCGTCTTCATCACGTCCACCACCGCGTTGCCGCGGTAGTCCTCGCCGAAGTCGCCCTTGAACAGGCCGACCAGGTAGTCCCAGTACTGGATGAAGAAGGGGTCGTCCAGGTGGTACCGGTCCCGCAGGACGGCCACCACGGCCGGGTCCTGCCGCTTCTCACCGGCCAGTGCCGTGATGGGATCGCCAGGCAGCAGGAAGACCAGTGCGTAGATAAGGAACGTCGCGCCGAGGATCACAGGTATGGCCTGGATGATCCGGCGGACCACATAGCGGCCCATGCGGCCTCCTCGTGGTTCGGGGCACGCCGGTGACGGGCGGCGCGGGGGTTTCCCGCACCGCCCATCAGCGCGTACCGGTCAGATGGACTCCGGTCAGGCCAGCTCGACGTCGGCCAGGTCCATCTGCCCCTGGGCGTTGACGTTCACGTTCTTCACGGTCTTGCTGTACGCCGCGGAGGACATGTAGGTGTAGACCGGGATGTACGGGAGGTCCTTGATCAGGATGTCGTCGGCCTGCTGGTAGAGCTTGATGCCCTCGGCGTCGGTCTTGGCGGCGTCCGCCCTCGCCAGCAGGGACTCGAACTCCTCGTTGACGTAGCCGCCGTAGTTGGAGCCGTTCTCGATGGCGACCTTGGAGAAGATCGGCCGCAGGTAGTTCTCGATCGACGGGTAGTCCATCGACCAGGCCATGCGGAAGGCCCCGGAGTACTTCTTGTCGCCCAGCGCGGTGAGGATGGCGCCGAACTTCTCGAAGGGCTTGAAGGTGACCTCGACGCCGAGGTTGGCCTTCAGCTGGTTGCCGACGGCCTCGATCCACTCCTTGTGGCCGCCGTCGGCGTTGTAGCCGATCTCCATCGTGTTGCCGGGCAGGCCGCCGGCCGTGGTGAAGAGCGCCTTCGCCTTCGCCGGGTTGTACTTGGAGATGTCGCCGAGCGCGCCCTGGCGGTACCCGGGAATGATCGGGTTGATGAAGTCGTCGGCCGGCTTCCGGGTGCCCGAGAAGATCGTCTTGGTGATCGACTCGCGGTCGATCGCCATGGAGATCGCCTTCCGGATGTCCGGATTCGCGAACGCCGGGTTCGTCGCGATCGGGAATCCGATGTAGCCGACCCCGGAATCCGGCTTGTAGATGTAGCGGTCGCCGAACTCCTGCGCGACCGTCCCCATCGCCGAGATCGGCAGCTTGTCGGTGATCTGGATGTTGTCGGCGCGGAGATCGTTGTACGCGGTTTCCAGCTTGTCGTAAATCTTGAAGGTGACGGAATCCAGCTTGGCCTTTCCGTCCGACGCCGGGAAGTTCTCGTACCGCTTCACCTTGATCTGCTTGTTGTGCTCCCACTTCCCGTCGAGCTGGAAGGCGCCGTTGCCGATCGGCGCGTCCTCGAAGGCCTTCGGGTCGGTGAAGAACGCCTTCGGCAGCGGGAAGAAGGCGTTGTAGCCCAGCATGGTCTTGAACTGGGAGAACGGTGCCTTGAGGGTGACGGTGAAGGTCTTGTCGTCGACGACCTTGAGGCCCTTGAGCTCCTTGGCGGTGGGCTTCTTGTCCTTGCCGGGCGCCAGCTCGTCGGAGCCGAGGATCTTGTCGAAGAACGGCAGCGCCTCCTGCGCGTTGTCCTGGTTCGCCCCGTAGTTCCAGGCGTCGACGAAGGACTGGGCGTTGACCTTCTCCCCGTTGTGGAAGGTGTAGCCGTCCTTGAGCTTGATCGTCCAGGTGGTGGCGTCCGGGGACTCGATCGACTCGGCGACCCGGAGCTTCGGCGAGTTGTCCTTGATGTCGTAGTCGACCAGGCCGGCGAAGATCGCGTTGAGCACCTCGGCGCCCTCGGACTCCGCGGTGTTCTGCGGCACCAGGCCGTGCTGCGGCTCACCCAGCTCGACACTGATCGAGCCGCCCTTCTTGCCCGACCCGCCACTCGCCTGCTCGGAGGACTTCTTCCCGCTGCCGGTGCTGCAGGCGGAGATCGCGAGGGCGGTGCACGCCGCGAGTGCGGTCCAACGCATCGTCTTGGTGAGCCTCATTCAACTGCCTCTCGATTTAGGGGCTTACGAACGAACGGCGCCCCGCCACTCGGTGTGCCGGGCATGGCGAGGATCGACATCTCAGGGCCGTCCACACAGTTGGCGAGGTGACCACTGATACGCGCAGAGCAACTATCGATCACCCGACCCCTTCCACGGAATCGCCCTCACATCTCTTTTCAATTACATGCTCAGACCAAGTCGTGACAATGCTCGCCAATTCCTGCATATCGCGCCCGGAGTATGGGATTCCGCTTTCCGGATAACGAACAATAATCTCCGGTATCCGATGCTTTACGCAGCGTAATGGGCGGAAATGAACATGCCGGTCGACCGGCATTCGGGAGTTTCCGCAGGACAACGCAGGAGCGCGCCCTCCGAGGGGAGGGCGCGCTCTTGTTGCGGATCGCTACGGGTGTGTCAACTGGTTTCCGGCGGGGGCGACGGCGAGGGCGGCTCCACCGCTCCCGCCCCGGGCCCGCGCTCCGCGGCGAAGTGGCAGGCCGACTCGTGCGCGGCCAGGCCGCTCAGCCAGGCCGGCGCGGCCAGCAGCGGGACTTCGGTGGCACAGCGCTCCTGCGCCTTCCAGCAGCGGGTGCGGAACCGGCAGCCGGACGGCGGGTTGGCCGGCGAGGGGACGTCCCCGGTGAGCACGATCCGGTCGCGGGACTCGCGCGCCGTCGGGTCCGGCACCGGCACCGCGGACAGCAGCGCCTGGGTGTACGGGTGGGTCGCGTGGTCGTAGATCTCCAGGTCGGAGCCGATCTCGACCAGCTTCCCGAGGTACATCACCCCGACCCGGTCGGAGATGTGCCGGACGATCGAGAGGTCATGGGCGATGAACATGTAGGAGAGGTTGAACTCGCCCTGGAGCTGCTCCAGCAGGTTGATCACCTGCGCCTGGACGGAGACGTCCAGCGCGGAGACCGGCTCGTCGCAGATGATCACCTCCGGCTTGAGCGCCAGCCCCCGGGCGATGCCGATGCGCTGGCGCTGGCCCCCGGAGAACTGGTGCGGATACCGGTTGATGTACTCCGGGTTCAGGCCGACGACGTCCAGCAGGTCCTGGACGGCCTTGCGGCGGTCGCCCTTCGGCGCCACCTCGGGGTGGATCTCGAAGGGCTCGCCGATGATGTCGCCGACCGTCATGCGCGGGTTCAGCGAGGTGTACGGGTCCTGGAACACCATCTGGATGTTCCGCCGCACCGCCTTGAGCCCAGCGCCGGAGAGCCGGGAGATCTCCTCGCCCTTGTAGCGCACCGAGCCGCCGGTGGCCGGCTCCAGGTTCATCAGCACCTTGGCCAGCGTCGACTTGCCGCAGCCCGACTCGCCCACGATGCCCAGGGTCTCGCCCTGGACCAGGTCGAAGCTGACCCCGTCGACCGCCTTCACCGCGCCGACCTGCTTCTTGAAGACGATGCCCCTGGTCAGCGGGAAGTGCTTGACCAGGTCCCGGACTTCGAGGATCGGCTCACCGCGCGGCACCTCCTGTGCGAACGCGATCTCCTCCGGCACCGCGGGTCCGAGCGGGCTGGCCCCGTTAGCCATGGAGGGTCTCCTTCCAGAAGAAGCAGGCGCTGCCCCGCCCGGCCGACTCGGTGCCGTCGTCCTCGGTGACCTGGAAGAGTCGGGGCACCTCGGCCCGGCAGATCTCCTGGGCCCGCGGGCAGCGCGGGTTGAACGCGCAACCCGGCGGGATCCGCAGCAGGTTGGGCGGCAACCCCTTGATCGCGTACAGCTCCTGGCCCTTCTGGTCCAGCCGCGGGATCGAGTCCAGCAGGCCCCGGGTGTACGGGTGGGCCGGGCGCGCGTACAGCTCGTGCACCGGGGCCGTCTCGACGATCCGCCCCGCGTACATCACCGCGATCTTGTCCGCGACGTCGGCGACCACGCCGAGGTCGTGGGTGATCAGGATCAGCCCCATGTGGAACTCGGCCTGCAACTCGGCCAGCAGGTCCATCACCTGGGCCTGGACGGTGACGTCCAGGGCCGTGGTCGGCTCGTCCGCGATGATCAGGTCCGGCTCCAGCGCCAGCGCCATCGCGATCATGATGCGCTGGCGCATACCGCCGGAGAACTGGTGCGGGTAGTCGTTGACCCGGTCCTTCGCCGCCGGGATGCGCACCCGATCCATCAGCTCGACGGCCTTCGCCTTGGCGTCCTTGCGCGAGGTCCCGTGGTGGGCCCGGAACATCTCGCCGAGCTGGAAGCCCACCGAGAGCACCGGGTTGAGCGAGGAAAGCGCGTCCTGGAAGATCATCGCGATCTTCTGCCCGCGGATCTTGCGCCGCTCCTCCTTGCCCATCTTCAGCATGTCCTCGCCGCGGAAGCGGATCTCCCCCTGGGGGATTCGGGCCGGGGGCATGTCCAGGATGCCCATGATCGCCTGCGCGGTCACCGACTTGCCCGAACCGGACTCCCCCAGCACCGCCAGGGTCTCCCCCGCGCGGACGCTGTAGTTGACCCCGTTGACCGCCTTCGCCACGCCGTCCCGGGTGACGAACTCCACGTGCAGGTCCCGGACGTCCAGCAGCGGCCCCTCGTAGGGCGCCTCCCGCTTCGGCTTGCCGGTGTCGACAGCTGTGGTCACGATGACTCCCCTCGCTCAGCGAAGCTTCGGGTCGAGGGCGTCGCGCACCGCGTCGCCCAGCATGATGAAGGCCAGCACGGTGACGGAGAGCGCCGCGGCCGGGAAGAAGAGCACGTACGGGGCCGTCCGGATCACCTTCTGGGCGGAGGCGATGTCGATGCCCCAGGAGATGGTCGGGTCCTGCAGCCCGATGCCGAGGAAGCTCAGGGTGGCCTCGGTCGCGATGTAGCCGCCCAGCGCGATGGTGGCCACGACGATCACCGGGGCGAGCGCGTTCGGCAGGATGTGCCGGAACATCAGCCGCCCGGTGCCCGCGCCGAGTGCCCGGCCGGCCACCACGTAGTCGGACTGTTTGACGGTCAGGACGGCGCCGCGCATGACGCGCGCGATCTGCGTCCAGCCGAGGACCGCGAGGGCGACGACCACGCTCCACACCGTGCGGGCCGAGAAGGCCCCCAGCAGGACCAGCGCGCCGAGCAGCAGCGGGATGCCGAAGAAGATGTCGACGATCCGGGAGATCACGGCGTCCACCGCGCCGCCGAAGTAGCCGGCGACCATGCCGGTCAGTCCGCCGAGCAGGGTGACCCCCAGGGTCACGAAGATGCCGACGGTGATCGAGGCCCTGGCCCCGTAGACCACCCGGGCGTAGATGGACCGGCCCTGGCCGTCGTAGCCGAACCAGCCGGCGCCGAAGAAGTCCGTCCAGTCCGGGCGCTTGAGGTAGTCGTTGATCAGGTCGGCCTGGCGCGGGTTGGCGTCCGTGAACGCCCACGGGAAGATCGACATCACGACCAGCAGCAGGATCAGCAGCGCCGAGATCAGGAAGATCGGCCGCCGTCGCAGATCCCGCCAGGCGTCGCCCCAGAGGCTGCGGGCCTCTTCGCGCTTGGCCGGGTCGCCCTCGACCAGCGTCTCCTGCTCGACCGCCATGCCCTGCTCGCCGGCGTAGTCGAGGTGGTCGACTCCGGGCGCCGGGTGTGGCTTGAACTCGCTGTCGTCATGCAGGTCAGGCATAGCGGATCCTCGGGTCCAGGACCGCGTAGAGCAGGTCGACGATCAGGGAGGCGACCAGGTAGACGATCACCAGGACGGTCACGATGCCGACCACGGTGGGGCCCTCCTTCTGGTTGATCGCCCGGTACAGCACGTTGCCGATGCCCTGGACGTTGAAGATCCCCTCGGTGACGATCGCACCGCCCATCAGCGCTCCGAGGTCGGTGCCGAGGAAGGTGACCACCGGGATCAGCGAGTTGCGCAGCAGGTGGCGGGTGATGACGGTGCGCCGGGGCAGGCCCTTGGCGACCGCGGTACGCATGTAGTCGGCCCGCAGGTTCTCCCCGATCGACGTCCGGGTGAGCCGGGCGACGTACGCGAGGGAGAGCGAACCCAGCACGATCGCGGGCAGGATCAGCTGGGAGAGGTCCGTGGAGTCCTGCACGGTCGGGGTGACCCAGCCCAGATTCGTCGCGAAGATCGTCTGGGCGATGTAGGCGAGCACGAACACCGGGATCGAGATCACCACCAGGGTGAGGATCAGCACCAGGGTGTCCTGGACGCTGCCGCGCTTGAGACCGGAGACCAGGCCGAGCGTCAGCCCGACGATCAGCTCGAAGGCGAAGGCCATCAGCGCCAGCCGGATGGTCACCGGGAAGGCGTCCGCCATGATGTCGGTGACCGAGCGGCCGGTGAAGCTCGTCCCGAAGTCGCCCTGGAAGAGGTTCCCCATGTAGTGCAGGTACTGCTTCCAGAGCGGCTGGTCGAGGTAGTACTTGTGCTTCAGGTTGGCCACCACCGCGGGGTCCGCGGCCTTGTCCCCGAACAGCGCCGCGACCGGGTCCCCCGGCAGCGTGTAGACCATCAGGAAGATCAGGAATGTGGAGCCGAAGAACACCGGGATCATCTGCAGCACCCGCCGCAGCACGTAACTTCCCATCCGAGCCTCCTTCCTAGGTGACTGGTCGGCCCGTGACCGGGTGCGGAGGGCCGTTGGACCGAGTGCCCGGGCCCCGCCCTCCGTGCGGGGAGGACGGGGCCGGCACGGGGTGGGATCAGCCCTTGACCTCGACCTGGGTCCAGGCCGGGTTGCCGAAGGAGTCGAACGCGACGTTCTGGACGTTCGCCGAGTAGCCCGAGTTGGTGCGGTAGTACCAGAGCGGGATGGCGGGCATGTCCTGTGCCAGCACCGCCTCGGCCTGCTGGTAGCCGGACACCGTGTCGTCGATGCTGGCGGCCCGGTCGGCCTGGGTGGAGAGCTGGTCGAACTGCGGGCTGCTGTACCCGAAGTCGTTGGACGCGGCGCCGGTGCGGTAGACGTCGGCGAGGAAGTTGGCGTTCAGCGGGTAGTCCTGCACCCAGCCGGTGCGGAAGGCGCCGTTGATGGTGTGTCCGGTGATCGCCGCGCGGGCGGTCTTGAAGTCCGGCTTCGGATCGCCGACGCAGTCCACCCCGGTGTTCTGCCGGATCGAGTTGCAGACGGCGTCGACCCACTCCTTGTGGCCGCCGTCCGCGTTGTAGGTGATCGTCAGCTTGTTGCCGGGGACGCCGCCGCCCTCGGTGATCAGCTGCTTGGCCCTGGCCGGGTCGAAGTTGCAGTTGTCGCCGCACTGGCCGGCCTTGTAACCCTGGACGCCCTCGGCGACCCAGGCGCTGGCCGGGGCGCGCGAGCCCTGCAGCACCGTCTTGGTGATGGTGTTCCGGTCGATGGCCATCGACAGGCCCTGGCGGACCTTGGCCTTCTCCGGCGGGGCCCACTCCGGCTGGTACAGCGTGAAGCCGATGTTCTGGATGGCACCCTGCGGGGAGTCGATCGCCCGGTCGCCGAGGTCGCTCTTGTACGTCGCCAGCGCGGACGGCGGCACCTGGTCCATCACGTCCAGGTTGTTGGACTGCAGGTCGGCGTAGGCCGCCTCGGCGGTGCTGTACATCTTGAAGACGACGCCGCCGTTCTTCGGCTTGTCGACGCCCTGGTAGTTCGGGTAGGTCTTGGTGACCACCTGCTGGTTGTGGTCCCAGCTGACGAACTGGTAGGGCCCGTTGCCCACCGGCTTCTGGCCGAACCCGGCCGGGTCGTTGAAGAAGGCGTCCGGCAGCGGCGAGAAGGCGATGTAGCCGAGCTTGTACTCGAAGTACGAGACCTTGTTGCTCAGCTTCACGGTGAAGTGCGTGTCGTCCACGACGGTCAGCCCGGACATCTTGTTCGTCGTCGGCTGGCCGGAGGCCGGGTGGACGTCCTGGTAGCCCTCGATGTCGGAGAACCAGGAGCTGTTGATCTGGTTGTTGCTGGTGGTCGCGGCCCAGTTCCAGGCGTCCACGAAGTTGTTCGACTTGACCGGCGTGCCGTCGTGGAACGTCCAGCCGCTCTTCAGCGTGACGTTGAACGTCTGCGAGTCACTGGTGTCGATCGACTGTGCGACCTGCATCCGCAGCTCGGCGTTGCTGGGGTTGTAGTCCACCAGCCCCTTGAACAGGTTCTGCAGGATGCGACCGCCACCCGTCTCGTTCGCGTTCGCGGGCTGCAGCGGGTTCTGCGGCTCGCTGCTCTGGTAGCTGAAGGTCTTGCCGGCGTCCGACGAACTGCTTCCGCCTCCGCTGCTGCTGCACCCGCCGGCCACCAGGGCCACGGATGTCGCACCGGCAAGAACCCAACGAGCGCGGGGAGCTGCGGGCATGGAGGTCCCTCCTCAAGGTGTGTGTCGCATCACACCCCATGAGAAGCGCGGCCGCCCGGCGGCGCGAGTCGGGTACCCCCGGATGGGTGCACAGGGCCCGGTGGAGAGTTGACGGAACGCCGGAAGGGCCCGCGACACGATGGTCGCGGGCCCTTCCGGGAAACGCCTCGGGATCAGACGGCGGCGGCCGTCTCGCGGACCTCGGCGAAGTGGCAGGCCGACTCGTGCGCGGCCGGGCCGCTCAGCACGGACGGCACCGCCAGCAGCGGGACCTCGGTGGAGCAGCGCTCCTCCGCCTTCCAGCAGCGGGTGCGGAACCGGCAGCCGGACGGCGGGTTGGCCGGCGAGGGGATGTCGCCGGTCAGGATGATCCGGTCGCGGGACTCGCGCGCCGTCGGGTCCGGCACCGGCACCGCGGAGAGCAGCGCCTGGGTGTACGGGTGCGTGGCGTTCTCGTAGATCTCCTCATCGGTGCCGATCTCGACCATCTTGCCGAGGTACATCACGCCGACGCGGTCGGAGATGTGCCGGACGATGGAGAGGTCGTGCGCGATGAACATGTACGACAGCTCGAACTCGGTCTGCAGCTGGTCGAGCAGGTTGATCACCTGCGCCTGGACGGAGACGTCCAGGGCGGAGACCGGCTCGTCGCAGATGATGATCTCGGGCTTGAGCGCGAGGCCGCGGGCGATGCCGATGCGCTGGCGCTGTCCGCCGGAGAACTGGTGCGGGTACCGGTTGATGTACTCCGGGTTCAGGCCGACGACGTCCAGGAGGTCCTGGACGGCCTTGCGGCGGTCGCCCTTGGGAGCCACCTCGGGGTGGATCTCGAAGGGCTCGCCGATGATGTCGCCGACCGTCATGCGCGGGTTCAGCGAGGTGTACGGGTCCTGGAACACCATCTGGATGTTCCGGCGGACGGCCTTGAGGCCGGCACCGGACAGCTTCGAGATGTCCTCGCCCTTGAACAGCACCTGGCCGGAGGTGGCCCGCTCCAGGTTCATCAGCACCTTGGCCAGCGTGGACTTGCCACAGCCGGACTCGCCGACGATGCCGAGGGTCTCACCCTTGGCCAGCTCGAAGGAGACGCCGTCGACCGCCTTGACGGCGCCGACCTGCTTCTTGAAGAGGATGCCCTGGGTCAGCGGGTAGTGCTTGACCAGGTCCTTGACCTCCAGGATGGGCTCAGCCATGGAGGGTCTCCTTCCAAAGGTGGCACGCGCTGCGGCGGCCGGTGAGCTCCTTGCCGTCCTTGTCCGACACCTGGTGCAGCTTCGGGGTCTCCGTGCGGCACTGGTCGGTGGCGAAGTCACAGCGAGGGTTGAACGCGCAGCCCGCCGGCACCTTCAGCAGGTTCGGGGGCAGACCCTTGATCGCGTAGAGCTCCTGGCCCTTCTGGTCCAGGCGCGGGATGGAGCGGAGCAGACCCTTGGTGTACGGGTGCGCCGGGTTGGCGTACAGCTCGTGCACCGGGGCCGTCTCGACGATCCGGCCCGCGTACATCACGGCGATCTTGTCCGCGACGTCGGCGACCACGCCGAGGTCGTGGGTGATCAGGATCAGGCCCATGTTGTACTCGGCCTGCAGCTCGGCCAGCAGGTCCATCACCTGGGCCTGGACGGTGACGTCCAGGGCGGTGGTGGGCTCGTCGGCGATGATCAGGTCCGGCTCCATGGAGAGCGCCATCGCGATCATGATGCGCTGGCGCATACCGCCGGAGAACTGGTGCGGGTAGTCGCCCACGCGCTGGCGGGCGGCGGGGATGCGCACCCGCTCCATCAGCTCGATGGCCTTCTCCCGGGCCTCCTTCTTGGAGGCGCCGCGGTGCACCCGGAACATCTCGCCGAGCTGGTCGCCGACGGTCATCACGGGGTTCAGCGAGGACAGCGCGTCCTGGAAGATCATCGCGATCTTCTGGCCGCGGATCAGCCGGCGCTCCTCCTCCTTCATGGCGAGCATGTCCTCGCCGCGGAAGAGGATCTGGCCCTGGCTGATCTTGCCGGGCGGCATGTCGAGGATGCCCATGATGGTCTGGGCGGTCACCGACTTGCCGGAGCCGGACTCGCCGAGCACCGCCAGGGTCTCACCGGCGGCCACGGAGTAGTTGACTCCGTTCACGGCCTTGGCGACGCCGTCCCGGGTGTGGAACTCCACGTGGAGGTCGCGGACCTCCAGCAGCGGGGTGCCAACCTCAAGGCGTCCGCTCTTCTGGTTCTTCTCGATCACGGTGGTCATCGGGTCGTCACCTCTTCTCTCAGCGGAGCTTCGGGTCGAGGGCGTCGCGGACCGCGTCGCCGAGCATGATGAACGCCAGCACCGTGATGCTCAGCACCGCGGACGGGAAGAGCAGGACGTGCGGGGCGTTCAGGAAGCGGGGCTGGGCGTCGCTGATCATCAGACCCCAGGAGATCTCCGGGGACTGCACACCGATGCCCAGGTAGGACAGGGCGGCCTCGGCGCCGATGTAGACACCCAGGCTGATCGCGGAGACGACGATGACCGGCGCGATGGCGTTCGGCAGGATGTGCCGGAAGGTGATCCGGTAGGCGCCGGCGCCGAGCGCACGGGCCGCCATCACGTAGTCGTTGTGCTTGTTGGAGATCACCGAGGCGCGCATGATGCGGAAGATCTGCGGCCAGCCGAGGACCGCCATCACGACGGAGACGGTGTAGGCGTTGCCCTTGCCGAGCATCGACATGATCAGCATGCCGCCGAGCAGCAGCGGGATCGAGAAGAAGATCTCGGTGAAGCGCGACAGGATGCTGTCGGTGATGCCGCCGACCCAGCCGGCCAGCAGGCCGAGCAGGGTGCCGATCAGGGTCACCACGGTGGTGGTGAGCACGCCGACGATGATCGAGTTGCGGGCGCCCCACACCGTGCGGGTGTAGACGTCGCAGCCCTGGACGTCGAAGCCGAACCAGTGCTCGGCGCTCGGGCGCTTCAGGGAGTTGGCGAGGTCGCAGGCACCGCCCGCGAGGGGGCTGCCGTCGGTGAACAGCTGGGGCACGACGGCGACCACCAGCAGTGCGGAGACCAGCACGGCTCCGATGATGAAGATCGGGTTGCGACGCAGGTCGCGCAGCGCGTCGGTCCAGAGACTGGCCACCCGCTCCGGCTTCTGCTTCTTCTCCGGCGCGGCCTTGGGGGTCTTGTCCTCCGGGGCCTCGCTGCCCACGGTGATGGTGTCACTCATAGCGGATCCTCGGGTCGAGCACGGCGTACAGCAGGTCCACGAGCAGGGTGGTGATCAGGTAGATCAGCACCAGCAGGGTGACCACACCCACGATCACCGTGCCCTGCTTCTGGTACACGGACTGGGCGAGCAGACCGCCGATGCCGTGCATGTTGAAGATCTTCTCGGTGATGACCGCGCCACCCATGAGACCGCCGAGGTCGGCACCGAGGAAGGTGACGATCGGGATCAGCGCGTTGCGCAGGGCGTGGCGGCCGATCACCCGACGACGCTTCAGGCCCTTGGCGACCGCGGTGCGGACGTAGTCCGCGCGCATGGTCTCCATCAGGCTGGTGCGGGTCAGTCGGGCGACGTAGGCCAGCGAGGTGGACGCCAGCACGAGGGCCGGCAGCAGGTAGGCCCGCAGTCCGTCCTCCTCGTTGAAGGAGACCGGGAAGAAGTCGATGCCGTAGTCGTTCTTCAGCTTCACACCCAGGATCAGCTGGAGGATGAAGCCGGTGACGAAGACCGGGATCGAGATCACGAACAGCGTGCTGATGAGGACCAGCTGGTCGATGAACTTGCCCTTGCGCAGGGCTGCCATGACACCCGCCAGCACACCCATGACCGCCTCGATGATGAAGGCGACGAAGGCGAGGTTGACGGTGTACGGGAACGCCTCACTGATCATGTCGCTCACCTGGCGACCGGTCAGGCTCTCCCCGAGGTCCCCCTGGAAGACGCCCGTGATGTAGTTCCAGTACTGGAGCAGGAACGGGTCGTTCAGGTGGTACTTCTGGCGGATCATCTCCGCCACGATCGGGTCGGCGCGCTTCTCGCCGGCGAGCGCCTGTACCGGGTCACCGGGGAGTGCGAACACCACGGCGTAGATCAGGAACGTCGCACCGATCAGAACAGGGATCGCCTGTATCAGTCGGCGGATGACATAGCGGCCCATCAGACCTCCATACTTTCGGACAAGGAAGGGAGGCGGGAGGACTCGGACTGTAGTCCGGTCCGCCCGCCCCCGATCGTCTGACTACCGGTCAGCCGGCGAGCTCGACCTCGGCCAGGTTCATGCGGCCCTGGGCGTCGGTGTCGAAGTTCTTGATCTTCTTGCTGTACGCGGCGGAGGACATGTAGGTGTACACCGGGATGTACGGCAGGTCCTGGACCAGGATGTCGTCGGCCTGCTGGTACAGCTTGATGGCCTCGTCGTCCGTCTTCGCCTGGTCGGCCTGGTCGAGCAGGGTCTCGAACTGCGGGTTGACGTAGCCGCCGTAGTTCGAGCCGTTCTCGATCGCGATCTTCGAGAAGATCGGACGCAGGTAGTCCTCGATCGACGGGTAGTCCATCGACCACGCCATGCGGAAGGCGCCCGAGTACTGCTTCTCGCCCAGCGCGTCCAGGATCTTGCCGAACTTCTCGAACGGCTTGAAGGTGACCTCGACGCCGAGGTTCTTCTTCAGCTGGTTGCCGACGGCCTCGATCCACTCCTTGTGGCCGCCGTCGGCGTTGTAGCCGAGCTCGATGGTGTTGTTCGGGACACCGTTGGCCGCGGTGAAGATCTCCTTGGCCTTGACCGGGTCGTACTTCGCCGCGTCGCCCATGGCGCCCTTGCGGTAACCCGGGATGAGCGGGTTGACGAAGTCGTCGGCCGGGACGCGGGTGCCCGAGAAGATCGTCTTGGTGATCGCCTCGCGGTCGATCGCCATCGAGATCGCCTTGCGGATCTCCGGCTTGCCGTAGGTGGCCGGGTTCGTCGCGATCGGGAAGCCGATGTAGCCGACGCCGGACTCCGGCTTGTAGATGTAGCGGTCGCCGAACTCGCTCTTCACGGTCGACAGCGCCGAGATCGGCAGCTTGTCGGTGGCCTGGATGTTGTCGGCGCGCAGGTCGTTGTACGCGGTGTCCAGGTTGTCGTAGATCTTGAAGGTGACGCCCTGGAGCTTCGCCTTGCCGTCAGAGGCCGGGAAGTTCTCGTAGCGCTTGACCTTGATCTGCTTGTTGTGCTCCCAGGCGCCGTCCATCTCGAACGGGCCGTTGCCGATCGGCTTGTCGCCGAACGCCTTCGGGTCGTTGAAGAACGCCTTCGGCAGCGGGTAGAACGGGTTGTACCCGAGCATCGTCTTGAACTGCGAGAACGGCGCCGACAGGGTGACGGTGAAGGTCTTGTCGTCGACGACCTTCAGGCCCTTGAGCTCCTTGGCGGAGGGCTTCTTGTCCTTGCCCGGAGCCAGCTCCTCGGAGCCCTCGATCTTCGCGTAGAAGGGCAGGCCCTCGGCGGCGTTGTCCTGGTTGGCGCCCCAGTTCCAGGCGTCCACGAAGGACTGGGCGGTGACCTTCTCACCGTTGTGGAAGGTGTAGCCGTCCTTCAGCTTGATCGTCCAGACCTTGCTGTCGGTGGTCTCGATCGACTCGGCCACGCGCAGCGTCGGGGCGTTGGTCTTGCGGTCGTAGTCGACCAGGCCGGCGAAGATCGCGTTCTCGACCTCGGTGCCCTCGGACTCGGCGGTGTTCTGCGGCACCAGACCGTGCTGCGGCTCGCCCAGCTCGACGGCGATGGTGCCGCCACCCGACGAGGCCTTGCTGTCACTGCTCTTCGAGCTGGTGCTGCAAGCGGTCGCCGCGAGAGCGATCGCGGTCGCCGCGACGATCCACTTGGTCTGGGTTGCACCGCGCATGGGGGATGCCTCCTGAAATCGACTTTCCAACGAGGAGAGCACCACGGGCGACTGACGCCGCTTCCGTTGTGCCGTCCGCGCTCGTGGTTTCGGCGCGCACCCCTGCGCGTTAACCCTTGACCCGAGCCTGACTGCACCCACTATGTGTCACGGACGGACACGAAAGTGACCAATGCCGATCTCAATTAGGTCACATGAACGGTCGGTAAGTTCCGAAAATCGGACATATAAGGCATACCCAGACAGGCATTAAACGGACAGTCGTCATGAATGACGGACTGTCACGTTCGCTCAGCGGACACCTGACCGTGGTAAGCGCTATTCGGTTTATACGCGCGTCGACAACTTGGAGTAGTTGAAAACGATCGCCCCCCTCTCCATTGGAGAGGGGGGCGATCGATTCGGCCAAAGGCCCTTTAAAACCGGACGTCAGGCCTTCTTGGCGCGCGAAGCCGAACGGCCGCGCTCCTTCTGGTCCAGGACGACCTTGCGGATGCGCACGGTCTCCGGAGTGACCTCGATGCACTCGTCCTCGCGGCAGAACTCCAGCGACTGCTCCAGCGAGAGCTTGCGCGGCGGCACAAGGTTCTCGGTGGTGTCGGAGGAGGCGGCACGCATGTTGGTGAGCTTCTTCTCCTTGGTGATGTTGATGTCCATGTCGTCCTGGCGCGAGTTCTCGCCGACGATCATGCCCTCGTACACCTCGGTGGTGGGCTCGACGAAGAGCGTGCCGCGCTCCTGGATGCCCATCATCGCGAACGGCGTCACGACGCCCGCGCGGTCCGCGACCAGCGAACCGTTGTTGCGCATCCGCAGCTCGCCGAACCACGGCTCGTGGCCCTCGAAGATGCTGTGCGCGATGCCGGTGCCGCGGGTGTCGGTCAGGAACTGGGTCCGGAAGCCGATCAGGCCGCGCGACGGGACGATGAACTCCATGCGGACCCAGCCGGAGCCGTGGTTCGTCATGGTCTCCATACGGCCCTTGCGGGTCGCCATGAGCTGGGTGATCGCGCCGAGGTACTCCTCGGGGCTGTCGATGGTCATCCGCTCGACCGGCTCGTGGGTCTTGCCGTTGACGAGCTTGGTGACGACCTGCGGCTTGCCGACGGTCAGCTCGAACAGCTCCCGGCGCATGGTCTCGACCAGGATGGCCAGCGCCAGCTCGCCACGGCCCTGGACCTCCCAGGCGTCCGGACGCTCGGTCGGCAGCACGCGGAGCGAGACGTTACCGATCAGCTCGCGGTCCAGGCGGTCCTTCACCATGCGGGCGGTGACCTTGTGGCCCTTGCCGCCCTTGCCGACCAGCGGCGAGGTGTTGGTGCCGATGACCATCGAGATGGCCGGCTCGTCCACCGTGATGAGCGGCAGCGCGACCGGGTTCTCCAGGTCGGCCAGGGTCTCGCCGATCATGATCTCCGGGATGCCCGCGACGGCGCAGATGTCGCCGGGGCCGGCCACCTCGGCCGGCTTGCGGGTGAGCGCCTCAGTCATCAGCAGCTCGGTGATCTTGACCTGCTGGACCGAGCCGTCGCGCTTCATCCACGCGACCTGCTGGCCCTTGCGCAGCTCGCCCTGCTCGACGCGGCAGAGCGCGATACGGCCGAGGAAGTTGTCGGCGTCCAGGTTGGTGACGTGGGCCTGGAGCGGCGCGTCCTCGTCGTAGGTCGGGGCCGGGACGTGCTGCAGGATGGTGGAGAAGAACGGCTCCAGGTTCTCGCTGTCCGCGGGAACGGTGCCGTTCTCCGGCTTGGTCATCGAGGCGACGCCGTCACGCGCACAGGCGTAGACGATCGGGAACTCGATCTGCTCCTCGGTGGCGTCGAGGTCCAGGAACAGGTCGTAGGTCTCGTTGATGACCTCGTCGATCCGGGAGTCCGGGCGGTCGGTCTTGTTGATGCAGAGGATGACCGGCAGCTTGGCCGTCAGCGCCTTGCGGAGCACGAAGCGGGTCTGCGGCAGCGGACCCTCGGACGCGTCGACCAGCAGCACGACCGCGTCGACCATCGACAGACCGCGCTCGACCTCGCCACCGAAGTCGGCGTGGCCGGGGGTGTCGATGATGTTGATCGTGATCGGCGCGCCACCCTCCTTGGGGTGGTACTTGACGGCGGTGTTCTTCGCGAGAATGGTGATGCCCTTCTCGCGCTCCAGGTCGTTGGAGTCCATCATGCGGTCGTCGAGGTGCTGGTGGGCGGCGAAGGCGCCGGCCTGCTTCAGCATGGCGTCGACCAGCGTGGTCTTGCCGTGGTCGACGTGGGCGACGATGGCAACGTTGCGGATGTCATTGCGCGTGGGCATGCGGAGCGGATTCTCCCGGAATCGTGGGTTACGGCGCCCGGCTGCGTGACGCCGACCGGCGATCCCTGTCGATCGCCGCCGCCCGTACCGCCTGCTACTACCGGTCCACCCGCCGGGCAGGACATGCCACGGCTTCCTCCTATCGTACGGGGAACCGTCCAGGTCGGCCGAAACGGGCAGGTCGGGCGGGATCAAGATCACAGGTGGACCACCCCCGACGGCCCGGTGCTACCCCCCGGCGAACCCCATGTCCTGGAAGCGCGGAGGGCCGAAGCCCCAGGCTCCGGCGCCTGCCACGCCCTCCCGGACCGCGACCAGGTCGGGGCGCTGGAAGAGCGGTACCGAGTGGCCGAGCTGCCAGATCCGGACATCGGCCTCCTGGAGCAGGGCCAGCCGGGTGGCGGGGTCCAGCTCGGCGGCCGCGCGGTCGAAGAGCCGGTCGATCTCCTCGGTGCCGGAGCGGCCGTAGTTGGCGCCGGCCGCCAGGGCGCCGTCCGGGCCGGGCCGGGGCTTGGCGTAGACCGGGCGCTGCCCGGTGGCCGGGTCCGGGCCGGTCGGCCAGGAGAACAAGGCGAGGTCGAAGTCGCCGGCGGCCAGGTGGTCGCGCAGGAAGGCCTCGGCGGGCACCGCGACCGGCCGCAGGGCGACGCCGTGGCCGGCCAGGTCGGCGGTCAGCGCCTCGGCGGTCCGCCGGGCCAGTGCGGAGCCCGCGGGGACCAGCAGGGTGAGCGCGAGCTCCTTGCCGTCCCTGGTCCTGGTGCCGCCGCTCTTCGGCCGCCGCCAGCCCGCCGCGTCCAGCAGCCGGTCGGCGTCCGCGCTGCCGAGGGCGTCGCCGTTGTCCCGGTAGCCGTCCTGGTCGCCGGCCAGCAGGTGGCTGCCGAGCGGCGCGGCGACCAGGCCGAGCGGGCCGAGCGCGGCCTCGGCGGTGCGGCGGCGGTCCACGGCCCGGGCGAGCGCCCGCCGGAGCGCCGGGTCGGTGAGCGGGGCCCGGGCGGCGTTCAGGGTGAGCTGGGTGAGCGAGGCGGCGGACGCCCGGTGCACGGTGATGCCGGGCAGCGCCTCGGCCCGGCTGAGCGCCTGGGCGGAGGCCTGGGCGAGGTCGGCCGAGCTGCCGGGGGCGGCCGCGGCCCGGTCGACCGCCGCGGTGAGCGGGGCGATGTCGAGGCGGTCCTGGTCGAGCGCGTCCAGCCGCTGGTCGGGCGGGACGGCCAGGAAGTCGATCCGGTCGGCCTTCGGCCTGTCCCCCCACCAGAGCGGGTTGCGCGCCAGGGTGACCCGCCCGCCGGCCGCGTCGTGCCCGGAGAGCGCGAACGGGCCGGCCGTCACCAGTGCGCCGTCCGTCGACGGCCGGTTGAAGACGGCGGAGGAGGATGTCCCGGCGGCGGGGTAGAGCGGCCCGAACAGGGCCCGCCACCCGGCGTACGGCTGCCGGAAGGTGACCGTGACCTCGTGGGCGTCCGCGCCCGTCCCGATCGCGTCGATGGCGTCGTACCCGGCCGGGCGGGTGCTGGCGTAGGCGGGGTCGAGGCCGGAGAGCGCGGCCCGCTGGGCGGCGAAGTCGGCCGCCGACAGCGGGGTGCCGTCGCTCCAGACGGCGTTCGGGTTGAGCCGGTAGGTGACCACCTGCGGCAGCCGGCCCGGCGGGGTGGACTCGGCCGCCACCAGGTAGTCCGGGTCGGCGAGCAGCCGGCCGTGCTCGTCCGGGCGGAACAGCGAGGGGTAGAGGGCGCGGGCGAGCAGCGCGGAGTCGGCGGTCGCGGCCGGCTGGTAGACGTTCAGCGTGGCCGGCACCTCGTCCACCGCCCAGCGCAGGGTGCCGCCGTCCAGGACGGCGCCGCGGTCGGACGGGCGCACGTCCCCGGTGGTGGCGGCGGGCGGGGCCGGCGCCGGGACGGGCGCGGGGCCGGGGGCCGGGCGGCCGGAGCAGGCGGCCAGGGCGGCGGTGGCGAGCAGCAGCGCGGCGGCTGCGGCGACGGGCTGGCGGACGCGCATGGCGGCCATCGAACGCCGCCCGGGCGGGGCCCGGCCCGGCGACACGGCGACCGCCGGGCTACTGCACCCGGACAGCCGAAACGCCCGGCCGGACGGTCAGACGGACAGCTCGAACCAGACGATCTTGCCCTTGGGCGTCCGGCGGCTGCCCCAGCGCTCGGCCAGCAGGCTGACCAGCTGGAGCCCTCGCCCGCCCTCGTCGGTCTCCTGGGCGCGGCGCTGGCGCGGCTGGGCGTAGCCGTCGTCCCAGACCTCGCAGACCAGGTTGCGGTCGCGCAGCAGCCGCAGCCGGATCTCGCCCCGGCCGTGCCGCAGCGCGTTGGTGACCAGCTCGCTGACCAGCAGCTCGGTGGTGTCGACCAGCTCGTCCAGGCCGCGGGCCAGCAGCCAGCTGCAGGCCAGCTCGCGGGCCTTGGCCACCGAGGTGGGCTCGGGCGGCAGGAACCAGTTGCCGACGGCGTCCTCGGCGAAGGCGTGCACCCTGGCCATCAGCAGCGCGATGTCGTCCTCGCCGTGGTGCGGGTTGAGCTCGCCGAGGACGTGGTCGCAGAGGTCCTCCAGGCCCTTGCCCTCGGCCGACAGCGCCGTGCGGAAGGCCCGCAGGCCCTCGTCCAGCTGGTGCTTGCGGCTCTCGACCAGGCCGTCGGTGTAGAGGCCGAGCACGGCGCCGTCCGGGAGGGTCAGCTCGACCTCCTCGAAGGGCTCGCCGCCGACGCCGAGCGGCAGGCCGGGCGGCACGTCCAGGATCCGGGCGCTCTCGCCGGGGCTGAGCAGGACCGGTGGCAGGTGGCCGGCGTTGGCGAAGCTGCAGCGCCGGGTGACGGCGTCGAACACCGCGTAGACGCAGGTGGCCAGGTAGACCTCGCGGGCCTCCTCGTCGGCGGTCGAGGTGAGCCGTCCGTACGGGGTGGGCGGGCTGGTCGGCGCGGAGTCGTCGCCGAGCCCGCGGGCGATCTCGTCCAGCGCGGTGAGCACCTCGGCGGGTTCGAGGTCGAGCATCGCGAGGGTGCGGACGGCGGTGCGCAGCTGGCCCATCGCGACGGCGGCGCGCAGGCCGCGGCCCATCACGTCGCCGATCACCAGGGCGGTGCGGTTGCCGGGCAGCGGGATGACGTCGAACCAGTCGCCGCCGACCTCGGTGTTGTTGTTGCTGGGCAGGTAGCGGCAGGCGATCTCCAGGCCGCTGGCGGCCGGGTTGCCCGGGGGCAGCAGGCTGCGCTGGAGGATCAGGGCCCGCTCGTGCTCGCGGCGGTAGAGCCGGGCGTTGTCGATGCAGACGGCGGCGCGGGCGACGAGCTCCTCGGCGATCGCGACGTCGCGGGCGTCGAAGGGCTCGCTGCCGATCGCGCGGGAGAGCTGGACGAGACCGAGCACCTGGTCGCGGGCGACCAGCGGGACGATCAGGGTGGAGCGCAGCAGCGGGTCGGGCCCGGGCTCGGGGACGACGCTGCGGCCGGTGCGCAGCGCCCGGGCGTGCGGGGAGCGGCGGGGGTAGCAGAGGGTGCCGCCGGCCTCGGCGATCGGCAGGCCGGTGACCGAGCCGAGGACGGAGGAGGCGCCGCCGACCACGCTGGAGACGGCGACCCGGCGCAGTTCGCCGCTGCCGTCGGTGAGCACGGTGTCGCCGAGCCGCCCGGCGCTGGGGACGGACTCGCCGGAGAGCAGGGCGGTGTAGAGGTCGACGGTGGCGAGGTCGCAGAACGGCGGGACGACGACGTCCAGCAGCTCCTTGGCGGTGGTCTCCAGGTCGAGGGTGGAGCCGATGTGGGCGCTCGCCTCGTTCAGCAGGGCGAGGTTGCGGCGGACGCCGTCGGCCTCGCGCTCGGCGACGTGCCGGCTGGTGACGTCGGAGACCTGGCCGGCGACGCCCATCGGCTGCCCGGCCGAGCCGTTGAGGCGGTAGAGCGAGACGGCCCAGAGCCGGTTGCCCTCGCGGGTGGGGACGGCGGAGTGGAAGCGCAGGTCGAAGACCGGCTCCCCGGTGGCGAGGACCTTGCGCAGGGCCGCGGTGAGCCGGTCGGCCTCGGACTGCGGGAAGAGGTCGTGCGGGGTGAGGCCTTCGAGGTCGGTGGGGACGAGGCCCATCCCGGAGGCGAAGGCGTCGTTGACCCGCTGCAGCCGCAGCCGGTCGTCGAAGAGGATGAAGCCGGTCGGGGTCTGCCCGAAGACGGCTTCGGAGGCGGCGAGGTCGGTCTCGATCCGGCGCAGCCGGCCGAGGTCGACGGCGAGGCAGGTGGCCCCGGCGGTGGGCAGCGCGCTGTCGGGCATCAGGTAGAGCTCGGCGAGGCCCTCACCGCCGGAGGCGTCCCGGTACGGGGTGGTGCCGACCCACTCCTCGCCGGCCAGCGTGCGTTCCAGCCGGGCGCGGCCGCGCTGCCAGAGCTCGCGCGGGACGAAGGTGGTGATCGGGTCGGCGCCGACGGCCTCGGCGGCGGGCAGGCCGAAGAACTCGGCGGCCCGCTCGCTCCACTGGCTGATCCGCCCGTCGGGGCCGATCGCGAAGGTGGCGACCCGGATGTAGTCGTAGATCGACCCTGGGTCCCCGGCTCCCCACCGGTGGGCGCCGGCCTCCGGGCGGGCGGCTCGGACCTGGCCGGGGGCCGCGGCCGACGGGGCCGCGGGCGCGGGCAGGTGCGCGGAGCCGGCCTGCCCGGGCACGGCGGCATGACCGCTGCTGCTCGGCGCGTTACGCGCCGGGGTGCTGTTCAACGGACCGACCCCTCCAAACCCGTGACCGTCCGGATGCCGAGAAGACCGAGTATTCATCATCGAGGGGTACGTTCACACGCCCTCAACATCACAACATCAGATCGGGCGAAGGTTTTTGTCCTACCGCCCGCGCAACCACAATGCCACGCTCGCGCCCCCCGCCGGAGCGCGCGCTCCCCCCGGCCTCCCGCTGGCATATGCAGCCCCGTTCTACTCGCGTCCTACTCCGCTCCCGACTCGTCGGGCTCATTACCCGGCAGGGCCTGCTCGAACCAGACGACCTTGCCCATGCCCTCGGCGCGGGCCCCCCAGCGCAGTGCGAGCCTGCGGACGAGCTCCAGGCCCCGCCCGCCCTCGTCGGCCTCGGCCGCGTGGCGCTCGCGGGGCGGGTCGGGCAGCGGGTCGGAGATCTCCACCAGCAGCGTCTCGCCCAGCGTCAACCGGACGCCGATGGGTGCGCTGGCGTACCGGACGGAGTTCGTGACCAGCTCGCTGACCAGCAGTTCCGCGACGTCGGTGAGCTCCTCGACGCCCCACTCGGCGAGTGTGCCGCGGACCAGCCGGCGGGCCCGGGAGACTGCGGTGGGCTCGGCCGGCAAGGTCCAGCCGGCCGTCGGGGTGCCGGCCTGGCCATGGCCGAGCCGGGCCAGCAGGAGGGCCACGTCGTCGGGCTCGCGGCCCTGCTCCATGGTGTCCAGCACCGCCTCGCAGGCGGCCTGGATGGAGGCGTGCGGCTGTTCGAGCACCAGGCGCAGCCGGCCGAGTCCGACGTCCAGGTCCTTGTCCCTGGACTCCACCAGGCCGTCCGTGCACAGGGCCAGCAGGCTGCCCTCGGGGATCTTCAGCTCGACGGACTCGAAGGGGACGCCGCCGACGCCTAGCGGGGCGCCGGAGGGCAGGTCGAGGATCCGGCCGCCGCCGCCGGGCAGCGGTCCGCCGTTGCGGGTCGGCTCCTCCCCCTCCCCCGGGACGATCAGCACCGGCGGGATGTGGCCCGCCTTGGCGACCGTGAGCCGGGCGGTGGCCGGGTCGAACACGGCGTAGATGCAGGTGGCCAGCAGCGCCTCGTCCGGGCCCTGGGCGAGGTCGTCGGCGAGCTCGTGGACGTGCCGCAGCAGGACGTCCGGCGGGAGGTCCAGGGCGGCCAGCACACGGACGGCGGTGCGCAGCCGGCCCATCGTGGCGGCGGCCCGCAGGCCGTGGCCCATCACGTCGCCGACCACCAGGGCGGTGCGGTCCCCGGGCAGCGGGATGACGTCGAACCAGTCGCCGCCGACCTCGGTACCGCTGCTGCCGGGCACGTACCGGTAGGCGACCTCGACCCCGGTCGGCTGCGGGACCTGCTGCGGGAGCAGGGTGCGCTGCAGGGTGAGCGCGGCGGTGCGCTCCCGGGCGTAGAGCCGGGCGTTGTCGAGGGAGCTGCCGGCCCGGTCGGCGAGCTCCACGGTGAAGGCCAGGTCGTCGCGGTCGAAGCCCTCCCGGTAGCCGGCCCGGCTGACCAGCAGCAGCCCGATCACGATGCCGCGGGCGCGCAGCGGCACCACCAGCATCGAGTGCACGCCGATGTCGTGCGCGGCCTGCATCTTCGGGTCGCCCGGGTAGGTGACGTCGCCCAGTTGGTCGGCGCCGGAGAGCAGCTCGGGGACGCCGGTGCGCAGCACCCGGCCGCAGGCCGAGTCCTCGGCGAAGGTGATCCGGGCGCCGCGGCGCAGCATCACCTCCACCTCGGGGCCGTCCTGGACGGAGGCGGTGCCCAGCTGGAGCAGGGAGGTCCGGCGGTCGTGGCCGTGCCGGGGCAGGTCGTCACCGTGGGCGACGGCCTGCAGCAGGATCACCGCGGAGTGGTCGGTCAGCCGGGGGACGACGGCGCTGGCCAGCTCCTGGGCGATCCGGGAGGCGTCCAGCAGGTCGCCGACCCGGGAGCCGAACTCGTTGAGCAGCGAGAGCCGGCGGCGGGCGTGCTCGACCTTGGCGACCGCCCGGTAGCGCTCGGTCACGTCCATCACGGTGCCGGAGATGCCGAGCACCCGGCCGGCCCGGTCGGTCATCCGGCTGTAGGAGATCGAGCGGTAGCCGGAGCGGGCGGTGACCGGCGAGGCGAGGGTGACGTCGATGACCGGCTCGCCGGTGGCCAGCACCTGGCGCTGGATGGCGGTGATCTCGTCGGCGGCGCGCTCGGGCAGGGTCTCACCGGTGGTGCGGCCGACGTGGTCCTCGGTGGCGACGCCGTTCATCTCGGCGAGGGTGTGGTTGACGGCGGTGTACCGCAGGTCGGTGTCGAGGATGGCGATGCCCAGCGGGGACTGCTCGAACAGCGCGTCGCGGACGGCGAGGTCCCGCTCGACGGCCTGGACGGCGTCCGCCTCGGCCAGGTTGACCTGGAGGAACGGGGTGCCGTCGCCGTCCACCAGCAGGGAGATCCGGGCCTCGACCCGCACGTCGGCGCCGTTGCGGTCGCGCAGCTCGGCGAGGCCCGCCCAGCGGCCGTTTCGCAGGGTGGCCTGGATCGCCGTCTGGACCCGGGCGACCTGGTCCTCGTCCGGGATCAGCTCGTCGATCCGGCGGCCGACCAGCAGCTCGTTGGGCCAGCCCAGCAGCTCCTCGGCGGCCGGGCTCCACAGGACCACCCGGCCGGAGGTGTCCAGGATCGCGATGGCGACCCTGACCACGTCGAACAGGCTGCCCCCGGTGTGCTCGGCCGGGGCCGCCTGGGTGCCGCCGGAGCCGACGGGGAACGGCCGGCCCGGCAGGCTGCGCAGGCCCGTCCGAGGCGTCGTGTCGGGCACCACGAGGGAGGGGGCCGGCTGGGGGGCGCCCTCGCCCCGGCGGCGGACGGGCTCCGTCGGCGGCGGCGCCTGGCGCACGCCGCGGCGCAGCCGCGCGCGGGCGGCTGCACCGCCCCCGGCGGAGCCCGTCCGCCGCGCTCCCCCGCCGCCGTTACCGGTACTCGACACCGACGGGGCCTCCGGCTCTGGTCGGGATCGGCGTCGCCGGCTGGGGACGGCTCACCGATGGTGACGAATAGTGCCGAAAAGTGACATACCCAGCAGAACCAAGGCTATCCCGGCTGGTGCTTCGTCTTTTCCGATTGACCTACCCGGCGTATCGCGCGTCGCGGGGGCCGACCGGTCGCCCGGGTGTTCGCCCGGGTGTGGGTTCAGTCCGCGGCGAGGAGGCGGGCGACGTGCGGGAGGACCTCGCGGTCGTGGTCGAGCCAGTCCACCTCGCCGAATTCGGCGGGGGTGAGCCAGCGGAGCTCGGAGTGGTCCTCCAGCGGGCGGGGGTCGCCGGAGAGCAGCTCGGCGGCCCAGAAGCGGAGCTCCAGCCCCGGCCTGACGGTCCAGGAGCCGGGCAGCTGCGCCAGGGCGCGCGCCCGGACGCCCAGTTCCTCCAGTAGTTCGCGCTCCAGCGCGGCGGCCTCGGTCTCGCCGGGCTCGGCCTTGCCGCCCGGGAACTCCCAGCGCCCCGCCACCTCGGGCGGCGCGCTGCGGCGGGCGGCCAGCACCCTCCCGTGGTGGACGAGTGCGCCGCCGACGACGATCCGGTGTTCCGTGGCCTTCTCCATGGCCCTGAGCCTAGGGCTGGGGCCGGGGTCAGGGCGCCTCGGCGGCCTCGGCCTCCACCCGGTAGAGCTGCTTGTGGCCGCGCGCCTCGAACTCCGCCGCCAGCCGCTCCGCCTCGGCCCGCTCCAGGCCGTCGGCGACCGGGAAGCGGTTGCCGTTGTCGTCCTGCCTCATCACGCGGTGGGTCCCCACGGCGACGAGCGTAGTGCGGGTGCCGGAGGCGCCCGGGGCGGTGCGCGGCCCGGCCCGCGTGGGGGTCGGGCCGGGGCCGCGCACCGAGGGACGCTACGCCCCGCCTGCTACCGGCGGGTACGGGCCGGGTTAACGCCCGGTAAGACGTGCCGCGGTCCGGATCAGGCCCGTGCCTCGCCGGCCTGCTCGCCGGTCGACAGGCCGAGCTCGCGGCGGATCTCCACGACCTGCTTGCCGGCCTTCGCCTCCAGGGCCTTCGCCCGCCGCACCTCGCGTTCGAGCGCGGTCGCGTCGACGGTCTTCACCACGGTGTCCCAGGCGGCGGCGGCCTCCCGCTTGCCGGCCACCATCTCGGCCAGCTTCGGCTTGGCGCCCTCCGGCCAGATCGTCGACCCCTTGGACAGGTCCTCGGCCTCCTTGCGGGAGGCCGCGGCCATCTGGCCGGCCCAGGACCAGTACTCGGGGCGCGCGTCGGCGATCTCGGCGTCCGGCTCGTTCGCGGAGGCCGTGTTGAAGGCGCGGGCGGCCTCCAGGTAGGTGAGCTGGGCCGCGGTCAGACTGCCCCGGTCGGTGCGGACACTGCCCCGGTGCTGGCCGTCGCGGTCCTCGTAGGCGCAGGTGACGTACCGCTCCCCGGCCTTCCAGTTGCCGCGGCCGGGGTAGAGGTAGACCTCGTCCATGCCGTCCGGGACGGCCCAGCTGTCGAGGGCGTACTCGTCGAGCACCGGTCCGCAGAGGCGGGCGGCGTCCTCGCGGACCTTGGTCTCGCCCGGGTAGGCCGGGCTGTCGCTCGCGGGGATCCGGGTGGTACCGGCCACCTCGCCCTGGTGCGGGATCAGGCACGGCACCTTGAGCACCCAGTAGACGGTCTGGTCCCCGCCCTCCGCGTCGTCCTCGGCGGAGCCCCCGGGCTGGTTGTAGCAGTCGCCGGACTTGAGCGAGCCCCAGTGGACGGCCCCGGGCGGCGCCTTGGGCACCCGGCCGGGCCGGTCGCCGTCGGCGGTGTCGACGGTGTTGCCGAGGACGAGCACGGCTGTCGCGGCAACCACCACCACGCCGGCGGAGAGCAGCAGGGCGGCGACCGCCATGCCCCGGCCGCGCTCGTTGCGCTTCGGGATCTGGACCAGCGCGGTGATCGCGAAGGCCACCGACAGCGGCCACATGCAGAGCAGACCGGTGATCAGCGCGGCGACGGCGAAGCCGTTGGTGACGGCGGGCGCCTGCGGGTAGGCGTAGCCGGGCTGGAAGCCGGAGACCGCGCCGGGAGTGACCGCCGCCCAGCCGGTGGCCTGCGGTCCGGGCGGGACGGGGGCGCCGGGCGGGAGCGGCGCACCGGGCGGGGGCAGGGCGGGGCCGAAGGCCGCCGGGGCGGCCCACGGGTCGACGGGCGGCGCGGGCACCCCGGCGACGGGCGCCCCGGCCGGCGCCGTCGCGGTCGGCGGCGCCTCGACCGGCGGCGCCTCGGGGGCCGGCTCCCCGGCCGCGGACGCGGCCGCTCCGGTGCCCGGCTCGGCGTCGGACCCGGCGTCGGACCCGAGGTCGGACCCGGCGTCGGACCGGACCGGCTTGGCGAGCTCCACGCGCTCGGCGGGCTGCTCGGCGGGGCCTCCCTCGGCAGGCCCCACGGGAGGCTCGGCAGGGCGCTCGGCGGGTGCCGGGGTGTCCGACGCGGGGCGGGGCGCGTCGGGCTCGGGCATGGACACGTGGGACTCCCCCGGCCCGCCGGATACGGGCATCAGCTCGGCAGTTCGACTCGACCGTTCCGCAGACGGAGCATTGGAACGGACGCGCGACTTTACCCGATCTTGGAGATCACCCCGCCACCCCTTTTCCGGCCGCCGCCGACACCGCTACCCGCGCGCCAGCACCTCGCCGTGCAGCATCGCGAACCACCCGTCCTCGGCCGCCGCCCACTCCCGCCAGCCGGCCGCGATCCGCTCCAGCTCCGCCCGGTCCGCGAACCCCTCGGCGACCGCCGCCTCGGCGATCGCCGAGTCCAGGATCCGGTCCGCCCACAGCCCGCCCCACCACGTGCGCTGCTCGGGCGTCGCGTACGTCCAGGTGGACGAGGTGGCGGCGACCTCGGTGAAGCCCGCCGCCCGGGCCCAGGACAGCAGCCGCCGCCCGGCGTCCGGCTCGCCGCCGTTGGACCGGGCGATCCGCTGGTACAGCGCCAGCCAGCGGTCCAGCTCCGGCGCCTGCGGGTACCAGGTCATCGACGCGTAGTCGACGTCCCGGGCGGCCACCACACCGCCCTCGGCGGTGACCCGGCGCATCTCGCGCAGCGCCTGCACCGGGTCGCCCACGTGCTGCAGCACCTGGTGGGCGTGCACCACGTCGAACTCCCCGTCCGCGTAACGCAGTCCGTGGACGTCGGCGACCTCGAAGACCACGTTGTCCAGCCTGCGCCCCGCGACGTACGCGGCGGCCTGCTCCAACACCTCGGCCGAGGCGTCCACGGCCACCACCCGCCCGGTGGGGCCGACCAGTTCGGCCAGGTCGGCGGTGATCGTGCCCGGTCCGCAGCCGACGTCCAGCAGGGCCTGGCCGGGCCGCAGTTCGGGCACCAGGTAGCCGGCCGAGTTGGCGGCGGTGCGGGAGCGGTGCGAGCGCAGCACGGGCTCCTGGTGGCCGTGGGTGTAGACGGTGTCGGGCTGCTGTCCGGTCATGGCGTCCCCCTGGGATGCGGTCGGCTTCGCGATGCCTTCGACGCTACTCCTCGTCCCGCATGACGAGAAGATTCGTCTCACATTATGACCCGATGGCAACGGAAGACGCCCCCGCCCGGATCGGGCGGGGGTGCTTCTTCCGCGCTGCTCGCACTAGTTGACGGTGAACCAGGTGGTGCGGGACTTCTGCCACTCCGGGTGGGTGAGGTCCTTGGCCTCGGTGCCGTCGCCGTACAGGTCGGCGGAGCCGTCGTCAGTGATCATCTGCACCCGCGCGCCGGGCGCGGTGAGGTCCGGGACGTCCACCACGGCCTCCCAGCCGCCGGCGTCGCTGGTCGGCAGGTCCAGCACCTTGACCGGCGCCGAGCCCGGCTGCCCGTTCCAGCGGTAGAGCGCGTACGGGTCGGAGTTGTCGTCGGCGGCCCAGGAGCCGGCCACGATCAGGTACTGGTCGGCCGCGTTGCGCCGCAGGTCGCGGATGGCGAGCCCGCCGAGGTCCAGCTCGATCGGGGCGCCGAACGTGGCGCGCGCCGAACCGCCCGGCAGGGAGGAGAAGTTGGTGACCGGCACGATCAGCGCCCGGCCGCCGGTGACGGCCGGGGTGAGCGGCGCGCGGAAGCCCACGTAGGCCGCGGTGGTGCTGCCCGGCGCGAACTCCAGGCCCTCGACGTTGAATCCGTCGATCTGCTTGGGCGCCTGCCCGTCGGCCGCACCCGCCGCGAAGCCGTAGCGGTTGCCGTTGGCCTGGTCCCAGGCGATCAGGTCGTCGCGCAGCCCGTGGTACGAACCCGCGAGCGCCAGCTGGGCGGTGTCCCCCGAACCGGTGATCGTGGTGGCGAAGACGGTGTGCCGGTCGGGCTTGATCTCGCCGTCCTTGTTGTTGCCGAGCGAGCCCGTCCAGTAGATCGTGTCACCGACCCGGGCGGCGCCCTCGATGTCGATCTCCTTGGAGACGCCGAGCGCCGAGCCGAAGTCCCAGCTGCGCACGGGCGCACCGGAGGCGTTGCGGTCGTACAGCCGCAGCACGTTGGACTCGTCGTCCGCCACCACCAGGTAGCCGCCGCCCGCGTCCACGACCGCCGAGGCGTCGCTGGATCCGGTCAGGTACCGGCTGTCGGCGGAGTCCTGGACGGCGGGCGAGGCCGCGTAGTGCAGCGTCCTGGTGGCCGTCCTGCCGCCGAGCCCGGTGACCTTGATGGTGAGGTCGGTGTAGCCGACGCCCTGCGCGGCCACCGCGAGGGTCCGGGTACCGGTGGTGCCGGCCACCGTCACGTCCGTGGTCCGGGCGACGCTGCTGCGCGTGCTGGCCGAGGCGGCCACGGTCAGCGCGGAGACGCTCGCGCCGCTCTGCGCCACGGTGACGGTGACCGTCGGGTCGCCGGTGGCGCCGACCGCACCGGAGAGGTAGCCGGTCGAGAGGGTGATGGTGGGCGTGCCGTAGGAGGCCGCGGTGGCCGGGCCGACCGGCAGCCCGACGGCCGGCAGCACGGCGGCGGCGAGCGGGAGGATGCCGCGGGAGAATCGGGACACGGGGCTGGCCCTTCGACGAGGGGGCGGTGCGAGGTCCGGACCAGGGCGGGGCGGCGGGCGAACGCCGCCGCCACGGGAACCGGCCGCCGGACGAACGGCAGCCCTCCGGGCCCTGCGCCGTCACGGCGGGCCGTACTGTGGACGGACCCCTACAGAAGACGGTCCTCCATGCCCCGGCCCTTTGTCCTGCTGAGCGCCGCGATGTCGCTCGACGGGCACCTCGACGACGCCTCGCCCGAACGGCTGCTGCTCTCCAACCCGGCCGACTTCGACCGGGTCGACGAGGAGCGCGCCGTCGCCGACGCGATCCTGGTGGGCGGCAACACCCTGCGGGCGGACAACCCCCGGCTGCTGGTCAACGACCCGGACCGGCGGGCCGCCAGGGTGGCGGCGGGCCGGCCCGCGTACCCGCTGAAGGTGACGCTCAGCGCGAGCGGCCGGCTCGACCGGGCGCTCAGGTTCTGGCACACCGGCGGCGAGAAGGTCGCCTACACCACCGACCAGGGGGCCGCGGCGCTGCGCCCGGCACTGGAGGGGCTGGCGGAGGTGGTGGCCCTGGGTGCGGCGGTCGGGCTGGGCGCGGTGCTGGACGACCTGGGGGCGCGCGGGGTGCGCCGGCTGATGGTCGAGGGCGGCGGCAGCGTGCACACCCAGTTCCTGGCCCAGGGGCTCGCGGACGAGCTGCAGTTGGCCGTCGCCCCGCTGCTGGTCGGGCAGGCGCAGGCACCGCGCTTCGTCCACCCGGCGGCCTTCCCGGGCGGCCCGGCCCGCCGGATGCGCCTGCTGGAGGCACGTACGGTGGGCGATGTCGTCCTGCTCAGGTACGCCCCCAAGGAGCCCGCGCCGTGACCGCCACCGACCTCGACCACCTCCGCCGGGCCGTCGAACTCTCCCGGCTCTGCCCGCCGTCCGCGACCGCCTTCTCGGTCGGCGCGGTGATCGTCGGCGCGAACGGCGAGGTGCTGGCCGAGGGCTTCAGCCGCGAGGCGGACGCCCACGACCACGCCGAGGAGGCGGCCCTGGCCAAGCTCCCGGCCGGGGACGCCCGACTGCGCGGCGCGACCGTCTACAGCTCGCTGGAGCCGTGCGGTCAGCGGGCCTCCCGGCCGCTGCCCTGCGCCCGGCTGCTCATCGCGGCGGGCGTCCCGCGGGTGGTGGTGGCCTGGCGCGAGCCGGACCTGTTCGTCACCGACTGCCAGGGGACGGCCCTGCTGGAGGCGGCCGGGGTCGAGGTGGTGGAGCTGCCGGAGCTGGCCGACGCGGCCCGTGCGGTCAACGCCCACCTGCTGGGGTAGGGTTTTGTATCGTTACTGAACAATAGACTCGCAGGTCTTCCGAACCCGTAGCGAGGAGCCTCGCCATGCCCGTCAACGCCACCCTGCCGCCCGTCCGCGCCCTGCTGCTGGACATGGACGGCACCCTGGTCGACTCCGACGCCGTGGTCGAGCGCTGCTGGCACCGCTTCGCCGACACCCACGGCCTCGACCGCGCCGAGGCGCTGCGCGTCGCGCACGGCCGCCAGGGCCACCTCACCATGGCCCTGCTGCTCCCCGACCGCCCGGCCGAGCTCAACCTCGCCGACAACGCGCGGATGCTCGCCGACGAGAAGGCCGACGTCGAGGGTGTCGTCGCCGTCCCCGGCGCCGCCGCCTTCCTCGCCTCGCTGGCCGGCCTCCCGCACGCCCTGGTCACCTCCGCCGACGAGCCGCTGGCCCGGGTCCGGATGGCCGCCGCCGGGCTGCCGCTGCCGTCCGTCCTGGTCACCGCCGAATCGGTCGGCGCGAGCAAGCCCGACCCGGAGGGCTTCCTGAAGGGCGCCGCCGCGCTCGGCTTCGCCCCCGCCGACTGCCTCGCCTTCGAGGACTCCGAGGCCGGTATCGCCGCGGCGCTGGCCGCCGGCATGCCCGTGGTCGGCATCGGCCCGCGCGCCGCCGCCCACCACCCCACCGCGCACGCCCTCACCCTGGAGGCGGTCACGGTCACCGCCGCCCCGGACGGCGCCCTCACCGTCGGCATCGCCGGACGGTGAGGGCACCCGCACCCGGGCGGCGGCCTCAGCCGCTCACCCGCGGGCGCGGGTGGCGAGCCAGCCCGCCATCGCCCTGACGCCGACGCCGATCGCCCGCTCGTCCGGCACGAAGGTGTCGTAGTGCGGGAAGGCCGACATCACCCCGGCGCCGGGCGAGCGCACACCGAGGAAGGTGTAGGTGCCCGGGATCCGACGCAGGAACAGCGCGTAGTCCTCCCCGTTGAAGGGGAACGCGCCGTGGTTCACCGTCACCCCGCGGGCGCCGAGAGCCCGGCGCAGGTGCCGGGCCAGCGCGTTGGCGTCGTCCGCGGGGCAGACCATCGCCGGGAACGGGTCCCGGGGGAAGGCCACCGCCGCGCCGGGGTACGACCGCGCCAGCCGGCGGACCTCCTCGCGCAGCTCGGCGGTGCGCTCCTCGGGCCAGCAGCGGTACGTGGCGGCCACCTGGACCTTGCCCTCGGCGTCGGTCTGCACCCGGCTGCGGGCGACCACGAACCGCGTCAGCGGCCCGTCCGGCGTCTGCACGTCCGCGACGAGCCGCGCCAGGTCCGCCTCCGTCTGCGGCAGGGCCACCGTGGCCAGGCCGTTGATCTCGGCCGCCAGCCGGCCCGCCGCCGCGGCCGCGTCCGGCCCGGTCAGCGTCACGGTGGCCCAGTCCTGGCCCGGCAGCCCGCTGCCCGGGGTCACGGACAACTGCCCCACCGGGAACGGTCCGCAGTGCAGGGCGTGGACCTCCTCGGCGCCGGTCTGCTCCAGCACGCCCGCCTTGATCATCGCCGCGGCGCCCTCCAGCCTCTCCTCGCCGGGCTGGAAGAGGAAGGCCACCGTGCCGCTCAACCGGTGCCGCAACTGCGCCAGCACCTGTGCGACGCCGACCCCCACCGCGGTGTGGATGTCGTGCCCGCAGGCGTGCGCCGCCGGGCGGCCGTCCACCGGGGGCATGATCCCGTCCCCCGGCACCGCGTCCATGTCGGCCCGGTAGGCCACCGTCCGCCCGGGGCGCGCGCCCCTCAGCACGGCCACGACCCCGTTGCCGCCCACGCCGGTGGTCACGGTGAGCCCGGCGGCGGTCAGCCGCTCGGCCACCGTCGCGGCGGCGAACGCCTCGGCCCCCGCCACCTGCGGGTGCCGGTGGAGGTCGCGCCGCAGCGCGATCAGATCACGGTCGAGCCGGGCGGCGACGGCCTCGACCGCGGCCTGGTCCACCGGGTCCCGGCGGCGGCCGGAGTCCGCCGCGGCCGGAGCGCCGGACGCCAGCACGGCACCGACGCCGGCCGCCGCGGTGCCCCCGATCAGACCGCGACGACTCAGGACAGGCTTGCTCGGACGGGTCATTCTTCCCCCTGTGATCATGCGGAGCGCCTCCCCGCCCACCGGCACGACCGGCGGCGGGGGCATGGACGGCCTACACCCAGGGCGACGACGAGGGCGACGACCGCCACCGCTCCCACCCCCCTGGAGAACTGATCAACAGTCAATCAAACATTCATCCGATCAGGTCAACCGCCTGCGAATGAACACCAACCGGGAGATCGCGTTCCGCATACCGCCCGCCCTCCGGCCCGGGCCGCGGACCGCTACCGTGAAGCCATGACCGCACTGCCCGACTGGATGCGCCCGCCCCGCGCGGAAGGCTGGTTCGCGGAGGACCTGGACCGCCTCCCCGAGGCGCCACGCCACACCGAGCTCATCGACGGAGCACTCGTCTTCATGATGTCGCCGCAGCGGTCCTGGCACGGCCGCCTCGTCACCGCCCTGACCACCACGCTCGCGGCGCAGGCGCCCGCCGGCATCGAGGTCGAGCGGGAGATGACGATCCGCCTCGACGCCCGCAACCGCCCCGAGCCGGACCTCCTGCTGACGGACCTGCCCTACGACCCCGACCGCACCTGGTACGCCCCCGGGGACGTGAAGCTCGTCGTGGAGGCCGTCTCCCCCGAGTCCGCCCATCGCGACCGCACGGTGAAGCTCCGCAAGTACGCGGAGGCGGGCATCCCGCACTACTGGTGCATCGAGGACGAGGACGGCGCAACTGTCGTCCACGTCTACGAGCTCGACGGACCGACCGGCGCCTACGCACCCGCCGGCATCTTCCGCGGCACCCTCCAGCGCCCGGTGCCCTTCGAGATCACCCTGGACCTCGACAGCCTCACACCGCCGCGCAACAGCTGAGAGGTCGGCCCGGAACGGAGAAGGGGCCCGCCCCTGAGCGGGCGGACCCCATCCGACCCGCCTGTTCGGCAGATCATCCACGCAAGGCGCAGAACCGGTCACACGTTGAAGCGGAACTCCACCACGTCGCCGTCCTGCATGACGTAGTCCTTGCCCTCGATCCGGGCCTTGCCCTTGGAGCGGGCCTCGGCGATGGAGCCGGTCTCGACCAGGTCGGTGAAGGAGATGACCTCGGCCTTGATGAAGCCCTTCTGGAAGTCGGTGTGGATCACACCGGCGGCCTCGGGGGCGGTCGCGCCCTTCTTGATGGTCCAGGCCCTGGTCTCCTTGGGGCCCGCGGTGAGGTAGCTCTGCAGGCCGAGGGTCTCGTAGCCGACGCGGCCGAGGGTGGCCATACCGGTCTCCTCCTGGCCCATGGACTGGAGGAGCTCCAGCGCCTCGTCCTCGTCCATGCCGATCAGCTCGGATTCGATCTTGGCGTTCAGGAAGATCGCCTCGGCGGGGGCGACCAGCGCGCGCTGGGCCTCCTTGAACTCCTCGTCGACCAGCTCGTCCTCGTCGACGTTGAAGACGTAGAGGAAGGGCTTGGTGGTGAGCAGGTGCAGCTCGCGCACCGAGGAGGCGTCGAAGCCCGCCTCGAAGAGGGTCTTGCCGGTCTCCAGGATCGCCTGGGCGGCCTCGGCGGCGGCCAGCGTGGCGGCCGACTCCTTCTTCAGGCGGGCCTCCTTCTGGAGCCGCGGCAGCACCTTCTCGATCGACTGGAGGTCGGCGAGGATCAGCTCGGTGTTGATGGTCTCGATGTCGTCCTTCGGCGAGACCTTGCCGTCGACGTGCACCACGTCCGGGTCGACGAAGGCTCGGATGACCTGGCAGATCGCGTCCGACTCCCGGATGTTGGCGAGGAACTTGTTGCCCAGGCCCTCGCCGACCGAGGCGCCGCGCACGATGCCCGCGATGTCGACGAAGTCGACGGTGGCGGGGAGGATGCGCTGCGAGCCGAAGATCTCCGCGAGCTTGCCCAGCCGCGCGTCCGGTACGCCGACGACGCCCACGTTCGGCTCGATGGTGGCGAACGGGTAGTTGGCCGCCAGCACGTCGTTCTTGGTCAGGGCGTTGAACAGGGTCGACTTGCCGACGTTCGGCAGGCCGACGATTCCGATCGTGAGCGACATGAAGCGCAGTCCCGTGGGCTTGGAGGAGTTGGGTCGGCACCGTGCGGGCCGATCCCCCAGTCTACGGGCAGCGGCTCAGGCGCCCGCCGCCGCCGGTAGCGGCTCCAGGAACTCCAGCCGGTTACCGAGCCGGTCGCTGGAGTGGAACCGACGGTGACCGGGCAGGTTGTCGTCCCAGACGACCTCATGACCATGGGCGGCCAGCCGCTCGGCCAGTGCGTCCAGCGAGCCCACCTGGATCCCCGGGTGGCCCTTGCGGGCCGGCCGGAACTCCGGGACCACGCCGAGGTGCACCTCGACCCCGCCGCCGCGGAACCAGCAGCCGCCGCGTGCGGCCAGCACCGGCGGCTTGACCAGCTCGGTCATACCGAGCACGCCCGCCCAGAACGCGCGGCAGTCCTCCTCCGCGCCGGCCGGAATGTCGAGCTGCACATGGTGCAGGCGTTCGAAGGTGAAGCCGCCGGCCATGAATCCCCCTGGACGAGTTGATCGAAGATCACATCAGTACTCCGTCCGGAGACACGGAGCAAGTCCGAACCGCCATTACACAGTGTGGCGATGATCGGACCGTACGTTGGACGGGTGGAGCAGAGCATCCGAACCCAGCCGCCAGGGCCCAGACGCCGACCGCCTAACGGCGCGGCCGGGGCCGCCGTCCCCGGGCCCGGGCGGGCCCCCGAGACCGACGGGGCCGCCGCAGGACCCTCCTCCCGGCTACGCCCCGTGGCCGGCGCGCCCGAGCGGGCCCGCTCGGGCGGCGCCCGGCTGCGGCTGCCGTTCGGCCCGCGCGCCGAGGGACGTGCGGACGCCCGCGGCGAGGGCCGCCCCGAGGTGCGCGTCTACGGTCGCCGGCGCAACGGCCGGCCGGCCCGGCTGACGGCGGTCGGGGCCGGTGTGGTCGCACTGGCGGCGACCGTCGCGGTGGCCGCCGTGGACCGGATGGTGTTCGGCGGCCTCGGGGTGCTGTTCGGCGTCGGCTACCTGGTGATCTGCTTCCAACTGGCCGTCCGGGTGCGCTTCGTCGACCTGCTGGCCGCCCCGATCAGCGGGCCGATCGCGTTCGCCGCCGCCCTGCTGCTGCTCGGCCCGGTGACCTCCACCGGCGTGACCGCCCAGGTGGTGGCCCTCGCGACGGGGCTGGCGCTGCGGGCCGGCTGGCTGTTCGCCGGCACCGGTCTGGCGGCGGCGATCGTCATCGCCCGGTTCGTGGCCCAGAAGCGGATCCACCGGGCGCGTTGAGGACTGGAAAGTCGGCCGGTTCGGCTTTCCGCTCCTCAACGCGCCCACGGCTCCCGGCTCCACACTCACGACCTACCGCCGAACGGCGGTCAGCCCGCCGCCCGCGCGGCCGCCATGGCCGCCCCGACGATCCCCGCGTCGTTGCGCAGCTCCGCCGGGACGATCCGCGCCTCGCGCTCGCGCAGCAGCGGCAGGAACTTCTCGTGCTTGCGGCTCACCCCGCCGCCGATCACGATCAGCTGCGGCGAGAACAGCATCTCCACCAGGTCCAGGTACTCGTCCACCCGCCCGGCCCACTGCTCCCAGTTCAGCCCGTGCCGCTCCTTGGCCGCCGAGGAGGCGCGCCGCTCGGCGTCCTTGCCGCGCAGTTCGAGGTGCCCCAGCTCGGTGTTGGGCACCAGCGCGCCGTCCACGAACAGGGCGCTGCCGATGCCGGTGCCGAAGGTGAGCACCAGCACCACCCCCGACTGGTCGCGGCCGGCGCCGTGCGCGGTCTCGGCGAAGCCGGCCGCGTCCGCGTCGTTGAGCACGGTGGCCGGAAGGTCCAGCGCCTCCCGGAACAGGCCCGCGGCGTCCAGGCCGATCCAGCCCTTGTCCACGTTGGCCGCGGTTCTGGTCTGCCCGTTGACCACCACCCCGGGGAAGGTCAGCCCGACCGGGCCCTGGTGGTCGAAGTGGCGGACCACCTCGCGGACGGCGGCGACCACGGCCTCCGGCGCGGAGGGCTGCGGGGTGAGGACCTTGTGCCGCTCCTGGGCGAGCACGCCCCGGCCGAGGTCGACGGGGGCGCCCTTGATGCCCGAACCGCCGATGTCCACACCGAATACCGCCGTCATGACGAACACCCTCCGCCGGAGCGTTGCCCGGGACGGCCGTCCCGGACCGTTGTCCACAGGCCTGTGCACAACTGTGCACAAAACTACGAGAACGGGCCCGGCCCTGCACAGCGCAGTGCCCGGCACCCCAGAGGGGCACCGGGCACCGTGCGACGGGACTACAGCTTGCCGGCGGCCTCGGCGCGCAGGTCGCGGCGGAGCTCCTTGGGCAGCGAGAAGATCAGGTGCTCCTCGGCGGTCTTGACGGTCGACACGTCGCCGTAGCCGCGCGCGGCCAGCCAGTCGAGGACGCCCTCGACCAGGATCTCCGGCACCGAGGCGCCGCTGGTCAGGCCGACCGTGGTGACGCCCTCCAGCCAGGACTCCTGGATCTCCTCGGCGAAGTCCACCAGGTGGGCGGCCTTGGCGCCGTACTCCAGGCCGACCTCGACCAGGCGTACCGAGTTGGAGGAGTTCTTGGAGCCGACCACGATCAGCAGGTCCGTCTCGGGCGCCATCTGCTTGACGGCGACCTGGCGGTTCTGGGTGGCGTAGCAGATGTCGTCGCTGGGCGGGCTGACCAGCAGCGGGAAGCGCTTCTTCAGCTCGCCGACGGTGGCCATGGTCTCGTCCACCGAGAGCGTGGTCTGGGAGAGCCAGACGACCTTGGACTCGTCGCGGACCTCGACGTTGGCGACGTCCTCGGCGCCGTCGACCAGGTGGATCCGGTCGGGCGCCTCACCCATGGTGCCGACGACCTCCTCGTGGCCCTCGTGGCCCACCAGCAGGATGTCGAAGCCCTCGTCGGCGAACCGGACGGCCTCCTTGTGCACCTTGGTGACCAGCGGGCAGGTGGCGTCGACGGTGGCGAGCTTGCCGGCCTTGGCCTCGTCGTGGACGGACGGCGCGACGCCGTGGGCGGAGAACACCACGATCGAGCCCTCGGGCACCTCCTCCGTCTCGTCGACGAAGATCGCGCCCTGCTTCTCCAGGGTCTGCACCACGTACTTGTTGTGGACGATCTGCTTGCGGACGTAGATGGGGGCCCCGTACTGCTCCAGGGCCTTCTCCACGGCGATCACGGCACGGTCGACGCCCGCGCAGTAGCCCCGGGGGGCGGCGAGCAGGACACGGCGCTGCGCGGTGTTGGACATGGCTCCATCGTACGGGCGGTACCGAGCCGCGCCGACGGTTGGCGCCTTCGGGTCGGAATCCGCCGCAAATGCTCAAATGTGGAGTCTATGAGCGAGCAAGCGGGTCACGGCGAGCTGCGGCGCACCCTGAGCGTGCGCGACCTGATGGTGTACGGGCTGCTGTTCATCGCCCCGATGGCGCCGGTCGGCGTGTTCGGGGTCCTGGACGCCAAGAGCCACGGCGCGGTGGCCTCGGTGTACCTGGCGGCCACCGTGGCGATGGGGCTCACCGCCTTCTCGTACGCCCAGATGGTGCGCGCGGTGCCGCAGACCGGTTCGGTGTTCGCCTACGCGCGGGCCGGGCTGGGCGAGGGTCCGGGCTTCATCGCCGGGTGGATGGCGATGCTGGACTACCTGCTGATCCCGGCGGTGGCGTACCTGTTCTCCGGGATCGCGCTGCACTCGCTGGTGCCGGAGGTCTCGCGCTGGGTGTGGACCGCGCTGGCGGTGCTGGTGACGACCGCGCTCAACCTGGTCGGGGTGCGGACGGCGGCCTCGGTCGGGTTCGCGGTGCTGGCGATGGAGATCGCGGTACTGGCCGTCTTCGTCGTCTCGGCGGTGGTGGTGCTGGTCCGGGACGGCGCGCAGCGCGGCTGGGACACCCCGTTCACGGCGGTCGGCGGCTTCTCGGCGGCGGCGGTGATCTCGGCGGTGTCGGTGGCGGTCCTCTCCTACCTGGGCTTCGACGCCATCGCGACCTTCGTGGAGGAGGCGGTGGGAGCCTCGGCGGCGGTCGCCCGGGCGGTGCTGTGGTGCCTGGTGCTGGCCGGGGTGCTGTTCGTGCTGCAGACCTATCTGGCGGCGCTGCTGGAGCCGACGACCCCGCAGCAGCTGGCGGCCGATCCGGCGGCGCAGGGCTCGGCCTTCTACGACACCGTGGAGAGCGGGATCGGGCACTGGCTGCACGTCCTGGTGGCGGCCGGCAAGGCGATCGGCGCGGCGTTCGCGGCACTGGCCGGGCAGGCCGCGGCCGGGCGGCTGGTGTACGCGATGGCCCGGGACGGTCGGCTGCCGCGCCTGCTGGGCACGGTGGACCCGGCCACCTCGGTACCGCGCCGGGCCCTGCTGGTGGCGGCGGTGATCACGCTGGGCGCGGCGGTCTGGGCGGCCGACCGCGACGACGGGCTGGACCAGCTGACCTCGGTGGTGAACATGGGCGCGCTGACGGCCTTCGCGCTGCTGCAGGCCTCGGTGATCGGCTGGTACGTGGTGAAGCACGGCTCGCGGGACTGGCTGCGGCACGTGGTGGTGCCGGTGCTGGGCATGGCGGTGATCGGCGCGGTGGTCTACGAGGCCTCGCACACGGCGCAGCTCGCGGGGGCGGTCTGGCTGGGCGCCGGGCTGCTCGTCCTGCTCGTCCAGGGGTCCTCCGCTGTCGGCATCCGCCGCTAGCCTCGTACGCATGGCCAACACCAGCTCCCCCGAAGCCCCGCTCCCGGTCGGCAAGGTCTCCGCGCTGATCGGCGGCTGGGTCGACCGGCTCGGCGCGGTCTGGGTGGAGGGCCAGATCACCCAGCTCAGCCGGCGGCCGGGCGCGGGCGTGGTGTTCCTGACCCTGCGCGACCCGCAGGCCGACGTGTCGCTCACCGTGACCTGCTTCCGGTCCGTCTTCGAACAGGTCGCGGACGTGGTGCAGGAGGGCTCGCGGGTCATCGTGCACGCCAAGCCGGAGTGGTACGCGGCGCGCGGGCAGCTCTCGCTGCGGGCGGCCGAGATCCGGCTGGTGGGGCTCGGCGAGCTGCTGGCCCGGCTGGAGCAGCTGAAGCGCCGGCTCGCCGGGGAGGGCCTGTTCGCCGCCGAGCGGAAGCGGCCGCTGCCGTTCCTGCCGCAGTGCGTCGGCCTGGTCACCGGTCGCGACTCGGCGGCCGAGCGGGACGTCCTGGAGAACGCCCGGCGGCGCTGGCCGGCCGTCCGCTTCGAGGTGCGCAACGTGCCGGTGCAGGGCGTCAGCGCGGTCGAGCGGGTGAGCGCGGCGGTGCGGGAGCTGGACGAGCACCCCGAGGTGGACGTGATCATCGTGGCCCGGGGCGGCGGCAGCGTGGAGGACCTGCTGCCGTTCTCGGACGAGGCCCTGGTGCGGCTGGTCGCGGCCGCCCGGACGCCGGTGGTCAGCGCGATCGGGCACGAGCCGGACCAGCCGCTGCTGGACTTCGTCGCCGACCTGCGCGCCTCCACGCCGACCGATGCCGCCAAACGGGTGGTTCCGGACGTCGGCGAGGAGCTGACGAAGGTCCTGCACCTGCGCGACCGGGCCCGCCGGCACGTGCTCGGCCGGGTCGACCGGGAGCAGCACGGGCTGGACGGCCTGCGCAGCCGCCCGGCGCTGGCCGCGCCGCACCGGATGCTGGACGGGCGCGGCCAGGAGGTGGCGGGCCTGCTGGAGCGGGCCCGGCGCACCCTCGGGCACCGGCTGGACCACGCGCAGAGCGACCTCGGGCACACCCTGGCCCGGGTGGTGGCGCTCTCCCCCGCCGCGACCCTGGAGCGCGGCTACGCGGTGCTGCAGCGCGCGGACGGCACGGTGGTGACCGATCCGGCGCAGGTCTCGGAGGGCGACGCGCTGCACGCCCGGGTGGCGGGCGGCGGCTTCGACGTGACGGCGGGCCCGCAGCCGTAGGTCGCCGCTGGGGCGCCGGGTTCCGCGCGGTGTCGGCGCCAGCGCCTACGCTGGCTCCCATGGCTGAGCAGGAGCAGGTGGAGGCGGCGCCGCGGACCCCGGACGACGCGCTGGGGTACGAGCACGCCCGGGACGCGCTGCTGGAGGTCGTCCGGCAGCTGGAGAACGGCGGCACCTCGCTGGAGGAGTCGCTGGCGCTCTGGGAGCGCGGCGAGCAGCTGGCGAAGGTCTGCCAGCGCTGGCTGGACGGCGCCCGGGCCCGGCTGGACGCCGCGCTGGCCGCCGAGGAGGGCGGTCCGGCGCAGCAGTGACGCGGGTCACAGCGCCGCCGGGAACAGTTGAAAGTTCACTCATGTTGTGACCACATGACCGGCGCCGCCGGCCGTCCAGACGAACCCGTCACGCATGAGGTGCAGACAAGCATGACCACCGACGCCCTGGTACTCGACACCGCTGCTCAGGACCTGCTGTTCCGCGAGGCCCGCACCGCGAACACCTTCACCGACGAGCCGGTCTCCGAGGAGCAGGTCCAGGCCATCTACAACCTGGTCAAGTTCGGCCCGACCGCGTTCAACCAGCAGCCGCTGCGCGTCGTCCTGGTCCGCTCCGCCGAGGGTCGCGAGCGCCTGGTCCAGCACCTGGCGGACGGCAACAAGGCCAAGACCGCCGCCGCGCCGCTGGTCGCCATCCTGGCCGTGGACAACGAGTTCCACGAGGAGCTGCCGACCCAGCTGCCGAGCTTCCCCGAGGCCAAGGACATCTTCTTCACCGAGCGTCCGGTCCGCGAGTCCTCCGCGCTGCTGAACGGCGCCCTGCAGGCGGGCTACTTCATCATCGGCGTGCGCGCCGCCGGCCTGGCCGCGGGCCCGATGACCGGCTACGACGCCGCGGGCATCAACAAGGAGTTCTTCGCCGACGGCGAGCACTCGGTGCTGGCCGTGGTCAACATCGGCAAGCCGGGCGAGAACGCCTGGTACCCGCGTTCGCCGCGCCTGGCCTACGACGAGGTCGTCACCACCGTCTGACACCCCGCCTCGCGGCTGCCGCGAGGCATGCGGAAGGGCCCGCACCGGCCGTACCGGTGCGGGCCCTTCCGCTTGCTCCGGGCCTACCTGAGCGCCGCGGCCAGCTCGGCCAGCTCCTCGTAGGAGGCGGTTCCGGTGAGCACGGTGGTGGCGCCGCCGCTCTGGACGGCCAGGGCGCGGGACTTGGCGCCCTGGATGCGGTCCCAGGCCTGGCCGGCCACCTCCGAGGTGCCGTCCGGCTTGCCGCCGGCCACCATCGCGTCGAGCAGGGTGTCGCGGGAGACGTCGCTCTGCTCGACCGCCGCGTACTGGCCGGACGGGGTGACGAAGCCCAGGTGCCAGGCGTTGCCCCGGCCGCCGCCCAGCGACGCCGGGTCGTACTTCACCGAGGTGGCGCGCCACTGGCCGGACAGGCCCTCCGGCGCCAGCAGCGGGTACGGCGCGGCCCGCTTCGCCGAGGCCGCCGCCACCTTGTACTCGACCTTCCGCACACCGTCGCCGTCCGCGTCGTGCGGGAGGAACAGGTACCCGACCCAGACCACGACACCGACCGCCAGCATCGACAGGACCATGTCCCGTACCGTCTGCCGGCCCCTCATGCCCTTGCTCTCCGCTGCCACCCCCACATGGTGACTCATGGGGTTCGCACCCCCCGCACCCGGGGTGTCCACGTACGGGTGAAGCGGGGCAAACCGCACGACCCCGGCAGGGGGTGGCGACCCGCGCCACAGACAGTCATCTCGTGGGCAGATACGATCGCAGGACCCTCACCACGGCGTTCGACCAGGCAGTAGTCGGGCGCTTACTGGCCGTCGCGTACAGAGAGGTAACGACGATGACCACGCAGTACCCGCACAACCTCCCCCGATCCCTTGAGGTCGCGCCCGAGGCTCCCGACCGGAACCTCGCGCTCGAACTCGTCCGGGTCACCGAGGCGGCCGCGATGGCCGCCGGCCGCTGGGTCGGCCGGGGCGACAAGAACGGCGCCGACGGTGCCGCCGTGAAGGCGATGCGCACCCTCGTCTCGACCGTCTCGATGAACGGCATCGTCGTCATCGGGGAGGGCGAGAAGGACGAAGCCCCGATGCTCTACAACGGCGAGCGGGTCGGCGACGGCACCGGCGCCGAGTGCGATGTCGCCGTGGACCCGGTCGACGGCACCACGCTGACCGCCAAGGGCATGAACAGCGCCGTCGCGGTGCTGGCCGTGGCCGACCGCGGCACGATGTTCGACCCCAGCGCCGTGTTCTACATGGACAAGCTGGTCTGCGGCCCGGAGGCCGCCGAGTTCGTCGACATCACCGCCCCGGCCGCCGTCAACATCCGGCGGGTCGCCAAGGCCAAGGGCAGCGCCGTCGAGGACGTCACGGTCGTCATCCTCGACCGCCCGCGCCACGAGGGCCTGGTCCAGGAGATCCGCGAGGCCGGCGCCCGGATCAAGTTCATCTCCGACGGTGACGTCGCCGGCGCCATCATGGCCGCCCGCGAGGGCACCGGTGTCGACCTGCTGATGGGCGTCGGCGGCACCCCCGAGGGCATCATCGCGGCCTGCGCCATGAAGTGCATGGGCGGCGTGATCCAGGGCCGGCTCTGGCCCAAGGACGACGCCGAGCGGCAGAAGGCCCTCGACGCCGGTCACGACCTGGACCGCGTCCTGACCACCAACGACCTGGTCAGCGGCGAGAACGTGTTCTTCGTCGCCACCGGCATCACCGACGGCGAGCTGCTGCGCGGTGTGCACTACCGCCAGGAGACCGCCACCACCAGCTCGCTGGTGATGCGTTCCAAGAGCGGCACCATCCGGGAGATCCACTCCACCCACAAGCTGTCCAAGCTGCGGGCCTACAGCGCGATCGACTTCGACCGCGCCAACTGACGGATCCCGAAAGCGGGTTGCGGCCGGCCGGCGGTGGACCGGCGGCCGGTGCGCAGGCGCTTCGGCCGACGGTTCGCGACCGGGCCTCGGCCGGTTGTGCACGACGGGGCGCGGTCTCGGCGGAATCCCCCTCCGCCGAGGCCGCGCCCCGTCGTTCTCCCGCTCAGCCCGCTATCCGGCGAGGGGAGGCCGGCACCCGGGCCGCCTCGCGCAACTCCGCCTCGCGGCGCCGGCGGCGGGCCAGCACCACCCGGCGCTCGGCGGCCGTCAGACCGCCCCACACCCCGTACGGCTCGGGCTGCGCGAGCGCGTGCTCCCGGCACTCCAGCAGCACCGGGCAACGGGCGCAGACCTGCTTCGCCTGCTCCTCGCGCGAAAGCCGGGCCGCCGTGGGCTCCTTGGACGGCGCGAAGAACAACCCCACCTCGTCCCGCCGGCAGGCCGCGCCGGTGTGCCAGGGATCGTCCTCGCTCTGCGGCTGGGCGCCTGGCCTGCGGTCCAGCACCTGGGCGGCGGCGATGGGCGAGGTGGTGCGGGACTCGATCGGATGCAGCACGGCCGTACTCCTGACGAGGCTCTCGGACACGGGGAAGCTCGCTCCCCTGCCCGGCTGCGAGCCCCCGCTCTTCACCCCCCGGGCCGGCCACAGGCCGCCCCCGGTGCGCAGCCGTACAAGAAGCGATGTGCGAGAGGAATTACCCCGCCGCGCCGTGATTCATGCACACTGCACGCAATCGACTACGGAGTGCACCGAACACAACGAGGAGTGCCCGGCCGGGAGTTGTCCCCGGCCGGGCACTTCGGACACTTCGGGCACGCCGGCCCCGGAACGGCTCCTCGGCCGCCCCGGCCGGCCCGCCGGGCGGGCCTACTCCGCGCCCAGCTGCTTGCGCACCCACTCCTTGAGCTTCTTGCCCTTGCGCGGCCGCGCCTCGCAACCGCCGAACACCGCGGCCCCCTTGACCCGGACGACGGGCGCGTACGGGTCCGCGGCGGTCTGCTCCTTCACGTCGAAGCCGCCGAAGATCCCGACGCCTCCGCCGTGCAGGCTGACGTTCTCCGGCACCTTGATGTCGACCCCGCCGAACACCGCCGTCACCTCGATCACCACCTCGGGCGACTCGAAGACGGCGTCGGTCAGGTCGATCTCGATGCCGCCGAACAGCGCGAGCGCCCGCAGGTGCGAGCCGACCCGCCAGCGGCCCTTGCGGGAGGCGCCGCCGAAGATCGCCACCATGGTCGGCGCCTCCTGACGGGCCGGCAGCCGCACCGGTCCGTCCGGGCGGGTCCCGGGGGCGCCCAACGAGGGCTTCTCGAAGGAGATCGGCCGGTGGGTCGGCAGGTCACGGGTGAGCGGTACGAGTTCGCCCAGCGTCTTCGCGGCGTACGCGGCCTCGATCCGCTCGGCGTGCTCGTCCACGTTCAGCCGGCCCTCGGCGTAGGCGTCGCGCAGCAGCTCCGCGACCCGCTCGCGGTCGGCGTCCGAGGCCCGCATCTCGGCCTCCGCGACCGGGGCGTGCACGGCCCGGACGGGCGGCGCGGCCTCCGGCTTGGTCATGGGTACGGGCGACTGCCCCTGGTCGTCGTGCGACGGCGAGTTGTCCACGGCCCAAGACTAGTCACCCGGGCAAGCCTCGTACGCATGCCCGAGTGACACCGGTCACGCAGGCTGCCCTGTCCGCGTGCGACGCATCCCCGGGTCCTACCCTTGAGGGTGCTTCGCCGACGCAGCCGGAACACGGAACACTAAGGACCGCCCCCATGGCTCCCACGCCAGACTTCGAGTACAGCGACCTGCTCCCCCTGGGCGCTGACCCGACCCCGTACCGCAAGCTGACCTCCGAGGGTGTCTCCACCTTCGAGGCCGGCGGTCGCACCTTCCTCCAGGTCGAGCCCGAGGCCCTGCGGCTGCTCACCGCCGAGGCGATGCACGACATCTCGCACTACCTCCGGCCCGCCCACCTCGCCCAGCTGCGCCGTATCCTGGACGACCCGCAGGCCAGCCCGAACGACCGCTTCGTCGCGCTGGACCTGCTGAAGAACGTCAACATCTCGGCCGGCGGCATCCTCCCGATGTGCCAGGACACCGGTACGGCGATCGTCATGGGCAAGCGCGGCCAGAACGTGCTGACCCAGGGCGGCGACGAGGCCGCCATCGCGCGCGGCGTCTACGACGCGTACACCCGGCTGAACCTGCGCTACTCGCAGATGGCGCCGGTCACCATGTGGGACGAGAAGAACACCGGCAGCAACCTGCCCGCGCAGATCGAGCTGTACGCGACCGACGGCGACGCCTACAAGTTCCTGTTCATGGCCAAGGGCGGCGGCTCGGCCAACAAGTCGTACCTGTACCAGGAGACCAAGGCGATCCTGAACGAGGCGAGCATGCTCTCGTTCCTGGAGCAGAAGATCCGCTCGCTCGGCACCGCCGCCTGCCCGCCGTACCACCTGGCCATCGTGATCGGCGGCACCAGCGCGGAGTTCGCGCTGAAGACCGCCAAGTACGCCTCGGCGCACTACCTGGACCAGCTGCCGACCGAGGGCAACGCGAAGACCGGCCACGGGTTCCGGGACCTGGAGCTGGAGGCCAAGGTCACCGAGCTGACCCAGCAGATCGGCATCGGCGCGCAGTTCGGCGGCAAGTACTTCTGCCACGACGTGCGGGTGATCCGGCTGCCGCGCCACGGCGCCTCGCTGCCGGTCGCGATGGCCGTCTCCTGCTCCGCCGACCGCCAGGCGCTGGGCAAGATCACCGCCGAGGGCGTCTTCCTGGAGCAGCTGGAGACCGACCCGGCCGGGTACCTGCCGGACACCACGGACGAGCACCTGGACGACGACGTGGTGCGCGTCGACCTCAACCAGCCGATGTCGGCGATCCGCGCCGAGCTGTCCAAGTACCCGGTCAAGACCCGGCTCTCGCTCACCGGCACGCTGGTCGTCGCGCGCGACATCGCCCACGCCAAGATCAAGGAGCGGCTGGACGCGGGCGAGGGCATGCCCAAGTACCTCCAGGACCACCCGGTCTACTACGCCGGCCCGGCGAAGACCCCCGAGGGCTTCGCGTCCGGCTCCTTCGGCCCCACCACGGCCGGACGGATGGACTCCTACGTCGACCAGTTCCAGGCGGCCGGCGGCTCGATGGTGATGCTCGCCAAGGGCAACCGCAGCAAGCAGGTCACCGACGCCTGCGCCGAGCACGGCGGCTTCTACCTCGGCTCGATCGGCGGCCCGGCCGCCCGTCTCGCCCAGGACTGCATCAAGAAGGTCGAGGTCCTGGAGTACGCCGAGCTGGGCATGGAGGCCGTCTGGCGCATCGAGGTCGAGGACTTCCCCGCGTTCATCGTGGTGGACGACAAGGGCAACGACTTCTTCCGCGAGACCACCGAGGGCCCGCTCATCACCAGTCTGCGGGTCCGCTCGAAGGAGTAGGCGCCCCGCCGCCCGGCCTGTCCCGCCCGCCCCGGTCGCGCGCCCGCGACCGGGGCGGGCGGCGGTCCGGGGGCGGTGCCTCAGGCGTCGAAGTCGTACTCCAGGACGTACGAGGCCGCGTCGAGGGTCATCTCGTTGAGCTCGACGACCTGGCCCTCGTCGGCGAAGGCCGTCCGGCAGATCACGATGACCGGCGTGCCCGCCGAGAGTTCGAGCCGGGCGCCCTCCTCGGCCGCTGGCATCCGGGAGCGGACCTCCTCGCGGAAGTGGACCGGCTTCGCGCCGATCTCCGCCAGCCGCGCGTACGTGCCGCCCGGGCCGGTGTCCTCGCGGGTGATCGCGGTGCCCGCGACCAGGCCGGCGGGCAGGTAGGACGTCGACAGCAGCACCGGCTTGCCGTCGAGCACGAAGCGGCGGTGGCGCACGCACATCGGCGCCCCCGGATCCACCCCCAGCACCCGCGCCACGTGCTCGGGCGCGCCCTGCTCGGTGACCGACACCTGGTCCACCACCAGCGTGCGGTTGTCGATGTCCGCGGACCATATCGAGCGGCCCGAGCCCCACTGCCCCTGGGCGAGCCGCTGGATCCCGCGCCGCCGCAGCGGGCGGAAGTCCCGGACGAAGACCCCCGCGCCCTTGCGCGCCTCGGCGATGCCCTCGCTCTGCAGCACGCCGAGCGCCTGGCGGGCCGTCATCCGGGCCACGCCGAACTCGTCCATGAGGTCGTTCTCGCCCGGCAGGCGGTCGCCGGCGCGGTACTCGCCGGAGTCGATGGCCGCCCTGAGCGTGTCGGCGATCCGTTGGTACTTGGGTTGCTTCCCGCCGCTGCTGCCGGTCATCGCCCCGTCCTCTCCCTTGCCAGAAATCGTAGGCGCGCCTCCGGCCGCTGGTAAGCCGGTAGGACCGTTGACATCTCTAGAGATATTAGCTTCTCTAGAGATGCTGGGTAGTCGCCGAGCAGAACACAAGCAACGACAGCGACCAGGGCCGGTGAATCCATCGCCGCGCCCGCACCGGAGCAAGGAGCAGTGCGGTGAGCCCCCTGAAGCGCGACGCAGCGGCCTACCGGCCGCGTGTGGGTGAACTCGTCCTGGACAGCAGGACCGGACGCACCGGCATCTACATGGACACCATCGGCGGGGAGCGCTACCTGCGGCCGCCCGACGGCGGCTGCGAGTGGACCGCCCGGCCCGAACACCTCGGCCCGGCACCGGCACCCGCCGAGCAGGACCCCGACCCGGCGGCCGCGACCCGGGCCGCCTGACCTCGGGCCGCCGCCCCGGGCCGCCCGGCCGGGTAGCGATATCCGGCCACCGACCCGGCGGGCCGGGCACCCGCCCACGACTCCGAACCAGCTTTCGAGTCCGGCGCGAGTCACCACCGCCACCCTGCGCACGATTCATCCGTCGAGTGGGCACGCCTTCGCGGTGAACGATCTCACCCACCGGGAACAAAACCCGCAGAATATGGATGAATACGAAATTCCGCTGCTGATCACCGAACGCGACGGGCTCGCGGAGACTCGCGTTCGAAGTGGCGGCGGTAGCGGCGTGAGCGATTAACCCGCGCCACGACGACCGGTGCCCCGTGCCCACGATTCGTGGGCACGGGGCACCGGAAATGTCGTCACGGACGGCTGGCGATGATGCCCTGGGGCTCATACGGCCCGTCGTCCCCCGCGCCGCCCGCGGCGGCGGGCTCGACGACCCGGTCGGACTCGCCGCCGAAGACGTCGTCCTCGATGTCCGCCTTCTGCTCGGCGGTCGGCTCGGTGTACCCGGTCTGCCCCGAGGCAGCGGCCACGGCGCCCCCGACAGCCTCGCCCGCTGCCGCCACCGCATCCTGCGCCGAGTTCTCGGACACGGTCTGAGACGACGACACGGGCGCCTCGCTCTCGTTGTTGGCCATGGAACAGCCGCCTTTCAGTCATCGGATCGCTCTGGCCCGACCGGCTTGGCGCGGGCGCGCGGACAGTATCGTAGGGTTGATTAAATGTCCGATAAACATCGTGCGGCTTACCATGCCGTCAGGCAGAGTCGGCCCTCCGCCTAAGCTGAAGGCACAACGGCGGACCGCCGAGCGCCCTACGCGAAATCGACACCACAGGCCATCGGGGGATTACATGGAGTTTCGGGACTCGCCGCCCCCTCCTGCGCTGCGCTTCCAGGTGCTCGGTCCCGTTCAAGCCTGGCTCGACGGCAGGCAGCTGTCCCTCGGTTCACCGCAGCAGCAAGCCGTCCTGACCGCGCTGCTGCTGCACTCCGGCCGACCCGTCACCACGCAGGACCTGGTCGACGGCCTCTGGGGGGACCGTCCGCCCGCCCAGGCGATCGCGGCACTGAGGACCTACGTCTCCCGGCTGCGCACCGTCATCGAACCCAAGCGGACCATCCGCACTCCGGCCGAGCTGCTGGTGTCGGTCAGCGACGGCTACGCGTTGCGCATCCCGGCGGACGCCGTCGACGTGACGGTCTTCGAGGCCCGGTCCGCGGAGGCCGGCGCCGCCCGCGCCGCCGGGGACCCGCACGAGGCGCACCGGCTCCTGGTCGACGCGCTCGGGCTGTGGAGCGGTCGAGCCCTGACCGGCGTCCCCGGGCCGTACGCGGAGACCCAGCGCCTGCGGCTGGCGGAGCGCCACGTCACGGTCTCCGAGGAGCGGTGCGCCGCCGCCCTCGACATCGGCCTGCACGCGGAGATGGTCGGCGAACTGAGCTCACTGGCCGCCGAACATCCGCTCCGGGAGCGGCTGCGCGAGCTCCTGATGCTCTCCCTCTACCGCTGCGGCCGACAGGCCGAGGCCCTCGGCGTCTACACCGACACCCGGAAGCTGCTGATCGACGAACTCGGTGTCGAACCGGGTACCGGGCTCTCCGCCATGCACTCCCGCATCCTGGCAGCCGACCCGGCACTGGCGCTCACCTCCGTCGTGTCGATCGACGGGCCGCCGCGGGACGACACCCCGGCCGCCCTGACGCCTCCGGCCCAACTCCCCGCCGACGTATCCGACTTCAGCGGCCGCACCGTGCTGGTGAGCGATCTCTCGGCCGTCCTGATGAACGCCACCGGGCAGGCCGTGGTGGTCACCTCGCTCGCCGGGATCGGCGGCGTCGGGAAGACCACCCTGGCGGTGCACGTGGCCCACCGGGTGCGTTCGGAGTTCCCGGACGGACAGCTCTACGTCGATCTGCGGGGCGCGGGCGCCTCACCCGCCGACCCGGCCGTCGTGCTCGGCGACTTCCTGCACGCCCTCGGCGCCGCCGAGATCCCCGACTCGCTCGAACAGCGTGCCGCGCTCTACCGCTCGCTGCTGGCCCGCCGGCGGATGCTCATCCTGCTGGACAACGCCCAGGACGCCCAGCAGATCCAGCCGCTCATCCCTGGCGTGTCCGGCTGCGCCGTCCTCGCCACCAGCCGCTCCCGGCTCGCCGGGATCCCCGGCGCCCACCTGGTCGACGTGGAGGAGCTGACCCCCGAGGAGGCGCTCGCGCTCTTCTCGGCGATCGTCGGCGAGCAGCGCGTCGCCGACGAACGCGAGGCGGCCATGGCCGTCGTCGCCGCCTGCGGCTTCCTGCCGCTCGCCGTTCGCATCGCCGCCGCCCGGCTGGCCAGTCGGCCGCGGTGGAGCGTCTCGGACCTCGCCCGGCGCTTAGCCGACCAACGGCGACGTCTGGACGAACTCCAGCTGGGCAACCTGGCAGTGGAGACCACCATCGGCCTCGGCTACGGGCAGCTCTCCCCCGCCGAGGCCCGCGCCTTTCGGCTGCTCTCCCTGATCGACGCCCCGGACCTCCCGCTCTCCTGCGTCACCGCGCTGCTCGGCGTGGACGAGGACACCGCCGAACAGCTCGCCGAGGCGCTGGTCGAGGCGAACATGCTGGAGTGCTTCACCCCGGGGCGCTACCGGTACCACGACCTGCTGCGGCTCTACGCACAGCGCCAGAACGAGCGGATCGGCGACCTCGGCGAGCAGCAGGCCGCGGTGCGCCGACTGCTCGACCTGCTGCTGCCCACCGTCCGCAACGCGGCGCAGACCATCGAACCGGACGACCAGCTGCCGGAGCCGCTCAACGGCCTGAGCTCCCAGGGCCTGGAGCTGCCGACGAACCGGTCGGCCCGGGAGTGGCTCCGTGCCGAGGTCGCTCTCCTGCTGAGCTCGGTCGAGGCCGCCGTCCACGGTCCGAGCGGGCTGCTCCGGCCCGCGGTCGACCTGCTGATCGTCCTGGACAGCCTGGTGGAGGACCCGACGCACGGCCCGCGCGTGCGCCGGATCCTGGAGACCGCGGACCAGAACGCCCAGTCCGCCGAGGACCGGGCGGCGCTGGCCCGGGTGCACTTCGCCCTCGGGACCCTGCAGTCGATCACCAACGACTTCCAGAGCGCCGAGCACTCGCTGCTGAAGAGCCTGAGTCTGCAGGACGCCGAGGACGTGACCATCCTGCGCTCGGCCACCGCCAACACCCTGGGCATCATCCTCAGCGTGGCGAACCGCTCCGCCGAGGCGCTTCCGTTCTTCGGGCAGGCCCTCGCCATCAGCCGGGTGGTCGGTGCGCCCATCGGCGAGGCGCGGCTGCTCGGGAACATCGCCCGGGCGCAGTTGGACACCGGCGACGTCCAAGCGGCCGTCAACTCCGCGACCGACGCGGTCAGCAGCGCCCGGGCGTCGAAGAACGGGCCGTGCCTGGCCGACACCCTGTACCAGCTCGGCGTCGTCCTCTCCTCCGCCGATGCCCCCGGCACCGCGGTCGCCCATCTGCGCGAGGCGCACCAGCTCTACCAGTCCCAGCAGAACCGGCTCCGCGAGGGCTACGCGCTGGCGCGGCTCTCGGTGAGCCTGTTGGCCGGGCACCAGCACCCCGATGCCGCCGAGGCCGCCGAGGAGTCCCTCGCCATCGGGCAGGAGATGGACTCCGCCTACTGCCAGGGCCTCGCCAACGCCGCACTGGGAGAGGCGCTGCTCGGCCTCGCACAGCCGGCCCGCGGGCTGGCGTGTCTGCGGGAGGCCCACGCGATCTTCACCCGGCTCGGTGTGCCAGAGGCCTCCCCCGTGGCGGACCTCATCTCCCGGCAGCACACCGAGCCCGTCCCTCCCCCCGCGCCGTGAGCCTCCGTCCCCCGACGGGAGGCTCCCCCCTTGAGCGTTCGGTGCTCCCGCAGCCCCCCGGCTGCGGGAGCACCCTCAACGCTTCCCCGGCGCTGGACTCCACTGTGCACCGGGACGATTGACGTTCAATAAACGTCGGGTTGTCGGCCCGGAGGTGCGGAAAACCGCAGGTCGGACGGGCTTCCCCGGCGCACCGCACGGCGTGCGCGCCCGGTCCGCACCACCCTTGCCGCACCCCGTGCTTCCGCAATCCGGGCCGTCGCACGCCAACCGGCGCGAGTTGGCCGGAAACGGACCCCATGGCGCAGTGATCACGCTTATTCTCGGATTCCAGTACACACCCGAGTGCAGCACCGGGGTGTCCAACCGGGCAGGTCGACCGACTTGTCCGGGGAAGCATCCTGAAACGGCAGCGCGGCGGCGCTCCGACAGTGCAGAGTGTCTCTGTGCAGAGTGTCAGAGTGCAGTCAGTGTGACGCGGGGAGCGTGACGTACCGCCACCGGCAGCGGGCCGGCGGGGCAGCACGGGCGCCGGGAGGGCGGGGCGGCCCAAGCCCCGTACAGCCGACCGGAGGCCAGGGTGGAAAGGTGCCTCTCAATCGTGACGACCGGACAGATATCCGACCCGTCCCCCGTCGGCGAGGACGCGGGGGACGGCCAGGACGACGTACTGCGCCGTAGGGCCGAGCGCGCCCTGCAGGCGGTCGCCTTCGACACCATCGGCGCGGACTACGGCGAGGCCTTCCCCGCCAAGAGCGGGCAGCTCGCCTGCGGGCGGCGGCTGCTGGCCGAGCTCGAACCGGGCGCCGACGTCCTGGACGTCGGCTGCGGCACCGGCGACCCGACCGTCCGGCAGCTGACCGCCGGCGGGCTGCGGGTCACCGGTATAGACCTTTCGGACGTCATGCTCTCCCTGGCACGACAGGCGGACCACCCGGGCGCGCACGCCCCCGCCTTCCACCGCATCGACATGTACGACCTGGCCACCGAGCGCGCCGACCACGCCTGGAACGTCGCCCCCCTCGGGCCGCGCGGCCGCGGCACGTTCGCCGCCGTCACCGCCTTCTTCTCCCTGATCCTGCTCCCCCAGGCGGAGATCCCCACCGTCCTCACCCGGATCCGCGAGCTGCTGCGCCCCGGCGGGCTGCTGGCCCTCGGCATGGTCGAGGCGGACCTGGACCACGTCCCGCTGCCGTTCCTCGGCCGGGAGCTGCGGATCAGCGGCTATCTGCGGGAGGATCTCGAACGGGTACTGGTGGAGTCCGGGTTCGCCGTCGAGGAGCAGTCGGGGCACCCCTACGCACCGGCCAGTACCTCGCTGCCGCCGGAGGAACAACTGTTCCTGTGCTGTCGACGCGTCGGCTGAACCCGGCCCACCAAGGAAAAGCCAGCACCCCACACCACTCCCCAGGACAGGCAGCCGTGCGCGACCAGCTCAAACCACAGGCCGGGCAGCCGCCTGCCGTCCCGAGTCAGCGCCGTCCACCGCCGCAGGACGACGACCGGGTAGCCGAACGGCTCGCCTACCTCGACTCCGCGACCCGGCGGATCAACAGCGCGCTCGACCTCGCCGCGACCCTGCGCAACATCGGCCGGGTGCTCGTCCCCACCCTGGCCGACGCCGCCGTCGTCCACCTGCGCGACCCGCTGCCCAACGTCGAGCGCGAGCCCGGGTTCCCCGACGAGCTGCGCATCCACCACAGCCACGGCACCCGGCTCGGCCGCCGCGGCCGGCCCAGCACGGGGGACGACCACCGCAGCTCCCGCTACGGCACCCGGTACGGCTCGCGCTCCTCCGCCGACACCGGGCCCGCCACACCCGTCACCCGCGGCGGCGCGCTGGCGCACGCCCTGCTCAGCCGCCGCCCGGTCGAACCCGTCGTCCTCGGCACCCCCGGCGACGAACGGACCGCCACCCTGCTGCGCGAGCTGTACGGCGCCCGCGGGCTGGCCCGGCTCGGTACCGGCGCCTCCGTACTGGTCCTCCCGCTGCGCGGCCGCAAGGCCGTCCTCGGCCTGCTGGTCCTGATCCGCCGTCCGCCGGAGAAGACCGGCCGTCCCGGCTTCGACGCCACCGACACCGCCACCGCCACCCACCTCGCCACCCAGGCCGGCCTCGCCGTCGACACCGCCCTGCGGTACGCCCGCGAGTGGGAGATAGCGAACGAGCTCCAGCGCAGCATGCTGCCGCTGCGCCTCCCCCAGCCGCACGGCGTCCGGCTCGCCCAGCGGTACCTGCCCGGCGAGCGCGGCGCCCAGGTCGGCGGCGACTGGTACGACGCCGTCCCGCTGCCCGGCAACCGGATCGCGCTGATCGTCGGCGACGTGATGGGCCACTCGCTCACCTCGGCCGCCATCATGGGCCAGCTCCGCACCAGCGCGCAGACCCTGGCCGCGCTCGACCTGCCACCGCACGAGGTGCTGTACCACCTCGACGAGCAGGCCCAGCGGCTCGGCCGCGAACAGCACCTGGCCACCTGCGTGTTCGCGGTCTACGACCCGATCGCCAACCGCGTCGTGCTCGCCAACGCCGGACACGTCCCGCCGGTGCTCGTCCGGCCGGACGGGACGGCGGAGCTGCTGGAGCTGGAGTCCGGGGCGCCGATCGGCGTCGGCGGGGTCGACTTCACCTCCGTCGAGCTGCCCGCGCCGCCCGGCTCGGCCCTGCTGCTCTTCACCGACGGCCTGGTGGAGACCCGCAGCCGCCCGCTCAGCGACGGCCTGGAACTGCTGCGCGCCCGGCTGGCCAACGCCCACCGGCACTCCCCCGAGCACCTCTGCCAGGACGCGCTGCGGATCCTGCCGCCCGGCGACCGGGGCGACGACATCGCGCTGCTCGCCGCCTGCTTCGACGGGATCCCGGCGGGCGACGTCGCGCACTGGTACCTCCAGCCGCGCAACGAGACCCCGGGGCGGGCCCGCCGGCTGGCCGCGCACACCCTGCGCCGCTGGGGGCTCGAAGAGCTCAGCGAGGCCACCGAGCTGATGGTCAGCGAGCTGGTGACCAACGCCGTCCAGCACGCCACCCGGCCGGTCACCCTGAGCCTGGTGCGCACCACCCGGCTGCGCTGCGAGGTGGGGGACGACAGCCCGCTGCTCCCCCGGCCGCAGCGCACCGGACCGGAGGACGAGCGGGGCCGCGGGCTGCAGATAGTGGCCAGGTGCGCGGAGCGCTGGGGCTCCACCCGGCTGGGGTCGGGCAAGGTCGTCTGGTTCGAGCAGCGCCTGCCGTAGCCCCTGCCCTAGGGCTGTACGCGCAGGTGCCCGGCGGTCCGTGCGGACCGCCGGGCACCTGCGCGTCGGACGGCTCAGACCCGCTCCGCCACCTTGGCCTCACCCGGGGCGGTCTCGGCCGCCAGCCGGGCCATCAGCTGCTCGCCCTCCATGTCGACCCTCGGCACGACCTTGTCCAGGCTCTTCGGGAACCACCAGGCCGCCCGGCCGAACAGCGCCATCGCCGCCGGCACCAGGGCCATCCGCACCACGAAGGCGTCCACCAGCACGCCCACCGCGAGGGCGAAGCCGATCGGCTGGACGATCGGGTCGTGGCCGAAGACGAAGCTGTCGAAGACCGCCACCATGATCAGCGCCGCCGCCGTGACCACCCGGGCGCCGCCCTGGACCCCGGCGACCACCGCGTCCCGGGGGGCCGCTCCGTGCACGTGCTGCTCCTTCATCCCGGAGACCAGGAACAGCTCGTAGTCCATCGCCAGCCCGAAAAGCACCCCGATCAGCAGGATCGGCACGAAGCTCACCACCGGGCCGACCTTCGGCACGTCGATCAGGCCGTCCAGCCAGCCCCACTGGTAGACCGCGACCACCGCGCCCAGCGAGGCCGTGACACTGAGCAGGAATCCGGCCACCGCCTTGAGCGGCACCAGGACCGAGCGGAAGGCCAGCGCCAGCAGCACCATCGCGATGCCGGCGATCACCAGCAGGAAGGGCGGCAGGGCCTGCCCGAGCTTGGCGGAGACGTCGATGTTGGCGGCCGTGGTGCCGGTGACGTCGATCCGCGCGCCGGTCTCGGCCATCAGTGCGTCGCGCTGGCCGCGGATGTCGGAGACCAGGGCCCTGGTGTCGGCGTGATCGGGGCCGGTGTCCGGGATGACGGTCAGCAGCGCCGTCCGGCCGGACTCGTCGACGGTCGGGGGAAGCAGGGTCCGGACCCCCTCCAGCGTGCCCAGCCGCTCGGCCACGCCCTGCACCGCCTGCTCGGGCCGCGGTGCGCCGGCGGCGTCCACGACGACCACCAGCGGGGCGTTGAAGCCCGGGCCGAAGCTCTCGCCGACCAGGTCGTAGGCCTTGCGGGCGTCGGTGCCGACCGCCTGTGAACCGCCGCCCGGCAGGCCGAGGTCGAGGCTGGCGGCGGGCACCGCGAGGGTGGCCAGCGCGCCCAGGCCGGCGAGCAGCACGGGCAGCGGGCGGCGCACCACGAACCGGGCCCAGCGCTCGCCCAGCGGGGTGCCCCGGGGTACCTTCGGCGCCCGGCGGCGCACCGGCAGCCGGTCGATGGACCGCCCGGCGAAGCCGAGCAGCGCGGGCAGCAGGGTGATCGCGACGAGCACCGCCACCACCACCGCGCCGGAGGCGGCCAGGCCCATCACGGTCAGGAACGGCACGCCGGCGACGGCCAGCCCGGCGAGCGCGACCACCACCGTCAGACCGGCGAAGACCACCGCGCTGCCGGCCGTCGCGTTGGCCCGGGCCGCGGCCTCGTCCGGCTCCAGGCCCTCGGCGAGGTGGCGGCGGTGCCGGGAGACGATGAACAGGGCGTAGTCGATGCCGACCGCCAGACCGACCATCAGCGCCAGCACCGGCGCGGTGGTGATGATCTCGAACGAGCCGGAGAGGGCCAGCAGCGCGGCCATCGCCACGCCCACCCCGACGAAGGCGGTGAGCAGCGGCAGCCCGGCCGCGACCAGCGAGCCCAGGGTGAGCACCAGGACCACGCCGGCCACCGCGAGGCCGACCGCCTCGCCGCCCTCGACCTGGGCCATCCGGTTGTAGGCGTCGCCCCCGAACGCCACCGTCAGCCCGGCGGCGCGGGCCGGTTCGGCGGCGGCCCGCACCGCTTCGCGTTGCTCCTCGGTGATGTCGCCGAGCTTGCGGTCGAAGGAGACCAGCCCGATCGCGGCCTTGCCGTCCGGCGAGAGCGCGCCGGTGGCGTACGGGTCGGGCGCGGCCGCGACGCCGGGGGCGGTGGCGATCCGGGCGACCGACTCCTCGACGGCCCGGCGGGCCTCGGGTGCGGCGATCCCCCCGGGCGATCCGGCGGCGAAGACGACCTGGCCGGAGCCGTGGCCCTGCGCGGGGAAGGTGTCCTTGATGCGGTCCAGCGTGGTCTGCGCCTCGGTGCCGGGCACCTTGAACTCGTCACTGGTCTTGCCCGCGAACGCCCCGGCGGCGCCGCCGACGGCGATCAGCACGGCGATCCAGACGGCGAGCACGGCGCGCCGTCGGCGGTGGCAGTAACGGCCTAGGCGGTACAGGTACGTGGCCATGAGTGAGCCTTCGGTCAGGTCGGTCGGGCAGGCGAGTGCCTGAGCGGGTCGCGACCCACCGTACGCATAAGTTGTTCAGGTGACAAAGTCGACCGACACGAGCAGGCGACAGATTCATCCGACCTGGTTGTGTGATCGGAGCGCTACCCTGGCCCAATGGCTCATGTCCCCGCCTCCGAAAGACGCCCGCAACTGATCCGGGCCGCGATCGACCTGATGACCCGCGAGGGCGTCGCCGCCGGCAGCACCCGGGCCATCGCGGCCGAGCTGGGGGTGGCGCAGGCGACGGTGCACTACACCTTCGGCACCAAGAAGGACCTCTACCGGGCGGTGGTGGAGCAGCTGATGGCCGACTTCATCGGCCAGGTGCGTGCCGCCTCCCCGGGCGACGGCCCCTTCGGGGAGCAGGTGCGGACCCTGGTGCACGCGTTGTGGACCAGCACCGTCGCCGAGCCGGGGCGGTGCATCCTGCTGTCCGAGGTCGAGACGCTGGCCCTGCGCGACCCGGAGCTGCGGGAGGTGATCCGCGGCCTCCAGGACGAGACCGAGCAGATCGCGGCGGGCATGCTCAGCGCGCTCGCCGACGCGCACGGCCAGGCGCTGGCGGTGCCCGCGCGCGATGTCGCCGTGCAGTTCCTGGCGGGCTTCGACGGTCTGTGCGGCCGCTACCTGGTGCTCGGCCCGGCCGACGCCGAGGCCGACGCGGAGGCGCTGCGCGCCCTGGACCTGCTGGTCGCCACGACGGTCGGGCTCTGCCTCTCGGCCCCCTGAGCCGCCGCGGCCGCCTGAGCGCCGCGAGTCGCTTCGGCCGCCGTCGACGCCTTGGCCGCCTTGATCGCCGTCGACGCCCCGGCCGCCCGGGTCACCGGACGATCCGGACCGGCAGCTCCGCCAGCACCTCCCGCAGCGAGGCGGCGAAGCGGTCGTACTCCGCGCTGCGCGCCGAGCCCGGCCGGGTGGCCAGGCCGATCCGGCGGCCGGGGGCGGGCGCGGCGAAGCGGACGGCGGCCAGCCGGTCGGTGCGGCCCGCCTCGACGTCCAGGGCGGTGGCGGGCAGCAGGGTGACCCCGAGGCCGCCGGCCACCAGCTGGACCAGGGTGGAGAGCCCGGCCGCCCGGGTGGTGGAGCCGTGGGGGAGCCCCCGGCCGGACGCCGAGGACACGTCCACCCCGACCTCCCGGCAGATGTCGAGCGCCTGGTCGCGCAGGCAGTGGCCCTCCTCCAGCAGCAGCACGTCCAGGTCGAGCAGCACGTCCCGCGGGACGTCGATCCGCCCGGCCAGCGCGTGCCCGGGCGGGGTGACCAGGACGAAGTCCTCGTCGAACAGCGGGATGTCCCGGGTCGCCGAGGGCCCGCCGGCCGGCAGGGCGAGCAGCAGCACGTCCAGCCGCCCGGCGGCCAGCCCCTCCAGCAGCGAGGGCGTGCGCTCCTCGTGGACGTGCAGCTCCAGGTCGGGGTAGCGGTCGCGGACCAGCCGCAGCACGTTCGGCAGCAGGTACGGCGCGACGGTCGGGATGACGCCCAGGTGCAGCGGGCCGGTGAACGGCCGGCGGGCGGCCTCGACCTCCTCGGTGAGCGCCTGGAGCGAGCCGAGCACCCGGCGCGCGTGCTCGACCACGCGCTCCCCCAGTGGGGTGACAATCACCTTGCGCGTCGTACGCTCGACCAGCTGCGCGCCCAGCGACTCCTCCAGCGCCGCGACCGCGCCCGAGAGTGCGGGCTGGCTCGTCCCGGTGGCGGCGGCGGCCTCCCGGAAGTGCCGGTGCTCGGCCACCGCGACGAAGGCCCTGAGCTGGGCGACGGTCGGCGTACGGGGGCCGCGGGCTGTGGGACTCGCCACACCGGCTTCGGGTTTGCGCGGGGCACCCCTGCGGGGCTGGGGCTGTGACGGGCGCTGAGGGGTATTGATAACTCTCTCCGATCAGACACATCGAGTGTAGCTATTTCCCTGATCAGTCCACGATGTGGAATCGTGGAACACGTTCCGCAATCCGGACAAACCTCCCCTCATCTCACTTCAGGAGAAGCGAACGTGCTCACGATCGGTGACAAGTTCCCCGAGTTCGAACTCAACGCCTGCGTCGACCTGGACGCCGCGAACGCCTTCGCCGAGATCAACCACAAGTCCTACGAGGGCAAGTGGAAGATCGTCTTCTTCTGGCCGATGGACTTCACCTTCGTCTGTCCGACCGAGATCGCCGCGTTCGGCAAGCTGAACGAGGAGTTCGCCGACCGCGACGCCCAGATCCTCGGCGTCTCCGGCGACTCCGAGTTCGTGCACCACGCCTGGCGCAAGGACCACAAGGACCTGCGCGACCTGCCCTTCCCGATGCTGGCCGACGTCAAGCACGACCTGATGCGCGACTGCGGCGTCGAGGCCGCCGACGGCACCGCCCAGCGCGCGGTGTTCATCGTCGACCCGAACAACGAGATCCAGTTCGTCATGGTGACCGCCGGCTCCGTCGGCCGTAACCCCAAGGAGGTCCTGCGGGTGCTGGACGCCCTGCAGACCGACGAGCTGTGCCCGTGCAACTGGACCAAGGGCGAGGACACCCTCGACGCCCAGGCCCTGCTGGCGGGCTGACCGATGGCCCTCGACGACCTGAAGTCCGCCCTCCCGGACTACGCCAAGGACCTCAAGCTCAACCTGAGCGCGGTCATCGGCAACTCCGACCTCCCCGCCCAGCAGCTCTGGGGCACCGTGCTCTCCTGCGCGATGGCCACCCGCAGCGCCGCCGTCCTGCGCGCGCTGGAGCCCGAGGCCAAGGCCAACCTGTCCCCGGAGGCGTACACCGCCGCCAAGGGCGCGGCCGCGATCATGGGGATGAACAACGTCTACTACCGGACCACCCACCTGCTCTCCGACAAGGAGTACAGCGGGATGCGGGCCGGTCTGCGGATGAACATCATCGGCACTCCGGGCGTCGAGAAGATCGACTTCGAGCTCTGGTGCTTCGCGGTCTCCGCCATCAACGGCTGCGGCCAGTGCCTCGACTCGCACGAGAACGTGCTGAACAAGGGCGGCGTCGCCCGCGAGGTCGTCCAGGCCTCGATCAAGATCGCCGCTGTTCTCCAGGCCGTGGCGGGCGTGCTCGACTCGGAGGCCGCGCTGGCCGCCGTCGACGCCTGACCCGACGCCGTACCGTGCAGGGCCCCGCCGGACACCCGGCGGGGCCCTCGCGCGTTCGGAACCGCGCCGGCCGATTCGCGCGTCCGAGCCCAAGGAAGATCAACTCCGGGGGGAACCGCCATGGCAGACCTGCACCGACCGCCACCGGGCTCGGCCTGGCCGACCCTCGCGACGATCGGTTGGGGGCTGGCCGGCATCGTGGTGGCCGGTTGGGTGGCGATCGGCTCGCTGGCCACGGACTTCGGCCGGGACGGCGCCGCGCCGGTCGTCTTCCTCCCCCCGCTGGCCGGACCGCTCCTCGGCGCCCTGCTCAGCTGGTCGGCCCTGGCCCTGACGCCCGCCCGCCACTGGGCCAGAGCGGTCAAGGCGGCGCTGACCGGCCAGGCCGCCCTGTTGGGATGCCTGGCCATGCCGTTCCTGTTCGCGCTCTAGGGTCCGTCCGGGCAGGGTCCGTCCACGGCGGGGCCGTCCGGGCAGGACCGCCCTGCCGCTGGGCGCCGGGGCGTGTTTGCAAAGTCCGATGCGACTTTGCAAACAGTTCGGAGAGGGCTCTACGCCTGTCCGGCCGGAGCGGCTGCCGGGCCCTGGGCGGGCGCCGGAGCGGGTGCTGCGGCGGGTGCCGGTGCGGCCGCCGCGGTGGCCGCCGGAGCGGCGGCGGTGCGTTCGGCCGCCTCGCGGGCGGCCTCCAGGGCGAAGAAGACGGCCTGGCCCGCCTCGTTGCGACGGCGCAGGTGGGTGACCACGGTGTTGGTGACGGCGATCAGCGGGACGGCGACGATCGCACCGCCGATGCCGCCGATGATGCCGCCGGCGGCGACACCGAGCACCACGCCCAGCGGGTGGACCCGGACGGCCCGGCCGAGGATCAGCGGCTGGAGGATGTGGCCCTCGATCTGCTGCACGGCGATCAGCACCACCAGCACCATCAGCGCGGTGAACGGCCCCTCGGTGACCAGGGCGATCAGCACCGCGACGGTGCCGGTGACGAGCGCGCCGACCAGCGGGACGAAGGCCCCCAGGAAGATGATCACCGCGAGCGGCAGCGCCATCGGGACACCCAGCATCTGGATGCCGACGCCGATGCAGACCGCGTCGATGAAGGCCACGCAGACGGTGCCGCGGACGTACGCGGTGAGCGTCGCCCAGGCCTTCGGACCGGCGCCGGCCATGGCGTACCGGGAGTGCCGGGGCAGACCGCGCAGCGCCCAGTTCCAGATCCGCTCGCCGTCGTAGAGCAGGAAGAAGGTGGTGAAGAAGGCCAGCAGGACGGCCGTCAGCACCTCCACGGCGATCTGCGCACCGGTGAGGCTGGCCGAGGTGATCTGCTCGGTGTTGGTGCTGATCGCCTTGGTGATCTGGTTGGCGAAGTCGGTGATCTGCTGCTGGGTCAGGTGCAGCGGCCCGGTGATCAGCCAGTCCCGCAGCTGGTCGACACCGGCCTGGACCTTGGTGGTGACCGTCGACAGGTTGGTGGTCACCTGCCAGACGACGAACCAGCCGACCAGCCCGATCCCCGCCAGGCCGCTCATGAACACCCCGCCCGCGGCCAGCGACCGCGGCACGCCGTGCCGGCGCAGCCAGGACACGGTGGGCTCCAGCAGCGCGGAGATCAGCAGCGAGGCGAGCACCGCGAAGGCCACCAGCCGCAGCATGTCGACGACCATGAAGACCACGTAGAGCGCGGCGCCCAGCAGCAGCAGCCGCCAGGTCGACTCGGCCGCCACCCGCAGACCCCACGGCACCGCCTCGGCCGGGGTGGCGGGCCGCCCGGGGTGCAGCTCCCGACCGAACGCGCCGTGCGCGACCGGCGCGCCGACCGGGACGGCGACACCGTGCGGAACCGCGGCACCGTGTGGAACGGCCGCACCGACCGGGGCCGCGGCGGCCTCGGGCGCCGCCACCGGGACGGCGACGGGGGCGGCGGCGACCGGAGCGGCGGGCAGCGCGTCGACCCGAGGCGCCGGAAGCGGCCCCACCGGGTCGTCGAGCGCGACACCGGCCAGCGCGGGCTCGTGGTAGTCGGCCGCCATCGCGGCCCGTCGGCGCCGTTCGATCACGGCGGCCGCGCTTGCCACCAGGGCCACGCCCTTGGCCACGGCCTTGAAGGCCTTCCCGCCCCGCGCCATCCTCACTACCACCGCTCACCGCTGGGCCGCCGTGCCGGCGGTACGCCGTGGTCCCGCCACGGCCGTCGGGGACGACGCTACCCGCCCGACCCGCCGCGAGTCCGCCCGGACGGGGGATATCGGGGGTGACTAAGGGTTGGTACGAGCTCGATGCACCGCGGCGCCGCAGGGGCATTGCCGGTCAAACCCGTCCGGACCGGCTGGTTTCAGGCGCCGGGCAGCGGGGAGGAGTCCCGACGAGGACCGGAGCCATCTGTCGGCGGACCGGCGCCGGAAGCAACCAGGACCCCTTCCGCGCCCCGCGTCCGCACCAGGACCGCACCGCCCGTGGGCGCACTGGTCAGCGCAGCCCGGGCGGCGCGGCCCGCCCGTCGTACGAGCAGGACGACGAGGGCCCCCGACCGCGCTGAGCGGTCGGGGGCCCTCGTCGGAAGAGCGGTCCGGTCTTCTTAGTACCAGTGGTGCGACTGCCAGAACGACCAGGCGCCACAGGGGCTGCCGTAGCGGTTGTTCATGTAGTCCAGGCCCCACTTGATCTGCGTCGCCGGGTTGGTGCGCCAGTCGGCGCCCGCCGAGGACATCTTGGAGCCGGGCAGCGCCTGGACCAGGCCGTAGGCGCCGGAGCTCTTGTTGGTCGCGGTGTAGTCCCAGCCGCTCTCGCGCTTCACGATCTGGCTGAAGCACTGGAACTGCGCGTCGCTGCCGACGATCTGCTGGGCGAGCGCCTGGACCGAACCGGGGCTGACCGAGACCGGCGGAGCCGCCTGGGTGGCGGAGTCGGTGGCGGCCATCGCCGAGCGGGCCTTGGAGCGGTTCGCAGCGGCCTCGTCGGCCTTGCGCTTCTCCTCGGCGGCCTTGGCGGCCTTCTCCGCGTCGGCCTTCGCCTGGGCATCGGCCTTCGCCTGGGCGTCGGCTGCGGCCTGCTGGCGCGCGGCCTCCTCGGCGGCCTTCTGCTCGGCGGCGGCCTTGGCCGCAGCGTCGGCCGAAGCCTGCTGCGCGGACGCCTGCTGGCCGATGTTGTCACTGATGGTCTGCGCCTGGGCGCCAGAGGGGACTTCGGCAAGCAGGGTCGCGCCGGCGACATCGACCGTCTGCGTCGTCTTGCCCTCGCTGCCCGAGGCCACACCCACAACGGCACCGACAGCGGTGACCGCGGTGGCGGAGGCCACAGCAACTCCCCGGACCGAGATCCGAGTCACATGGATTCCTTCCAGCATCGCCCACGCGTGACCGTACGGACGCAACATGCCCCTTGGCGCTGTCCTCCGTACGGTGCTGGTCACGGGAGGTACTGACCCGGCGTCCGGCCGCGTTGGGGCGGCCGGGCGTTGTGACGGGCGGCGTACGGCTCATCGGTGTTCAATTATGCGTCCACTGACCGGAGTTGGCGGACCGTCCGGGCCGGGATCCCGCTGCGCGGAAGCCCTGCCATGCCGTACGCGGGGCCTGACAGAACCCTCACCATGCCGCACCGGGCACTGTCGACGCAATTCCCTGTTGCGTGGCGCATCTCACATTCACCGCACCGGAGTTCTCCGGACAGAAAGCACTCGATGTGATGAAAGGGACGCGGGGCCCGCTCCGTCAGGAGCGGACCCCGCGCCGAAAGTTGACCGGATTGTCCGACTATGGGCAGAACGCCCGGATCAGTCGACGCTCACGGGCTGATGTCCTCCAGCATCTCCGTGACCAGAGCCGCGATCGGCGAACGCTCCGAGCGCGTCAGCGTGATGTGGGCGAACAGCGGATGCCCCTTGAGCTTCTCCACCACCGCCACCACGCCGTCGTACCGGCCGACCCGGAGGTTGTCCCGCTGCGCCACGTCGTGGGTGAGCACCACCCGCGAGCCCTGCCCGATCCGGGACAGCACCGTCAGCAGCACGTTGCGCTCCAACGACTGCGCCTCGTCCACGATCACGAAGGCGTCGTGCAGCGAGCGCCCGCGGATGTGGGTCAGCGGCAGGACCTCCAGCATCCCGCGGGAGATGACCTCCTCGATCACGGCCGGGGTGGTGACGGCGGAGAGGGTGTCGAAGACCGCCTGCGCCCAGGGGCTCATCTTCTCCGTCTCGGAGCCCGGCAGGTAGCCGAGCTCCTGGCCGCCGACCGCGTACAGCGGCCGGAAGACCATCACCTTGCGGTGCTGCTGGCGCTCCAGGACGGCCTCCAGGCCGGCGCAGAGCGCCAGCGCGGACTTGCCGGTGCCGGCCCGGCCGCCCATCGAGACGATGCCGACCTCCGGATCGAGCAGCAGGTCCAGCGCGACCCGCTGTTCGGCGCTGCGCCCGCGCAGCCCGAAGGCCTCGCGGTCACCGCGCACCAGCCGCACCCGGCCGTCGCCGGCGACCCGGCCGAGCGCACGGCCGCGCTCGGAGCTGAGCACCAGTCCGGTGTGGACCGGCAGCTCGGCCGCACCCTCGATGTCCACCCCGGCGTCGTGGCCCGCGCTGAACAGCGCGTCCACGTCGTCCCCGGCGACATGCAGCTCGGCCATGCCCGTCCACCCGGAGGTGATCGCCAGCTCGGCGCGGTACTCCTCGGCGAGCAGGCCCACCGAGCTGGCCTTGATCCGCAGCGGCAGGTCCTTGGAGACGACGGTGACGTCGTACCCCTCGGCCTGGAGGTTGCGGGCCACCGCCAGGATCCGGGTGTCCGCCTCGCCGCCTCCGGCCCGGTAGCCCGCCGGCAGTATCGACGTGTCGGAGTGGTTGAGTTCGACCCGGATGGTCCCGCCGAGCTCGCCGACCGGGATCGGCTCGTCCAGCCGGCCGTGGCGGATCCGGTAGTCGTCGAGCAGGCGCAGCGCCTGGCGGGCGAAGTAGCCCAACTCAGGGTGGTGGCGTTTGGCCTCCAGCTCGGTGACCACGACCACGGGGAGGACGACCTCGTGCTCCTCGAAGCGGGTCATGGCGAGAGGGTCCGCCAGGAGCACACTGGTGTCGAGAACGTACGTGCGCCGGTCTGGCGTCCGGCGGCTCTTGGAACTGACCACTAGGCCTCCAGAGCGGATGACCCTGCGTCATCCGCGGCAAGCCGGCCCCCGCTGCCCCGGTGGCCTCGGGGCCGGTCTGAGGGGAGTATTCCCAGGCGAGGGGCGGTGCATTCGCGTCCTCGGAGAACTGACGGATCATTGCCGGTGAACGTTTGGCCCCGCTCCGCGGCCGGGTAGGCCAGCTCTACTGGGGCCCTGGTCCCGTCCGGCCGGGATCAGAGACCCATCCGCCGGTGCCGCTCCTCGTACGCGCGCAGCGCCCGCAGGAAGTCGACCTTGCGGAAGGCCGGCCAGTACGCCTCGCAGAAGTAGAACTCGCTGTGGGCGCTCTGCCAGAGCAGGAAGCCGGAGAGCCGCTGCTCGCCCGAGGTGCGGATGACCAGGTCCGGGTCCGGCTGGCCCTTGGTGTAGAGGTGCTCGGCGATGTGCTCGACGTCGAGGATTTCGGCCAGTTCCTCGATCGAGGTGCCGCGCCCGGCGTGCTCCTGGAGCAGCGAGCGGACGGCGTCGGCGATCTCGTGCCGACCGCCGTAGCCGACGGCGACGTTGACGGTGATCCCCTCGATGCCTGCGGTCTCCTCGGCGGCCCGCTTGAGCACGTCGGCGGTGTGCTGCGGCAGCAGGTCCAGCGCGCCGACCGGGTTGACCTTCCAGCGGCGGGCGGCGGCCAGGCCGGTGACGGCGTCCTCGATGATCCCGAGCAGCGGGACGAGCTCGTCGGCCGGCCGGGAGAGGTTGTCGGTGGAGAGCATCCACAGCGTGACGACCTTGACGTGCGTCTCGTCGCACCAGCCGAGGAACTCGCTGATCTTGTCGGCGCCGCGCTGGTGGCCGTACGCGGTGGAGCCCCCGGTGGCCTTGGCCCAGCGGCGGTTGCCGTCCAGGATCACGCCGATGTGGTGGGGGGTGCGGGCGAGGTGGACCTCGACCCGGCGGCCGTAGAGGCCGTACATACCGTCCAGCAGGGTGCGCAACCCCGGCGTACGTTCGACGACATCGCGCAGACCCATGGTTTTCGGCCCCTCCGTAACTCTTCACCGGGGTGCGTCACAACCCCCGGCGCAGCCTACTCCCGCCCGGAGGCAGTCGGTAAAGCCGCAGGTAGCGGTCCGGTCACGGTCCGGTGTGGAGTGCATTGCGACCGGCATGGCGTGCGTGGCCGGAAGGCGTTCGGGGGCTTGTCCGCGATCCCCGACTACTCCGGATACGGAACGGTCTCCGATTCCTTAAAGAATCCGTAAGACGACGTTCAATGCTTGACGACCGCCAGTGGTCTAGTCCAGCTTTTGACCAAGGCGGAACGAGCACCCCGACCGCCCGACCCGAGGCAGTACTGCGGACCTCCCCTCCCCCACACGCGGCCGCCGCGCCCCCCACCGCGGCGGCCGCCCTCCTCTCCCAGGAGCGCACGCCATGGCCCGTACGCTGAACCAGCCCGCGCACAAGCGCCGGCGCAGCACCCTTCCGGCCCTCGCGGCCGGCGCCACCGCCCTCGCCCTGGCCGGCACCGGCCTCGCCCTCTTCGCCGGCGGCGCCAACGCGGCGGTCGGCAACCTGGTCTCCAACGGCGGCTTCGACACCGGCAACCTGGCCGGCTGGAGCTGTACCGGCGCCGCGAGCGCCGTCTCCACCCCGGTCCACTCCGGCACCGGCGCCCTGCAGGCGACCCCGGGCGCCGCGGACACCGCCGAGTGCACCCAGACCGTCAGCGTCCTGCCCAACACCAGCTACACGCTGAGCTCCTGGGTGCAGGGCCCGTACGTGTACCTCGGCGCGCGGGGCACCGGCGGCACCGACCCGAGCGCCTGGTCCAACCAGAACAGCTGGAACCAGCTCTCCACCACCTTCACCACCGGTGCCTCCGCCCGCAGCATCACGCTCTACGTGCACGGCTGGTACGGCCAGAGCGCCTACTTCGCGGACGACATCACGCTGACCGGCCCGGCCGGCACCGCGTCGCCGACCCCGACGGCCACCCCGAGCCCGACCGCCACCGCCTCGCCGACCGCCACGGCCACGCCGACCCAGACGGCGTCCCCGACCGCGACCGCGACGCCCACCCAGACGGCGACGCCGACCCAGACCGCCACGCCGACCCCCACGGCCACCGCGACCACCACCCCGCCGGTCACCGGTCTGCCCAAGCACGTCGTCACCGGCTACTGGCACAACTTCGACAACGGCGCCACCGTCCAGAAGCTGGGCGACGTCCAGAGCGCGTACGACATCATCGCGGTCTCCTTCGCCGACGCCGTGCCCACCAAGGGCGGTGCGATCAGCTTCACGCTCGACCCGGCGCTCTCCAAGGCCCTCGGCGGCTACACCGACGCGCAGTTCCGCGCCGACGTGAAGGCCAAGCAGGCGGCCGGCAAGAAGGTCATCCTCTCGATCGGCGGCCAGAACGGCGCGATCACCGTCGGCGACGCCGCCGCCGCGACCGCGTTCACCGACAGCGCCTACGCGATCATCAAGGACTACGGGTTCGACGGCATCGACGTCGACCTGGAGAACGGCGTCAACGCGACCTACCTCGGCAACGCGCTGCACAGCCTGCAGAGCAAGGTCGGCCCGAACTTCGTGCTGACCATGGCCCCCGAGACCATCGGGATGTACAGCACCGCCGGCGCCTACTTCCAGCTGGCGCTGAACACCAAGGACATCCTGACCGTCGTCAACACCCAGTTCTACAACTCGGGCGGCATGAACGGCTGCGACGGCAAGGTCTACACCCAGGGCACCATCGACTTCATCACCTCGCAGATCTGCACCCAGATCCAGGGCGGCCTGCGGCCCGACCAGGTCGGCATCGGCGTCCCGGCCTCCAGCAAGGCGGCCGGCGGCGGCTACGTCTCGCCGACCGTGGTGAACAACGCGCTGGACTGCCTGGCCACCGGCAAGAACTGCGGCAGCTTCGTCCCGCCGGCCAAGTGGCCGACGATCCGCGGCGCGATGACCTGGTCCACCAACTGGGACGCCAACAACGGGAACGCCTTCTCCAACGCGGTCGGCCCGTTCGTCCACCAGATGCCGTAACTCCCCCGGCGCGCCGCTCCTTGAGGGTGGGGCCTGCGCGCCGACGGCGGGGCCCGTCGTACCTGACCGGTACGACGGGCCCCGTCCCGTTTCCCGACCCGCCCGGCCGCCCGCACGTCCGCACGTCCGCATTCACATCGCCCTTGGCTGGCACGCCTGTCGGGGGCCTAGCCGAGGAGCGCCGCCGCGAGCGTGCCGAGCAGCAGGAACGGGCCCATCGGCAGGTCCAGCCCGCGCACCCGCCGGCGGCGGGCCAGGGCGGCCACGGCCAGGCCGATAGACCAGATCCCGGCGAGCACCGAGGCCGTGAACAGCCCGGTGAAGGCGGCGGACCAGCCGTACCGGCCGAGCAGCGCGCCGAGGCCGAGCGCGAGGACGGAGTCCCCGCCGCCCATCAGCCCCAGCCAGACGGGCAGTTCGTACAGCGCGCCGGCGGCGAGCGCGACCAGCAGACAGCGCAGCAGGACGTCCGGGCGGCCGGCCGACAGCTCCACCACCGTCAGCAGCAGCGCCAGGCCCGCCGCGAGCGTCCAGCTGAGCACGTACGGCAGGCGGCGCGCCCGGGCGTCCACGAAGCCGAGCACCACACCGGGCCCGGCCGCCCAGAGCAGCAGCACCGCGTCGGCCGGGTGCGCCACCGCGAGCACGGCCGCCGCCACCGCGACGGTGACCGCCTCCACCTGCCAGGCGCCGGGGCCGAGCCGCTCCCGGCAGCCCGGGCACCGGCCGGTGGGCGGCAGCCCGCGCAGCGCCCGCCCGCACGCCGGGCAGCGCGTGCACGGCGGTTCGCCCTCCGGCACGGCATGGCGCACCACCAGGCCCCGCAGGGCCGGCGCCACCAGCAGGCCCCCCAGTACCGCCCCGAGCGCGGCTGCGATCACGGCGCCCCCTCTCGCTCACCTCGCCGGCACCGGTCCCGGAGGACCGTCCGACACCCTCGGCGTCCGACGTCGGCGGCGCGCCGGAGGAGCCCGGGCGCCGCACGGACCACATCATCCACGGCACGGGCGCCGTCATCGAGGGCGGACCGGGCGCCGGGCCCGGCGCGCCCGCGGCCGGCCGACGCCGGCGGCGGTGTGCGGTCCGTCTCCTCTCCTTCTTCCACTCCCCCGGGATTCCTCGGCTTCGGCAGCGTTCCGAATGCCGGGACACTGATCCGGAAGGCCGGTCGCCGCCCCCGCCTGCCGATCGAAGGACGCCGTCACAGGCGGTGCGGCACGTGTCCCGGGCCACGCGCCGAAGGGCCCCGCCGTACCCCTAAAGTAGGCAGGCATGCAGGTCATCCAGTCCAGCAAGCTCGCCAACGTCTGCTACGACATCCGCGGCCCGGTGCTCGACGAGGCGATGCGGCTGGAGGAGCAGGGCCACCGCATCCTGAAGCTCAACACCGGCAACCCCGCCGTGTTCGGGTTCGAGGCGCCCCCGGAGATCCTCCAGGACATCCTCCGCAACCTGGCCTCCGCGCACGGGTACGGCGACTCCAAGGGCCTGCTGTCCGCCCGCCGCGCCGTGGTGATGCACTACGAGGACCGCGGCCTGCACGGGCTCACCGTCGAGGACGTCTTCCTCGGCAACGGCGTCTCCGAGCTGATCCAGCTGGCGATGACCGCACTGCTGGACGACGGCGACGAGGTGCTCGTCCCCGCCCCGGACTACCCGCTCTGGACGGCCTCGGTCTCGCTGGCCGGCGGCACCGCCGTGCACTACCGCTGCGACGAGCAGTCCGAGTGGTACCCGGACCTCGCCGACATCGAGTCCAAGGTCACCGACCGGACCAGGGCGATCGTGGTGATCAACCCGAACAACCCGACCGGCGCGGTCTACCCGCGCGAGGTGCTGGAGGGCATCGTCGAGATCGCCCGCCGGCACAAGCTGGTGGTCTACGCGGACGAGATCTACGACAAGATCCTCTACGACGACGCCGAGCACATCCCGCTGGCGACCCTGGCGCCGGACCTCTTCTGCGTCACCTTCAACGGCCTGTCCAAGGCCTACCGGGTGGCGGGCTTCCGCTCCGGCTGGATGGTGCTCTCCGGCGACCGGCAGCGGGCCGGCAGCTACATCGAGGGCCTCACCGTGCTCGCCTCGATGCGGCTGTGCGCCAACATGCCGGCCCAGCACGCGGTGGCCGCGGCGCTCGGCGGCCGGCAGTCGATCAAGGACCTGGTGCTGCCCGGCGGCCGGCTGCTGGAGTCCCGGGACGCCGCGTACCGGCTGCTGAACGAGATCCCGGGCGTCAGCTGCGTCAAGCCGAAGGGCGCGCTGTACGCCTTCCCCCGGCTGGATCCGAAGATCTACAAGATCAAGGACGACGCGCAGATGGTGCTGGACCTGCTGCGCTCCCAGCGCATCCTGCTGGTCCAGGGCACCGGCTTCAACTGGCCCGAGCCGGACCACTTCCGGCTGGTGACCCTCCCCCGCGCCGAGGAGATCACCGACGCCGTCACCCGGATCGGGGACTTCCTCGGCGGCTACACCCAGCCCTGACGGCGGTCTGTCACGGGCCGGCGGCCCCGGGCCGGAAAAGCTACGGCCGGAGTCCCGGTCCGGACGATCTCCTTGGTCGGGGAAAGATCATCCGGCGGGGCTCCGGCCGTCCTGTCGCTCGTCCGGTGCGCGATTCGTGCCACGCACCGGCCGTGATGTCGGGCTGAGGCTCAGGCTCAGCCGAGTCGCGCGACCAGGTCTCGGTACTCATCCCACAGCTCGGTGGGGGTGTGCTCGCCGAACAGCTCCAGGTGGGCCGGGACGAGCGCGGCCTCCTGGCGCCAGATGTCGGCGTCGACGGTGAAGAGCAGGTCGAGGTCCTCCTTCGACAGCTCCAGACCGTTCAGGTCGAAGCCGTCGACCGTCGGCAGCACGCCGATCGGGGTCTCGACGCCCGCGCCGTCGCCCTCCAGGCGCTCGACGACCCACTTCAGCACGCGGCTGTTCTCGCCGTAGCCGGGCCAGACGAACTTGCCCTCGCCGTTCTTGCGGAACCAGTTCACGTAGTAGATCTTCGGCAGCTTCGCGGCGTCCGCCTGGGCGCCGACCTTCAGCCAGTGGCCGAAGTAGTCGCCCATGTTGTAGCCGCAGAACGGCAGCATCGCGAACGGGTCGCGGCGCAGCTCGCCGACGGTGCCCTCGGCGGCGGCGGTCTTCTCGGAGGCGATGTTGGCACCCAGGAAGACGCCGTGCTGCCAGTTGAAGGACTCCGTCACCAGCGGGACGGCGGTGGCGCGGCGGCCGCCGAACAGGATGGCCGAGATCGGCACACCCGCCGGGTCCTCCCACTCGGGGGCGATGGTCGGGCACTGCGCCGCCGGGACGGCGAAGCGGGCGTTCGGGTGGGCGGCCGGGGTGCCGGACTCCGGCGTCCAGTCGTTGCCGCGCCAGTCGGTGAGGTGGGCCGGGGGCTCCTCGGTCAGGCCCTCCCACCACACGTCGCCGTCGTCGGTCAGCGCGACGTTGGTGTAGACGGTGTTGCCCCAGAGGGTCTCGATGGCGTTGGCGTTGGTGTCCACCCCGGTGCCGGGGGCGACGCCGAAGAAGCCGGCCTCGGGGTTGATGGCGTACAGGCGGCCGTCGGCGCCGAAGCGCATCCAGGCGATGTCGTCGCCGATCGTCTCGACCTTCCAGCCCGGGATGGTGGGCTGGAGCATGGCGAGGTTGGTCTTGCCGCAGGCGGACGGGAAGGCCGCCGCCACGTACTTGGCCTCGCCGCTCGGCGGGGTGAGCTTGAGGACGAGCATGTGCTCGGCCAGCCAGCCCTCGTCGCGGGCCATCGTCGAGGCGATGCGCAGCGCGTAGCACTTCTTGCCGAGCAGGGCGTTGCCGCCGTAGCCGGAGCCGAAGGACCAGATCTCCCGGGTCTCCGGGAAGTGCGAGATGTACTTGGTGGTGTTGCACGGCCAGGCGACGTCCGCCTCGCCCTCTGCCAGCGGGGCCCCGACGGTGTGCACGGCCTTGACGAAGTCGCCGTCCTCGCCGAGCTGGTCGATCACGGCCTGGCCCATGCGGGTCATCACGCGCATCGACACGGCGACGTAGGCGGAGTCGGTGATCTCGACGCCGTACGCGGCCAGCGGGGAGCCGACCGGGCCCATCGAGAAGGGCACGACGTACATCGTGCGGCCCTTCATCGAGCCGCGGAACAGGCCGTTCTCCCCCTGGAAGATCTCCCGCATCTCGGCGGGCGCCTTCCAGTTGTTGGTCGGGCCCGCGTCCTTCTCCTGCTCGGAGCAGATGTAGGTCCGGTCCTCGACGCGCGCCACGTCCGTGGGGTCCGAGGCGGCGTAGTAGGAGTTGGGGCGCTTCTCCTGGTTGAGCTTCTTGAAGGTTCCCTGGGCCACCAGCAGATCCGCGAGGCGCTGGTACTCCTCCTCGGAACCGTCGCACCACTCGATGCGAGCCGGCTGGGTGAGCTCCGCGATCTCGCTCACCCAGGCCAGCAGTCGCTTGTGGCGGGTGGGCGCGGATGCGCTGAGAGCAGAGTTCTCGTACGACACGATCGCTCCGTTTCACGCCATCTCGGCAGGGAGACGGCGTAGCGGGGGTTTGAGGGTGCTTGCAGCGTAGCTCCGGCCTCAAGCCCCGAATACGGCACAGCGGTGAAATTGACGCATCTTTTACTACTTTCAGTACTGTTACTTGCCAGTAACAAGTCGCTTCCGGCCGAGCGGGGGCATGCGCACCATCACCTCGAACACTCCAAAACGTCCAAGAGTGACGATCGCCACTTCCTACGGGCGAGTAACCTACGCATCCGTAGGTAGCCGGTAGCATGCTGCCCATGACTGCTGAGCTCGCTGAGAGCAAGCCGAAGTGGCGCGGCTGGCTGCACGCCGGAATGTTCCCCGCCACCGTCGCCGCCGGGATCGTGCTGATCTGCCTGGCCGAGTCCACACCCGCCAAGATCGCGTGCGCGATCTACTCCGCCAGCGCCTGGCTGCTGTTCGGGGTGAGCGCGGTCTACCACCGCTTCGACTGGGGCCCGCGCGGCGACGCCGTGCTGCGCCGGCTCGACCACGCGAACATCTTCCTGATCATCGCGGGCACCTACACCCCGTTCACCATCCTGCTGCTGCGGGGCGCCTCGCAGCAGGTGCTGCTCTGGGCGGTCTGGGGCGGCGCGCTGGCGGGCATCGCGTTCCGGGTGTTCTGGGTCGGCGCGCCGCGCTGGCTGTACACACCGGTCTACATCGCCCTGGGCTGGGCCGCCGCGTTCTTCCTGCCGGACTTCCTGCGCACCGGCGGCGTGACCGTCCTGGTGCTGATGATCGTCGGCGGCGTGCTCTACAGCCTCGGCGGCGTGGTGTACGGCCTCAAGCGGCCCAACCCGTCACCGCGCTGGTTCGGCTTCCACGAGGTGTTCCACGCCTTCACCCTCGGGGCCTTCATCGTGCAGTACGTAGGGGTCTCACTGGTGGCGTACAGCGCGGCCGGCTGAGCCCGACAGCCCATGGCGGGCGGCAGGCCGGTCCACGGACCGGTCGGCCGCCCGTTCTGCGATCCCGCCCGGCGGACGGCCCGGCGGGCGGCCGGGAGCCCGGCGGACCTGGCGGGCGTCCAGCGCCTCGCGGGCCCGCGCACAGCGCTCGCAGTGCGCCGCACCCGGGGCGCTGCGCCGGTGCTCACCGTGGCCGCCCGGCCTGACCGGCCGGTGCAGCGCCCGCCACCTGCGGGCGACGTACACCATCAGCAGCAGCGTCTCGACTCCGGCGACCGCCAGGACCAGCGCGGCGCCGTTGATCAGGTAGGCGGCGACCACGGCCAGCGCGGACGTCACCACCACGGCGGCGCCCCACACCTGCGCGCCACCCGTTTCCCTACCGGCCATTCGACTCCCCTTCCTGCGCCGGGCTTGTGGTCGGCTCCTGCCGCCCCACCCCTTCTCCGCTCTCGGCACGCATCGGTCCGCACTGACCGATTGCCACATGGTATCTACCGACAGTCACCCGCCAGGCCCCCGAGGCGGCGAACGACAGATCAACGTTGCGTCAATTCCGTGTGCGGAACGCGCACTTCCCAGACACGTCACCGCAGGTAGCCGGGCGGTCACGGCTCCCCCGACATTGACGGCGACCATCTTTTGAGAGTTACTGTCATTTGACGGAAACTTTCCCCTGGGCCCCGGAGGTTCGCCATGCCGCCCGTTCCCGACCCACGCCGCTGGCTCGCACTGGTCGCCGTGGCGCTCAGCGTCCTGGTGATCAGCTTCGACATGACGATCCTCAACGTGGCCCTGCCCACCCTGGCCACCCAGCTGGAGGCCACCACCGGGCAGCTGCAGTGGATCGTCGACTCCTACACCGTGGTCTTCGCCGCCGTGATGCTCCCGGCCGGGCTGATCGGCGACCGCTTCGGCCGCCGCCGCACCCTCACCAGCGGCCTCGCCCTGTTCGGGCTCGCCTCCGCCGTCGGCATGCTCGCCGACAGCCCCGGCACCCTGATCGCCGCCCGGGCCGCGATGGGCCTGGCGGGTGCGCTGGTCATGCCGATGTCCATGGCCGTGATCCCCGGGCTCTTCCCGCCCGGCGAGCAGCGCCGCGCGACCGCGATCCTGGCCGGGGCGCTCGCCGCCGGCATGCCGTTCGGCCCGCTGATCGGCGGCTTCCTGCTCCAGCACTTCTGGTGGGGTTCGATCTTCCTGATCAACCTGCCGCTGGTCGCCATCGGCATCACCGCGTGTCTGCTGCTGCTCCCGGAGAGCCTCAACCCCGACGCCCCGCGGATCGACCTGGTGGCCACCGCGCTCGGCGCGGGCGGGCTCTCGGCGCTCACCTACGGGATCATCGAGATCCCCGCCCGCGGCTGGACCGACCTCCTGGTCCTCGGAATGCTCGGCGGCTCGGTGGTCGCGCTCACCGTGCTGGTGCTGCGCAGCCGGCGCCAGCGCAGCCCGATGCTCGACCTGGCACTGCTGGCCGACCCGACCTTCCGGTGGTCGGCGGTGGCCGCGACGCTGGTGTCGGTCGTGCTGTTCGGCGGGTTCTTCGTCCTGCCGCAGTACTTCCAGAACGTGCTCGGCGCCGACGCCCTGGGCACCGGTCTGCGGCTGATGCCGCTGATGGGCGGCCTGATGGTGGCCGCCCGGCTGAGCGACCGGCTGGTCGCCCGGATCGGCCCGCGCGCCGTGATCTCCATCGGGCTCGCCGTGCTGGCCGCCTCGCTCCTGCTGGGCAGCACCACCGGCGTCGAGGACGGCTACGGCCTGGCCGCGGTCTGGCTCCCGCTGCTCGGGCTCGGCATGGGGATGTCGATCATCACCGCGCAGGCCTCGGCGCTGCTCACCCTGCCGCCCGCCCGGGCCGGCGTCGGCTCCGGGCTGATGCAGACGCTCCGCCAGGTCGGCGGCGCGATCGGGGTCGCCGTGTTCGGCAGCCTGCTGGCCGGGTCGTACCGGCACGCGCTGGACACCGCCGGGCTCCCCGCCGAGGCCGCGGACAAGGCCGGGCAGTCGGTGGTCGCCGCCGACGCCGTCGCCACCGCCACCGGCAACCCCGCACTGGCGGCCTCCGCGCACGCCGCGTACATCCACGGCATGACGCTGGTCCTGCTGGTGGCCGGGGTGATCGCCGTCCTGTCGGCGGTGCTGGTCGCCCTGCGGATGCCCGCCGCCGAACCGCACACCGCCGAGCCCGCGGCCGAGGAGGCACCGGAGCCCGGCGCGGGACCGGCCACCGTACCCGCCGCCGATCGCGGATAATCGAAGATATGAGCGCACTGCAGCCGACAGCGGCACCCTCGGCAGGCCAGACCACCCTGGTCCAGGCGATGCTGGAGGCGCCGCTGTCGCTGCGCGAGCGAAAGAAGCTGAAGACGCGCCAGGCGATCCGCCGCGAGGCGTACCGGCTGATCTCCGAGCAGGGGTACGAGAACACCACGGTCGACCAGATCGCGGCGGCGGCCGAGGTCTCGCAGTCCACCTTCTTCCGGTACTTCGCCACCAAGGAGGACCTCGTCCTCAGTGACGAGTACGACCCGGCCCTGGTCACCGCGCTGCTGGGCCGCCCGGCCGACGAACCGTTCCTGCAGTCCTGCCGGGAGACCGTCATCGGTCTGATCCGCGAACTGCTTCAGGACGAACGCGAGGAGCTGCTCACCCGGATGCGGCTGGTCAGCGAGGTCCCCGTGCTGCGCGCCCGGATGCACGAGCCGCCCAACGACCCGCAGCAGCTGTACCTCACCGTGCTCACTCGGCGGGCCGGGATCGAACAGCCCACCCTGGACATGCGGATCACCGCCGCGGCCGTCGCCGCCGCCACCACCGAGGTGGTGCTGCACTGGGCCGAGAGCGACGGCCGGGACGACATCGCCGACCTGGTCGACCACGCGTTCGCCGTCCTGGAGCGCGGTTTCCGCGGCGTCTGAGGCCGGCTCCGCGCCGAGCCGAAGCCGCGGGGGCGGTGGGACCGGCCGCCGCCGGATCCCGCCGCCCCCGCGTACGGGTGGGCGCCCTACCCTCGTCGGGCACCCGCCCGCCGCCGCAGGGCGATGCCCGCGCCCGCGAGCGCCGTGGCGCCCAGGGCGGCGGCCGCCGTGACGGCGGGCAGCGCCGAGCCGCCGCCCTCCGCCGCCGCCCCGGGCGCGGCGTCGGGCTGGTACCCGCCGCCCTTCCCGGCCCGGTCGTACGCCGAGCCGGGCAGCTTGTCGCCGTACCGCTGGTGGACCAGCCGCTGGTACGCCGCCAGGCTCACCCCGGACGTGCCCACCGAGCGCCGCGCCTCGTCGTCCAGCGGCAGCACCCGGCCCTCGCGCAGCACGTACCAGGCGTTGAGCTGCGGCTCGCGGAACGCCGTGCCGCCGCCCGCCGCCGCCTTCGCCGCGTAGTCGCCCTCGTCCCCGCCGGAGGCGATGTTGACGACCTGCCAGGTGTCGCCCTGCTTGACCGTCCAGACCGAGGCGACCTGGCCGTCCGCCGACACGGCCCGGCTCGCGGTGAACTCGGCCTTCGCCACCGGCGCGCCCGAGGTCCCGGCCACGAAGGCCGCGTCCAGGGTGTAGACCGGCACCGTCTCGCCCGCCAGCGTCGGCGCGGCCGCCGTGGCCGCCCGCGCCTCCTCGGCCGCGCCGATGGTCAGCTGCTGGGTGGGCGGCACGCCCTTGCGGGCGAAGAAGTGGCCCAACCGGTCCAGGACCGCCGGGCTCTGGGCCGCGCTGCGGGCCTGCGCCAGCTCGGCGGCGGTGACCGGCACGGGGGCGCCGGCCGGGGTGTCCGCGTGCGCGGCCGGGGTGACGGCCAGGCCGAGGCCGGCCGCGAGCAGGACGGTGACGGCTGCCCGGCGGGCCTTGCTGAGGTCAGTCATGATCGCCCCTCACGCGCCGATCCGGTACAGGGAGTGGGTCCAGGAGAACGTGCCGTTGGACACGTAGTAGTTGTAGTCCGCCCAGTTGTAGCGGTTGTTGGAGGGCCACGGATCGCCCCAGTAGACCCAGTTGCTGCCGGTGTCGTAGCCGTACAGCACGTGCATGTGGCCGCCGCCGGAGCTCCACTGGATCCGGGTCTCGATCGGCCGGTTGGCGTTCACCTCGGTCTGCACCGTGCTGTAGCGCAGGTAGCCGGTCACGTACGAGCCCGGGTTGAGGCCGACCCAGCTCAGGCCGTTCTGCACATCGCCCAGGGTGGCCTGGCTGTTGGGGCAGCTGGAGTTGATCGAGCGGCCGAACGCGGCGTTGCAGAACTGGTTCTGGCTGTAGGTGTAGCCGAACCAGGTGGCGATGGTGTTCCCGCTCGCCGCCCAGCACCAGTTGGTCTGCTGTTGCTGCTGCATGGCGATGTTGAGCTTCTTGTACGTACCGGCCAGATCGGCCGTACTGCCCGCCGCGGCGGCCGGCCCGACCTGGGCCGACGCCGTGGGGGCGGCGTGGACCGGGGTGGCGGCGCGGGCGGGGGTGGTGGCGGCGACGGTGAGGGCCGGGCCGAGCACACCGAGCGCGAGCACCGAGACCGCACGGCGCAGGCGTGTCCGTGGACGTGGAGACATGGGGAATCCTCCTTGCACAGGGCAGGAGTTGGGGTGTGGGGGTGCGGTCCGGATCGCGTCCTGAGCATCGCGCCGTTGACGCAGGCGGGTCAACGGCCTCACGACCCCCCGCACCGGGGTGTGAACGGCCCCCGGCAGGTGTGAACGCGCCCGCGGAAATCCCCGCGCAACAGGGCCCGGCCAGTGACAAACCGGGCTCCGCATGTGAATATTCACGACCAGCCCGGGTGCTCGCCGGCCGAGGAGGAAGCCATGCCGCGCAGCGAACACACCGACCTCGCCACCGCACTGCGCAACGGACCGTTCCACCTCGCCCTGCGCACCGCGATCGCCGCCCGAGGCCTCGCCCTGCACCGGGTCCGCGAACACCTCGCCCAGCGCGGGGTCCATGTCGGGCTCACCAGCCTCAGCTACTGGCAGCAGGGCCGCCGCCGTCCCGAACGCGCCGAATCCCTGCGCGCGGTACGGGCGTTGGAGGAGGTGCTGGACCTGCCCGAGCACTCCCTCACCCGGCTCCTCGGCCCCCGCCGGGCCACCCCCGCCGACCCGGCCGGCCCGCCCGTACGCCCCTACCGGGACCTGATCGCCCCGGCCGGCGCCGTCGACGACCTGCTCGCCGCCATCTCGGGCCCGCGGGACACCGGGCTGCACACCATCACCCACATCGAGCGCATCCGCATCGGCGCCGACCGCGCCCTGTTGCGCCGCGACTCCCAACACGCCCTGCGCGCCCACCGCGACGGCATCGACCGCTACCTCGCCCTCTACCAGGGCGACCCGGGCTGCGACATCTCCCGCGTCGGGGTCCGCGCCGAGGAGAACTGCCGCCCCGGCCGCGTCCGCCGCGACCAGGCCCACGACCTGCTCGTCGCCGAACTCCTGCTGGACCGGCGCCTACGGGCCGGTGACACCCACCTGCTCGGCTACGGCTTCGACGACGCCCCGTCACCCGAGCCCAGCTGCGAATACGTCCGCGGCTTCAACTCCGGCGCCGGCCAGTACGTCCTCCAGGTCACCTTCCACCCCGACGCCCTCCCCGTCCGCTGCCACCGCTTCGCGCTGCGCTCCCCCGGCGAGAAGCCCTACGAGACGGAGGAGCTGACCCTCGACGGCCACCGCTGCGTCCACCTGGTGGCCACCGCCCTGCAGCCGTGCCTGCTGGGCATCCGCTGGGACTGGGAGTAGCCCCCGCCTGCCGCTCCCGACGGCCTCAGGCCCGGGCCGGGTGCTCCGCCGCGCGCCTGCGGTCGTACGCCGGGTCGATCGTGCCGAACAGCCGGTCCCAGACGGTGGTGTAGAAGCCCAGGTTCACCCCCGGGTCGGCGTGGTGCCCGGCGTGGAACATCGGCAGGGCCACCCAGCGGAACAGCGCGCGCCGCCGGATCCGGGCGGGGAAGGGCTCCACACCGAGGTGCCCCAGCAGGCCGAACAGCAGGTTCACGCCGATGTACCCGGCCAGCGCGGCGAGGGAGATCTCCCGCAGGCAGAGCACCGCGATCCAGGTGCCGCCGAAGCCGAGCACCTCCAGCGGGTGCAGGACGAAGAGGGTGGACGGCCTCGGGTCCGGGTAGCGGTGGTGCAGTTCGTGCGCCAGCCGGTACAGCCGGCGCTGGTGGGCGAGCCAGTGGCCGAGGTACATCAGGGCGTCCATCACCAGGGTGAACACCAGCAGTTCGGCGGCCGCCCGCAGCCCGGTGTCGGCCGTCAGACGGATCCAGCCGGCCTGCCACAGCGCCCAGCCGGCCACGCCGACGGCGGAGTTGAGCAGGACGGCGACCACGACCAGAGCCAGCTCGCGCCGGTCGGGCGGCGGGGGCGGCGGGGTCACCCGCTGTTCGCCGAAGCGCCGGACCAGCAGCGTGCCGACGGCCAGCGACACCGCCAGCAGCCCCAGGTTCGCGGCCAGCGCCCCGGCCACCACCTCCGCCAGGCCCAACCGGCCAGCCCACGCCAGTAGTTCGTCCATCATCACGACACCCCCACCCCCCGGCCTACCCGGACGGGCGGCGCGGCAGACCCGACGGGCCCGCGGCCGCGGGCCGGCCGTCGGCCGCTCAGCTCGGGAAGTCCAGCGTCAGGCAGTCCTCCACCGGACGGTAGCCGATCCGCTGGTAGATGGAGTTGCTGGTCGGGTTGGCCAGGTCGGTGTAGAGCAGCACCTCGGCCGCCCCGCGGTCCAGCGCGTGCGCCGAGGCGGCGGCGGTGACCCCGCTCGCGTAACCGCGCCCGCGCAGCTCGGGCGGGGTGAACACCGGGCCGACCCGGGACATCCCGGCGATCACCGGGCTGACACCGGCCATCGCGACCGGGCGGCCGGCGTCCTCCCAGAGGCACAGCCCGCCCGCGGCCGTCCGATCGTCCACGCTGCGCGCGACGTTGGGCAGCAGCACCCCGGTCTCGGTCAGGAAGGCCTGGTACCAGCCGATCAGCAGCTCGCGGTCGGCCGCCACCGCCGGGCGGTGGCGCCCGGCCGGGGTACGGGCCGGGTCCAGCGTCAACTCGCCCAACCGGTAGAGCCGTTCGCTGCTCTTGACGGACTCGGCGGCCCCGGTGGCGGCCTGCCAGGCCGCGCTGAACGCCCGCGCCGGGCCCTCGCCACCGGACACCCCCCGTACGTCCGCGCCGGTCGCCGCCAGCACCGCGGCGAGCTCCGCCGCGGCCTCGACGGGCATCGCGCCCAGCCGCGGCTCGTACGGCGGGGTCTGCAGGAAGGCTCCCGCGACCGGGCCGCCCGGCTCGGCCCGCCACCAGCCGAAGACCGGCGCCCCCTCCCCGAAGACGTCCAGGCCGTACCCGGCGAGCCGGTGCACGACCGTGAGCAGCACGGTGTTCTCGGCCGGGCGCTCGGCCAGAAAGGCGTCCGTGTGCGCGCGGAAGTCGTCGAGGGAGCCGCTCACCGTCCAGGTCATGGCGCATTCTCCCGCGCCGGCCGGACCGGGGACAAAGCGTTTTCCACCGGCCCGGACACCTGCTACCGGGCGGTGCCGCCCAGCCGCTCCAGCAGGACCTCCGGGTCCGTGGTCGGCGCGTCGCAGCTGAAGTGCCGGCAGACGTACGCGGCGGGCGCACCGCCGACCAGCGGGCGATCCGCCAGCAGCGGCACCTCGTCCGACCCCGGGCCGCCGTCCGCCGCCGGCTCGCCGAGGGCGACCACCGCGCCGGGCGCGGTGCCCAACAGGGCGGCCCGGTGCAGCGCGGCCGTCGCCGGATCGCCGGCCGGGCCGACCACGGCGACCTCGCGCGGCCCGTCCGCCAGCGCCTCGGCCGCGGCCAGGCCCCAGCCGATGAAGCGCGGGGCCCGCGAGGCGAGCGCCCCGACGATGCCGAGGGCCCGCTCGGCGGCGGTGCGGTGGCGCGCCGAACCGGTGTACGCGGCGTAGCCGAGCAGGGCGTTGGCGGCCGCCGTCCAGCCGGACGGGGTGGCGTTGTCGGTCGGGTCCTGCGGGCGCCGGATCAACTCCTCGGCGTCGTCGGCGGTGTCGTACAGCGCACCGGACGCCTCGTCGGCGAAGTGCTTCAGCACGGTGTCGAGCAGCCCGCCGGCCAGCTGCAGCCACTCCGCCTCGCCGGTGACGGCGTACAGCGCGAGGAAGCCCTCGGCGGTGTCGGCGTAGTCCTCCAGGACGCCCGCGTTGGCACCGGCCCGGCCGTCCCGGGAGGTGCGCAGCAGCCGGCCCTCGGGCGTCAGGTGGACGGCGAGCAGCAGGTCGGCGGCGCGCTCGGCGGCCTCGACCAGGTCGGGGCGCTCCAGCAGGGCGCCGGTCTCGGCCAGGGCGGCGATGGCGAGGCCGTTCCAGGCCGCGACCACCTTGTCGTCCCGGGCGGGCGCCGGCCGCTGGGCCCGCGCCTCGAACAGCCGGGCCCGGACCAGCTCGGCCGCGGCCTGGTCCTCGGGGTCGCGCAGCAGCTGCAGCACCGAGGAGCCGTGCTCGAAGGTGCCCTCCGGCGTCACCTCGAACAGCTCCGCCGCGTAGCCGCCGTCCGCCTCGCCCAGCACCTCGGCCAACTGCCCGGGCGTCCATGCGTAGTAGGCCCCCTCGGTGGACTTCCCGCTCGCCGGGTCGAGGCTGTCCGCGTCCAGCGCCGAGGCGAACGCGCCCTCGGGGGTGCGCAGTTCGCGCAGCAGGAAGTCGGCTGTGGCGAGCGCGACCCGGCGGGCCCGCCCGTCGCCGGTGGCGCGCCAGAGGTGCAGGTACGCGCGGAGCAGCAGCGCGTTGTCGTAGAGCATCTTCTCGAAGTGCGGCACCACCCAGCCGGCGTCCACCGAGTAGCGGGCGAAGCCGCCGCCGAGCTGGTCGTGGATGCCGCCGCGGGCCATCGCGTCCCCGGTGCGGACGGCCATCTCCAGGGCGGCCTCGGAGCCGGTCCGGGCGTGGTGGCGCAGCAGGAACTCGATCACCATGGCCGGCGGGAACTTGGGCGCCCCGCCGAAGCCGCCGCGGGCGGCGTCGAAGGAGCGGCTGAGGGCGACCAGCGCCTGGTGCAGGTCCGCCTCCCCGGGCGGCTGGTGCACCCCGCTGCCCGTCGAGTACACCGAGGCCCGCTCGGCCAGATCGGCCCGGATCCGGGCGGCGACCTCGCCGACCTCCTCCCGCCGCTCGCGCCAGGCGCTGTCCACACCCTCAAGCACCTGCCGGAACGACGGCATGCCGTGCCGGGGCTCGGGCGGGAAGTACGTGCCGAAGTAGAACGGGTCCTTGTCGGGCGTGAGGAAGACCGTCATCGGCCAGCCGCCCTGCCCGGTCGCGGCCTGCACGGCCTCCATGTACACCGCGTCGACGTCCGGCCGCTCCTCCCGGTCGACCTTCACCGCGACGAACCGCTCATTGACGTACCCGGCCACCGCCTCGTCCTCGAAGGACTCGTGCGCCATCACATGGCACCAGTGACAAGCGGCATACCCCACGCTCAACAGCACCGGCACCCCCCGCCGCCGGGCCTCCTCGAACGCCTCCGGGGACCACTCCCACCAGTCCACCGGGTTGTCGGCGTGCTGCTGCAGATACGGCGAGGTCGCGCCCGCGAGACGATTCACGCCGCCACCCTCTCACGGCGGCCCGGGGCCGGAGGGAATGCCGTGGCCACGGGTCGGCGCGTGCCCGGGTGGGGCCGGGGCGGCGGCCGCCCGTCCGGTCAGGCGGGCGCCGTCACTCCTTCGGGGACTCCGGCTCCTCGACGAAGTTCACGCGCTTGAACTGCTTGTTCATGCCCGCCTTGGTGTCGCCCCCAGCCCCGACCAGCGTGAACTCCTCGGCCCATCGGGCCAAGGCGGCTGCCAGGGAGTCCTGAGGGAGATTTTGCGGCTGGGGAGCATCGAACCAGTCGTCGATCGCTGCGAGGCCTCGCTGTACGGCGCCCGGCACCATGTGACCGTACACCTCCAGAGTAATCTTCAGCGAGGCGTGGCCCATCCACGAGCAGACCGCGGCCGGGGCCTCGCCGGCACCGAGGTTGACCGAGGCGTAGGTGTGGCGAAGGCAGTGGTAGCCGTGCTCACGCGTGTCGCCGTACGTCTTTTTCGGCCGCCGCCACTTCACCGGCGGCAGCGTCGAGAGGTCGAGCCGCGCGATCACGCCCGCGGATTCCAGCGCTGGTTTCCAGTAGATGCGGTTGAAGACGTCGGCACCCACCGGTTCGCCCGCGCCTGTCACGACCAGCAAGTGCGCGGTCCGCGGCCTGCGCTGCTTGACCTCGGCCTCGGTCAGCGGCTCCTCGGGGTCCTGCCAGGGCAGCGTCGTCGACACCGGAGTGTGCTGGGCCAGGTGCTCACGGATCCGAGCCGCCAGCCGCGGCGCGACCGGCACGCGCCGGGTCTTCTTCCCCTTCGGGAGGCAGTAGTAGGCCCGGCCGTGCACGTCATGGCGGAGCTGGCGCTGAACGAAGACGGTCCCGGCCTCCCAGTCGAAGTCCTCCGCCCCGAGGCCGAGGGCCTCACCCTGCCGCAGGCCGAGGCCGGCACCGAGGTCAACCAGGACCCGGTAGTGCTCCGGCAGGCCGTCCCGGATTCCGTCGACCGTCGACCGGGCCCAGGCCTTCGCCTTGCGCCCCTCGCCAGCCTCCGGCCGCAGCTCGGAGTGCTCCCGGCAGGGGTTCTCCGCGATCCGCCGGCCCTTACGCGCCGCCTCCAGGATGCTGTTCAGGTGCGCCCAGATCGCCTGTGCTGAGCTCGACGCCACCCGCCTAAGCAGGTCCTTGCGCCACTGCTTGAGCACCTCGTAGTCGATCTCATTGAGCTGGAGGTGCCCGAGCAGCGGAATGACGTGGTTCCAGACCCGGCTGCGGACGGTGGAGCGGGACGACGGCGGGTACTCGGTGCTCGGCCACCACGTGGTCTCGATGTAGTCCCCGAGGAGCACCTGGCCGTCGCGCGAGTCGACGAACTTGCCCTCCGACTTCTTGACGGATGCCTCGTCCTTCCACTTCTTCGCGTCGCCGGACGTTTCGAAGGAGCGCGATCGGACTCCGGGGATGCCGGCGACGCGGTATCGCTTGCCCTTGCCCCAGAGCGCGGTGCGCCGGCGCTTCCCGGTCTCCGGGTCAGGCCGCTTGGTCAGCCAGCGATCTTCGATGTACCCAGCCACTGGGCACCCCCCTCCAGGTCGGCCCCGCGGGTCCGCAGGATCCAGGTCGTGACACCGAGCTCCTCGGCCATCTCCGCCTCGCTGGTAGCCCACTGCCGCACCCGGCAGAAGTCCGACAGGGCCACCAGCTTTCGGGCGGCGCGCAGGTCGGCAAGCCGCTCGGCCCTCAGCCCGTCTCGCCCGCCGCACCCGGTGTCGCCGACGAGGATGTGCTCCAGCTCGTGCGCGAGAACGCATCGCTCCTCAACCGGGGACAGCCCGGTGGCGATGACCACAGCGCGGTGTGCGGGGGACCAGACCCCCCAGGTGTCCCGCAGCCACTGCCGGACGATGGGTATTCCCATGCGGTCCAGCTCGGCAAGCGGGTCGTGCGACAGCCCGGCGACAACAGCGGCAGTGGGCATGCCTCTCCCCCAAAGATCCTGACGTGTGGGAGGCATGCCGGGAGACAGATTCTGGCATATGCGCACGAGGAAACGTGAGGAAATAAGCACGTTAAGTTACGCGTGTCGCGGGTATGTCGGGGAGTTACGGATCCTGACGGCGCCCGCGGTTGTACTCCTCCAACGCCTGCTCGATCCGCACCGCGTCATCCTCCGGCACGCCTGCGTCACCCTCGGCCCACGCGTGCGGCCGATACGCGGCCAGGCCGTACCCAGACTGCTGCACCGCCTTGGGCTGCCCCTGGGGGATCGACCGGAGCAGGCGGTCCGCCACCTCCTCCAGGACATCGCGCAATGCGGGATCGCCGCCGGCCGCCACCGCCGCACGGGCAAAGCGACCGACGAACGGGTACAGGTCCAACGGCGCTGCCGCCGGGGGCATTGGCGCTGGGCCTGGATGCGGCCTGGCCTCGGCACCAGCGAGCAAGTAGTCCTCGACCGCCCCGGGGGCCCACTGGAGGATCTCGCCAACCTTGTAGTAGCCGTCAGGCACTCGGTCGGCGCGGGCGGGCGGCCGCCCGTTCTCGTAGTTGCTGATCGACTTCCGGTCAAGGCCAGCGGCGCCCGCGAGCTCTGCCTGCGTCATGCCGATCTTCACCCGCGCCTGTCGGATTTTGCGACCGAGCGCGGCCCAGTCGAGGCCAGCCTCTCCGGCTGCGCTCATCACGGGCTCCCAGATACCTCGACGGACAACGATAGGCAACAGCATCCCAGATCGCTGCCCATCCGTGCGCGTCGGGTTCCCGCCATTCCCCCAGGTGAGAGCAATCATTCCGCTTCATTGCTCACAATGCCTTGCCATTGCCCATCATTGCTCATATGGTTCTCGGTGTGAGAGCGCACGGACCGAACATCCGGCACAGGCGCGAACGGTCGGGCTACGGCCTGCGGCGGTTCGCCGCCTTGGTCGGTGTCTCACCTGCGCACCCGTCCCGAATCGAACGAGGGCAGCGCGGCGCCCAACCCGAGGTGATCAAGCGGATCGCCGCCGGGCTGGGTGCCGAGATCACCGAGATCGCTGATCTCTCCCAATGAGCAATGGAGGGGAGCAATGAGTACTAGCGGACCCGAGAAGCACCTCCTCACGCTGGAGGAGGCTGCGGCCTACATCGGCCGGTCGACCAAGGGCCTGCGCGGCCTCCGCGAGCGCAGGAGCGGCCCGCCCGGGTTCCGGGCTGGTGGACGCGTGATGTACCGGCGGACTGCCCTCGATGCGTGGCTCGACGCGCAGGAGGCGAATGACTCCCGGTCGAACCTCGCGCTCGACCCGACCCGCCAGGCCCCCGAGCCGCGCCGGCCGCGACGCCAGCAGCCGCTCGCCGCCTGACCCCAAAACAGGTTCGGGCCGCTCCCCACGGATTGCGACCCCAGGAGAGCGACCCCGGGCCCACCGATCAACCCGAAACGAAAGGAGGTAGGCCCGCATGATCGAGCCTACCCGTGCCCCCGCCGGTATCCCCCCGGCGGCCGCCCCCTACGTCCCGCAGCGGACGGTGCTCGCCGGTATCGCGGTGCTCCGCACCCGCGCCGGCCTGCCCGCTCAGTCCATCGACGCCGTCGAGCTCGCCCCCGATGGCCGCCGGGCCACCGTGACCGCCTCGATCGGAGAGCTGTCCGCCTGGTACTCCGCGTCGGCGCCCCGCAGTGCCGTCGTCGGCGGCCGGGACGAGACGGGCCCGAACGGACTGACGCGTCCCTCCGGCGGGCTGCGCTGGGTCCTGTCGTACGGGCAGATCCCGGGCTGCCCGGGCGTGATGCTGTCCGTCGTCGCCGAGACCACGGCCTCCGGGTCCCTGCCGGACACTCCGCTGGTGCGCGCCCTGCACCCGCGGGGCCTGGGAGTGGCGGCGTGAGCGCCCTCGACCTGGCGGCGCAGGCAGCCGCGATGCAGGCCGTGGTCCACCTGACGCGCATGGCCGCCGGGTCCGGCGCGAGCGAGGCACCGACCTGGACGGTCGACGCGGCCGGCGCGGTCGTCGGCCAGTTCAGCGGACCGCGGGCCCTGATGGCCTTGGATGGCTGGCGGCAGACGATCGGGACGCACAGCGTGTGGTCCGACCGGGTCGCCGGCGGTCTCCGATGGACGATCGTCGCGACGGTCCAGGACGTGATGGTGCGCCTGGTCGCAGTCGCCCCGGCCCGGACGGCGGTGGCGGTGTGATGCCCCCCGCCCTCGCAACGATCGCCGCACTTCATGTCCTGGTGGCTCAGCACATCGAGTTGGGCAGCCTGCCGCTCGTGTGGCGGGTCAACTCGGACGGCGCGCTGTTTGTGGAACCCGACGACCGCAGCCCTGAGGGCCGGGACGCGGTGCGGGCTCTGGCGGCGGCGCTCGGCGTCGACACGGACGAGTCGGAGATCACGAGCAAGATCGACGGCCAGCGCCTGTCGGTGGTGTCGCTGCACCACTCGACCATGATCGCGGGCTCGCCGGTCTACGCCACCGCGTACCTGCCCGTCGAGGACGGTGCCCAGTGAGCAATTCCCTCGGCCCGATCGCCTCGGGCGCGATCCTCTCCGCCCCCGTGGCCGCCGCGGTCGCCATCGCCTACTGGCCGAGCCGCGAGCAGCTCGCGCGCCGCCGTCGGCGCCGCGCCTACCGGCGCGCCCGCGCGGCCGCCCTTCCCCGCCCGCGCAACGACTGACCGGAGGCTCCTGATGCCCGCTCCTCAGCCCGAGTCCGCCGACGTCGTCATGCGGCGCACGGTGGTCGACCACATCGCCAACGGGCTGTCGAGCGGGCGGCCGGAGGTCATCACGGCCGCCCTGAGCCTGCTCACCGAGCTGGACCTGGCCGGCGTGCCGGTCGGTGACGAGGTCAACCAGGCTCTCGTCACGCTCCCTCCGGCCTGGCGCCGCCGGTGACCGGCGGCCGCCGGGCAGTGGCTGCCCGCCGATGACCGCCACTGCGGCCGGACCGCCCGGCCGTACGTGGTCGGCCCCCGGTGCCCCGCGCACACCCCGGCGGCCCAGGCCGGACACCCGGAGTCGCAGCCCGGGCCCGGCTACACCCCGCAGACCCTGCCGACCCCGGCCTCGGCGAGCGCCCTCGTCGACGCGCGAGCGATCGCCTCTGGCAGGCGCCGCAGCACCACCCAGACCTACCGCCTCGCCCAGGCCGCCACCGGCCGCAGGTGAAGCCCCGAACCACCTGCAAGGAGGAGACCGCCATGGTCCCGCTGTTCCCGCCCGTCAGCAGCAGCGTCGGCATGTACGGCCCGGACGCCGAGCCGCTCACCGAGGGCCCCCGCTTCGTGAAGACCGAGCGGATGCGCCGCTGGCACCGCGTGCGCTCCGGCGTCCGCTACTGCACCGGCCGGACCGTCTACCACCTGTGGTGTCAGGGGGCCGTGTTCGACGACCAGTTCCTCTCGAAGGAGGCGGTGCCGGCCGACGCCGAGGTGTGCGGGCCGTGCGACGGCCGCGCGGTCGGCGCCGGCCAGGAGCCCGAGGGCCCCGCCGGACGGCTGCTGGTCTTCAACCCGCGCGACAACGAGCTGCCCGGAACCTGCCCCGGCTCCCGGAAGGAACGGCTGACCCTGGCCATCCCGCCCGGCACCGTCGGCCAGTGCCTGGCCTGCCTCGACCTGCACCCCGTGCGCGCCATGGGCGGCCCGTACGACCCGCGCAACGCGATCACCCGGCACGCCCCCGGCGCCGGCCTGGTCACCCCGTGCCCCTTCCACCGCTGGAAGTACCTGGAGCCCTCGCCCGACGGCGCCCTGCGCTGCTCGTGCGGGCGCACCCTGCGCGAACCGGCCCCGGCTGCGGCCTGACGACCCGGCACCGAGCGGCCGGGTGGCGGGCGAGCCGAGTCCTCGCCCGCCGCCCGGCGACCACCCCACCTACCGCCCGGAGGGCACCCTTGAGCACCACCCGCACCCGCCCGGCCAGCCTCCCGGCGGCCCGGCACACCTGGACCACGCGGCTGCGCGCCGAGGTCCTGCGTGTCCGCAGCCGCGACCTGGCGGCCGTGGCCCGGATCGGGGTGTGGCTCGCCTCCTACGCGGACGCCGACGGCGGCCGCGCCTTCCCGGCGCGCGAGACCCTGGCCTCGCTGGCCGGCTGCGGGGTCGAGTCGGTCACCCGCTCGCTGCGCGTCCTCACCGAGGCCGGAATGCTGACTCAGCAGCGGCGCCCCAACGCGTCGACGGTCTATCAGCTGATGGTTCCGATCCTCCCGGACACGGAAGAGATCGACTGGCCCCGCCACCTCCTCCACTACACCGAGACCCGGCAGCGTCGGGCCCGGGCTGCCGAGAAGCAGGAGAGCATCGCCGCGTCCGAGGCCGCCAGGGATGTCCGGACAGCGTCCTCGGACGCGGTCCGGACAGCGTCCTCGGCGGGGGTTCCGGACAGCGTCCCCGGCGGGGGTTCCGGACAGCGTCCGCGAACGCCTTCCGAGGTTCCGGACAGCGTCCCCGGACGCCCCCGGACAGCGTCCCCGGACGCGGTCCGGACAGCGTCCCCGGCGGGCGCCTACAGATACCTACCTACCTACGGTAGGGACAGGCTCCACGACCACCGCGCGCGCGTGGCCCCGGGCCAGGTGCCGGCCGCACCGGGCGCCGCCGAGGACGACGAGGCCGCCGTTACCCGGCTGGCCTCCGCAATGCAGGCCGCCGGCATGCGGGTGTCCTGGCCGCTGAGCCCCGACGAACGCGAGCAGCTCGCCCGGCAAATCGCCACCGTCGGCGCGGACGCCCTCGTCGAGTACGCGGCCCGCGTCTGGCGCACCGTCCAGGACCGGCCCTTCAGCGCCCGGTTCTTCCTCACGCAGTGGCTCACCCTCCAACCCCTCCCCGACGGGACGCCCGGCGGCGCCGACGGTCCGAGTCGCACCGGGACCTACCTCGCCGCCATGGCCGCCCTCGCAGACGAGATGAGGCAGACATGACACCCGACCTGATACCGCGGCTCATCGCCGAGATCGCGCTCGCGGACCCACGGGTCCGCAAGGACGACGACGCCGAGCAGCGGGCACAGGCCCTGATGTGGGCCGCCGCACTCACCGGCGTGCCGTACGACTTCGCGCTGCGGGCCGCCCGCGAGCACTACCGGACCTCGCCCTGGTCGGTGATGCCCGCCGACATCGCGACCCGCTGGGACACCTGGAGCAGGGCCCGCCTCGCCCGGCACACCGACCCGACGCCCGCCGTCGACCCGGACCGTTCCGGCGCTTGGTGCCGCGAGCTCGGCGCAACCCGGCGCGCGGTCGCGGTCGGCGAGGCCGAGCCCACCCCGGCCGCGATCGCCGAGGGCCCGCCGCTCGCCGTCGCCGAGCTCGTCGCCGGTATCGGCCGCACCCCGCCGACCCGGGACGACGCCGCCCCGTACATCCCCGCCGACGTCCGCCAGGCCCTCGATCAGTTCCGTACCGCGCGCCGCGCCGAATGGACGATCCCGTGCCCCGTCCCGGCATGCCGGGCCCGGCGCGGCGACCCGTGCACCCGTCCCAGCGGTGGCCGACTGAACGGCGACGAGCTGAGCACCGGCAGCCACCCGAGCCGCCTGGACGCCTGGCTCGTCCAGCAGGCCGCCGCGTGATCCCGCCCGCCGCCGTGCAGATCATCCGCACCGCCGCGCACGACGCCGCCCGGGCCGGCCACAGCCACCCCGACGCGCTCGCCGTCCGTATCACCGCCGCCCTTGTCGAGGACGGATGGCAGATCACCCCGGACCTCCTCGAGGCCCCCGACGACTCCCCCACCACCCCGAAGCCCTGGAGGACCGACATGACCCTCGCGCAGGTGGTCACCGACCACCCCCTCGTCCCCGCCGTCAACCCCTGCGACCCCGACCTCTGCCTCGGCTGCTGGATCGCCGACGGCGACTCCGTGCCCTGGCCCTGCGGCCCGCTGCTGCGCGTGGCCAAGGTCGAGGCCATCGAGGGCGGCTGGAACATCACCGCCTGCTCGTGAGCCCCTGTTCGTCCTCGTCGCCACTGCCATCGGCCTGACCATCCTCGGCCGAGACACGGTCGGCGGGGCCACCCCGCAACCCGCAACCCGCAACCCGCAACCCGCAACCCGCAACCCGCACCAGCCTGATCCCCGGGAGCCCGTTATGCCCCCCGCCCGCCCGGCACAGCTCGGTCAACGGCTGAGCGAGAGTGAACTTCGCGTCATGCGGCTGGTGATCAACGGCCGCAGCAACATCGAGATCAGCCGCGAGCTGTTCATCAGCGAACTCACCGTCAAGTCGCACCTCGGCCGCATCTTCCGCAAGCTCGGCGCCCGCGACCGCGGGCACGCCGGCGCCCTGTGTATCGCGACCCGCCAGCTCCACCCTCGCGAGGTCGAGATCATCGCGATGCCCAGCGCGGTCGCGTTCTGACCGCAGCCCTGTCGGACCTGCCCGACCGCGCCCAGGAGAACCCCATGACCCAGCACCTGACCGCCGCCGCGCCCCTCGACCTCGACGCCATCCAGGCCCGCACGGTGGCTGACAAGGAGCTCCGCGGCGCCGTCGTCACCGCCATCGTCAACGACGCCACCAAGCCCCGCGCCGAGGGCCGCCTCGACGCCGCCCTCGACGTCGTCGAGCAGTGGACCGACCACTGCATCGGACCGCAGACCCGCAACCTCCTCGACGAGATCCGCGCGGCGCTCAACCCGGAGCCCGCCCCCGGCGACCCCCAGCCGCCCGCCTGACGGCCCCGCAGCGCCGGACCGGACCCGTCGGCCACCGCCCGCCCGCAAGGACGCCACACGCCCGCACAGCCCCGCCGCGACCCCGAGGAGCACCGTGCCCCAGCCCTACTACCAAGACGACCACGTCACCCTCTACCACGGCGACAACCGCGAGCTCCTCCCCGCCCTCGGAATCACCGCCGACCTAATCGTTACCGACCCGCCCTACGGGATCATGCAACGTACCGGCAGCTGCACCTGGGACGAGTGGCCGGACGACTGGGTCGCGCTCGCCGCCACCGTGGCCCGCTCCATGTGGTGCTTCGGCACCGCCCGCATCTTCCTTGATCACTACGCCGATTTCATCGCAGCCGGCTGGCGCATGTCCCAAGACGTCATCTGGGCCAAGACCGCCGGCACCGGCGTACAGGCCGACAGGTTCCGGCGTGCACACGAACACGTCTTCCACTGGTATCAGGGGCCCTGGAGCGACATACACCACGAGACGCCGCGGGTACCCAGCAACCGCCCGAAGACGGGCACCGTGAAGCGAGCCCGGGGCGGCCGTGGTGACACCTACACCCACCGGCCAGCCGGCACATGGACCGACGACGGCCTCCGATGCCAGCTGTCCGTCATCACCGCCTCCGCCGTAAGGGCCCGCCGACACCCCACCGAGAAGCCCGTCCCAGTGCTCGACCTGCTGATCCGCTACGGCAGTCCCGAGGGCGGCCTCGTCGTCGACCTGTTTGCTGGCTCCGGCAGCACCCTCGACGCTGCCCGCCAAGCCGACCGCCGCGCCATCGGCATCGAGGCCGACGAACGCTACTGCGAAGCCGCAGCCCGCCGCCTCTCACAGGCCACCCTGCCCGCAGCCTGACGCCCCCCGCGCCGGACCGGTCCAGCCCCGAACCGCGCGCGCCACACCCACCACGGAGACCCGCATGCAGATCCGCATCACCCACGGCGCCACCGACCAGCCCGACGAGATCATCTCCGTCATCACCCCGACCGGCGACGACGGATGGAAGTACACCGACGTCGACGGCGACCGCATCGCCGTCTTCACCGCCGACATCAACGGAACCCCCGGCGTGTACTTCCGCACCGACCCGAACGGCTCCTCGATCCCCCTCGCCGACCTCGACGCGTTCGTCGATGCCGTCCGCACCCCGACCAGCTGAGGACCCGCCACCATGACGACCCGGCCGCACGGATACGCCCGCTACAAGCTCGACGGCTGCCGCTGCAACACCTGCGGCTGGGCCGTTGCCACCTACCGCGACCACCGCGAACACCTCATCCGCCGCGGCCAGTGGCAGCCCTACGTCGACGCCGCCCCCGCCCGCGCGCACGTCGTCGACCTCAAGGCCTGCGGCCTGGGCGAGCGCACCATCGCCGCCCTCGCCAGCCTCGACCGCAAACGCATCCGCGACCTGACCCACGGCCGGCCCGAGCGCGGCACCCCGCCGCCCGCCCAGATCCGGCCCGCCACCGCCCTCGCGATCCTGAACGTCGAGCCCACCATCGACATTCTCCCCGGCAGCCTGATCATCGACGCGACCGGCAGTATCCGCCGCCTCCAAGCGCTGACCGCAGCAGGCTGGCCACAGGCCCAGCTCGCCGACCGCATCGGGTCGACGCCGGGCAACATCTCGGCCCTGCTCCGCCGCGACCGCACCATCGTCCGAACCGCCCGCGCCGTCCGCAGCTCCTACAACGAGCTGTGGTCCACCGACCCGCTGACCGAGGGCGTGACCGCCCAGGCCGTCGCCCGCGCCCGCAACCACGCCCGTGCCAACGGCTGGGCGCCGGTGGGCGCGTGGGACGACGACACCATCGACGACCCGGCCGCCGTACCGGACTGGACCGGGGAGTGCGGCACCGCAGCCGGCTACTGGATCCACCGGCGCGAGGGCATCCCACGCTGCCAGCCGTGCATCGAGGCCCGAGCCGCCCAGCGGCAACAGCACGCCGCCTGACCCCTGACACCCGTCTGCCGCCCGTCACCACGGGCGGCCCCACCCCGGCCCGAGGAGCACCCCGTGACCGACCAGCCCGCCGACCTGCTCGCCGCCGCCGTCAACCGACTCCGAACCGGAACCTGGATTGCCGCCCCCGCCCTCGCCCGGCCGCTCGCCGACTGGCTGGCCCACGAGGCCGCCTACCAGCTCCACCTCGACGAGACCGGCCAGGACGGCGCCGAGGACTCCACCCACGCCCTCGCGGTCGCCCGCGCGGTGCTCGGCCAGGACGGCGGCCCCCGATGACCCGCCCCCTCACCATCCGCGAGGCCGAAGTCCTCCGCTGGACCACCCAGAGCTGGAGCACCGGCCGCATCGCCACCGCCCTCGGCATCGCCGCCAGCACCGTCCGCGCCGCCCTCGCCCGGGTCCTACGCGCCCTCGGCGTCCGGACCGTGGACGAGGCGATCCAGCGCCACCATGGGGCGGCTGCGGACCAGGTCCCCACGCCCGAGCAGGAGCCGGCTGCGACGACCCGTCCCGCTGACGGTCCCCGCCCCCGCCTCTTCCACCTCCAGCGCGATCACGATGTCACCGGCGTCTCCGGCACCGGCGTCGTCGCCTGGGGCGTGCAGTGGCCCGACGGCACCGTCACCATCCGCTGGACCGGCGACCGGCCGTCCACCGTCAACTGGGCGTCGATCGACGACGCGGTCCACGTCCACGGCCACGGCGGCCACACCCGCATCGTCTGGGCCGACGGCACCGAGTGACCGCCCCAGCCGCGGTGGCCGGCGCCCTCATGGTCGCCGGCTCGACCGCCCTCGTCCTCGCCCTCTGCCTCGCCGCCGCCGAGGACGACCAGGACCCCCAGCAGCCCGACCCCGTCCGCGCCGACGCCGAGCACAGCGACCTCATCCCCGGGAGCCACCAACCATGACCCGCCCCACCGCACCCTCCGCCGACCAACTCGACCACCTCGTCGACACCGCCAGCCGCCGCCGCCTCACCCCCGACGAGGACGCCGCCCTACGCGCCGGCGTCCGCCAACTCCGCGCATCCCTCGCCGGCGCCGGGGCCGCCGCCCGCCGCGCACCTACCCCGACCTACCTCGCCCAGCTCCAGCAGCAGGCCGCCCGCGCCGGGCGGTACCGGACCGCCTGGCAGTCCGCCCGCCGCCGCGCAAGCCAGGAGCACGGCATCGTCGACCGGCACCGCGCCGACCACATCGCCAGACTGCTCCACGCCATCGAGGCCCACCCGGCCGCCCCCTGCGCCTCGTCCAGCGCGGTCCCACCTGCCGACCACGACGTCCACATCTCAGAGGACGAGGACGGGTGGCGCGCCTTCTGCTGGACCTGCGGTGAGGCCGAAGAGGACCTCGGCTCGAAGCACGACTCCAACGAATGGGCCGAGCGTCACCTGGCAGAGGCCCAGCCGTGAGCGGCGCCCGCGGCGAGGACGAGCGGTTCACCACCGAGGCGCTCGCCCTGTTCACCGCCGACGACGAGTTCCCCCGCGACCCCCCACCCCCGCTCAGGCCCGTGGTCGACGCCCCCAGCATCGACAACTACCCGCCCCTCGCCTGACCGCGCCGACGAGACAGCACAGCACAGGAGACCGGACATGCTCCCCGCCCCGTACCTCGACCGCCTCCGCACCCAGCTCCAACAGCTCCCCGAGCTGATCGCCCACGCCCACCTCGCGCTTCTGCCCGGCGCCGGTCCGCGCGGGGCCCGCGTCTCCGGCGCCACCCGCACCCCGCCCCTCCCCTGCCGCCTCGACGTCCTCGACGACCTCGGCCCCCGCCGCGACAACACCCCCACCCTCGGCCTCCTCACCAGCTGGGCCGAGACCGTCCTCGACGATCGCCGCCGGGCCAACGACTGGTCCGCCTGGGCCATCCTTCCGACGCCGACCCGCGCGCCCTACGAGCTCGACAGCGAGCACCAGGCCCGAACCGCCATCCAGTACCTGCTGTTCCACCTCGCCTTCGCCGCCACCCGCACCTACGCCACAGACCTCGCCGACGAGGCCGGACAGCTCCACCGACACCTCAGCGAGGTCACCGGGTGGTACCGGCTGGACAAGCCGGCGCGCCGCCGCGCGCTTGCCCTCCCCTGCCCCCGGTGCGGCCTCCTCTCCCTCAGCCAGGCCGAGGGCGACGACATCCGCTGCAGCGACGACGTCTGCGGCGTGATCATGCGCCAGACCGAGTACGACGCCCGCGTCGAGGACTACCTCGCCACCGCCGCCTGACAGCCCTCTTACCTCGCCCGGAGTTACCGTGAGCAGCCCCCTTACCCTCGGCGCCGTCCACGCCGCCCACCTCCACGGCATCGCCGGCGCCTGGACCATCACCGGCACCGCTACCGTCTGGGCCACCGACGACACCGACACCGTCCTCCTGCAGCTCAGCGACAGCCCCAGCCCGCACCGCATCAGCCACGCCACCTACTGCCGCGGCAGGGTAAGCAGGCTGCCCGACGGCCGCCGCGAGGTCGTCGACCTCGTCGTCCCGCTGCCCGGCCCCACCCGCATCAGCCTCGGCTGGCACGTGCTCCACCAGCGTGCCCTCGACGACCTGCCCCACCACATCGAGCAGGCCGAGAAGGTGTTGGAAAGCTGGCTTCCCCTCCCTCCCGGCGACGGCCCCCTCGGGGTAAGCGCACTGCCCTGGCTCGCCCGGGCCGTCGAGCGCACCGCCCACCACCCCGACGACGACGACGCCCGCGACGACCTCGTCCGCCGGCTTCGCGCCGGCGGCGTCCCCCGCGACCTCGTCGCCGCCACCGACGGCCGCAGCCCCCAACGCATCACGCAGATCGCGACCGGCGCGACCCGTGCCACAGTGACCGCATGACGACCACGGTGTACGACACCGCTCTACGCGCTGCCCGCCAGGGCGCCGCCCGCCTGGAGACCCTGCGCGGCCTCGCCGTCGACTACGGCCTCGACCGAGACCGGGCGGACGCCCTGCTCGTCCAGGCCCAAGCGGGCGAGGTCGGCAGCACTCCCACCGCCGACACGTTCGCCACCGCAGAGCTGCTGCTGTGGGCCGAGTACGAGGCCGCACACCCGGTGCCCACCGGCGACCCATTCACCAAGCTCGCCACGCCGGGCGCCTAGCGGGAACGCCGCTTGCGCAAGATCCGCGCCATGTGTCAGGCTGCTGCCAGCACCACACGTGCGCCCACGTACAGGAAGGCCCGACCACCACGGTCGGGCCTTCCGCGTTTCCCGGGAGGCCGTCATGTCCAATCTGATGACCCCCCGGGAGGCCGCCGCCCTCTGCGGCGTCACGGTTGACGCCATCTGGCAGTGGAAGCGCCGCGGCCTCTTGGAGCCCGCCGGCCTCGACGAGCGCGGCCGCCCCCTCTACCGGCAGCTCGACGTCGCCCGGGCCGAGAAGCGCACCCGCGCCCGGGCACACCGCACCGTCGGCCCCGTCGCCGCCTGAGCCTCACCACCGAAGGAGCGCCGTGCAGCCCACCATCGGACGCATCGTCCACTACACGCTCAGTGAGCAGGACCAGCAGCGCATCACCGCCCAGCAGAATCGGCCCCTGCCTGACGGCCGAAGCCCGCTGTCCAACTCGGCCCAGGCGGGCGACGCGTTCCCCGCCGTGATCGTCCGCATCTGGGACGCCACCCCCGGGTCACCGCTCTGCAACCTGCACGTCCTCCTCGACGGCGAGCTCACCCTCTGGGTCACCAGCCGCGCCGAAGGCGCCGAGCCTGGCACCTGGGCCTGGCCACCGCGCACCTGATCGCTACGGCACCAGCGGGCCCTTGCCCACCACCCGCGGCCCAGCCGGCGGCACATCAGGCACCGCCTCGTCCTCCCGGCGGCCGCCGACCAGCCCGCCCACCACCGCAGCAGCACCGGCCACCGTCAACAGCCACGCCGTCCCCGACCGGCCGGACAGCTTCATCGAGCACTCCGCAGCATCCGCGCGCGTCAGCGCGGTGATGCCCGTGCCCTCCTTCGGCGACCACGCTGACCCGCAGTCACCCACCGAGGCGACCCCAAACAGGATCCCCCCGCAGACCAGCACCACCCCGGCCAGGCCCACGCCCTGAGCCACCTGCGACACAGCCATCACAACCCCCTCGCTCGACAGGGCGCCAGCGTAGAGGCAGGTGATCGCGGTGGCCAGACGCAGAGCCCACACCAGCACCACCCCGGTCGAACTCCGGTACGCGGGCACCGAGCTCGCGATCTCCCGGCTTCAGCAGGAGCTGGACAGCACGCTAAGCCAGACCTGGGGTGGGCGCCTCGCGCTGCGGCTCGCTCGCTGGTACGCAGCGTGGAAGAGCTGACCGTGGCCAGACGCAGAGCACGCACCGTATGCACCGTGCCCGGCTGCCCCGAGATCACCGACAGCGGACGCTGCCCCACCCACCGCGCCGAAGCCGAACGCGCCCGCGGCACCACCACCCAGCGCGGCTACGGCCAACAGCACCGCACCCGCTTCCGCCCCGGCGTCCTCGCCCGCGACCCAGCCTGCGTCTGCACCGAGCAGGACCACGGCCACGCCCAGCCCTGCGGCCAGCCCAGCCGACACGCCGACCACTGGCCGCTCTCCCGCCGCGAGCTCGTCGACGCCGGCCACGACCCCGACGACCCAGCCCACGGCCGCGGCCTCTGCCACAGCTGCCACTCCCGCGAGACCGGACGCCACCAGCCAGGAGGGTGGAACACGTGACCGTCATCAGAGTCCTACTCCGCGAGGAACTCGACACCAACCGCGAGGCGATCTGCGCCTGGCTCACCGCCAACCACATCGACCCCAAGCACGTCGACCCCGCATGGATCTCCATCGAGCTCTACGCAGGCGAGAAGCTCATCCGGTGGAAGGCGATCAAGCGCACCATCGACGGCCGCGCCCTCGTCGACCCGGACAACCCGAACCAGCACTGGACCGTCCAGCTCCAGAACCGCCTACTCGTCGAGCTGGACCTCCCCGCACAGCGCCCGCCACAGCTACGGCGGGAAGCGGTCGGACAGCACGCCGATGGGTGAGCACACGGTGCGGCTCTACAGGCTGCCAGGAGGCGGCCTGGTGCTCGCTGAGGAGCACACGTGGACAGCCGAGGAGTGGCAGGCCGCCCAGCACGCTCTGGCCGGCCACCAGCCGCCTGCCAGCTCCCTCTGGCTGTCGACCACGGAGGGTGACTGACCCCAGGGGGGTGACCCCCTCCGGCAACCCGCCAGGGACCCGCGGGGGAGGCAGCTCGCTGTGTGTACGGGTCTGGGAGCCCCAGACCTGAGCGTCAAGTGACGCACCGTGACATCTGGCCCCGCCGCAACGGTCCGGGCCGCACCGTGCCGCAACGGCACTCCGTGGAGGCGACATGGCAGGCATGGGCCCGGCCCCGAAGCCGGCGAGCGAGCGGCGGAGGCGCAACGCCACGCACGCGACGACCAAGCTGCCCGCTGGCGGCCGGACCGGCGATCCACCGCGTTGGCCGCTGCTCGACGACATCGTGATGACGACCCAGCGCGACACCGCCCAGCGCCAGGTCGACGAACTGGAGCTCCAGCTCCTGGAACCGACGCTGAAGGGACGGCCGAAGGGCACTGCCCAGCGCAAGCTCGACGCCGCCCAGTCTGCACTGAACATCGTCTCCGCCCAGCTCACCGCTGCCCAGGCCGTTGAGGCCGAGCTGTGGTCCGAGCTGTGGGCCACCCCGCAAGCGGCCGCCTGGGAGCGGCTCGGCTGGACCCGGGAGGTAGCCCAGTACGTCCGGTGGAAGGCGAAGGCGGAGCAGGGCGACATGGACGCCGCCAAGGAGGCCCGACAGTTGGCCGACCGGCTCGGCCTGAATCCGCTCGCGATGCTGCGGCTGCGGTGGGAGGTCGCCGCCGACGAGGTCGCCGAGCAGCGGCAGGACCGTACGGCCCGGCAGCGTCCAGCCAGCGCCCGCCAGCGGCTGAAGATCGTTGACCCGAACGCGGCGGGAGGTGCCTGATGGCCGACGTCGTGAAGCTGGAGCCGGGCGACGTACTGATCCTGTCGAACCTGGGCGACTCCGATCTCGCCGATCTCGTTCCCGCGGCCGAACTCCTGACCCGCTGGCTGGGAGGTGGTGGCGTCTACCTGTTCTCCGGCAACGTCGACATCTCGAAGCTGTCGGCCGTCGAGGCGAAGGGGGCGTGATGGCTGGCGTGTACCCAGACCGTGAACGAACGCTGCGGCACCTGCAGTTCAAGCGGGCCGTGTACCTCTGTGGCCGGATGCCCCAGCGCGTTGCTCTCGGGGTCGGTCAAGCCCCGGAGAGCCTCGGCCTCATCAGCAAGGTGCCCGCCCGTGCCGTGGCGAGGACCTGAGTATGCGGGCGAGTTCCCCACCCTCGGCTGGACCGTCGGCGAGTGGATCGAGGAGTTCTGTGTCATCCCGGACGGCGACCGGGCGGGTGAGGCGTACCGGCTGACCGACGAGATGTGGACCTTCCTGGCCCACCACTACCGGCTGCGGCCGGGCGCCCAGGCCGGGCAGCGGGCGCCCGCCTTCGCCTACCGCCGCAGCCAGTTGGTGAGGCCCCAGAAGTGGGGCAAGGGCCCGTTCTCGGCGGCGCTGATCTGCGCTGAGGGGATCGGGCCGGTTCTCTTCGACGGCTGGGACGCTGACGGCGAGCCGGTCGGTCGGCCGTGGCCGACTCCGCTGATCCAGATTGCCGCCAACAGCGAGGACCAGACGGCCAACGTCTACGCCGCGCTGCAGCCGATGATCGAGCTCGGGCCGCTCGCCGACCTGATCCCGGACACCGGGGACACCCGGATCAACCTGCCGGGCGGCGGCCGGATCGACCCGGTCACCTCCCGCGCCCGGACCCGGCTCGGCCAACGCGTGACCTTCGTGGTGCAGGACGAGACCGGCCTGTGGACGGTCGCCTCCGGCATGGTGCAGGTCGCCGAGACCCAGCGCCGCGGCCTCGCTGGCATGGGCGGCCGCTCGGTCGAGACCACCAACGCCTGGGATCCAAGCGAGGACTCGGTCGCCCAACGGACCGCCGAATCCCGAGTGGAGGACATCTACCGGGACCACCGGCTCGCCGACCCGCACCTGAACTACAAGCTCAAGCGGGACCGTCGGAAGATCCACCGAGCCGTCTACGGCGACTCAGCGAAGCCCCGGACCGGGTGGGTCGACCTCGACGCTATCGAGGCCGAGGCCGCCGAGCTGGTCGAGAAGGACCTGGCCCAGGCCGAGCGGTTCTTCGGCAACAGGGTGACAGCGGGCGTCGGCACCTGGATCGAGCGCGCGGTCTGGGACACGCTCGCCGAGGCGCGCGAGGTGCCCCGCGGGACCCGGGTGACGCTCGGCGTGGACGGCTCGGACCTGGACGACTGGACCGGCTTCCGGTGCGAGACGCTGGACGGCTACCAGTTCACCCCGGTGTACGGGCCGGACCGGCGCCCGTGCGTATGGGACCCGGCGGAGTGGGGCGGCCAGGTGCCGCGCCTCGAGGTCCAGGCCGCATTCGACGAGGTCATGCGCTACTACGACGTCGTCCGGGCCTACATCGACCCGCCGTACTGGGAGACCGAGACGGACGCCTGGGCGGAGACCTGGGGGGACCGGGTGGTGCGCTGGTACACCCAGCGGGTCACGCAGATGCACGCCGCCGCAGAGCGGCTGGTCACCGACGTGACGAAGGCGGACACGGTGCTGCGGCACGACGGCTGCCCGACAGCGTCGGCGCACGTCGGCAACGCCCGCAAGGCGGCCCGGCCCGGCGGGAAGTACGTCCTGCGCAAGGCCAGCGTGCACCAGAAGATCGACGTCGCCGTGTGCTCCGTGTTGGCGCACGAGGCGGCCGGAGACGCGGTCGCCGCCGGCCTCGCCAAGCCGCAGCAGCAGTTCTACGTCTACACCGGATAGGGGGTGGTGCCCGTGGCCACCGTGGAGCAGGCCCGCGCCCTGGTCGACGTCCTCGCCTCCGAGCTGACCAGCCGGGCGTCGGCGGCGAAACGCACCTCGGACTACTACCGGGGCAAGCACCCGCTGAGGTTCGCCAGCCGGGAGTTCCGGGACTACTTCGCAGAGCAGTACGCCGGGTTCGCCGACAACTGGGTCCAACCGGTCAGCGACAGCCCGGTGGAGCGGCTGACCGTGGTCGGGGTCCAGGCCGCCAGCGAAGTCAAGGCCGACAAGGAGCTCTGGCAGGTCTGGCAGCGCAACGGCCTCGACGCCGACAGCCAGCTCGGGTTCCTCGGCGCGGTGACCTCGGCGCGCTGCCACGTCCTGGTGTGGGGAGACCCGGGCAACCCCGACCTGCCGATCGTCACCTTCGAGGACGCGTCCAGCTCGATCGTGCAGTACGAGCCGGGGTCGCGCCGCCGGCGCCGGGCCGCGCTGAAGCTGTGGCAGGACGGGATGCGCGAGTACGCGACCCTCTACCTGCCCAACCAGGTCTGGAAGTTCGAGCGGCCGACCGGTCCTGGGCCGAGGAAGTCGCCGCAGATGGCTGAGGCCGACGAGGTCATGGACTCGTGGGAGCCCCGCGAGACCGGGAAGGAGCCGAACCCGCAGCCCAACCCCATGGGCACCGTGCCGATGGTGGAGCTGCCGAACCGGCCGCTCCTCGCCGAGGACCCGATCTCGGACGTGGCCGGGGTCATCTCGATGCAGGACGCCATCAATTTGCTGTGGGCCCAGCTGTTCACCGGCGCCGACTACGCCTCCCTGGCCCAGCGGGTGGTGATGGGCGCCGAGGTGCCCAAGATGCCGATCCTGGACGCGAACGGGCAGAAGGTCGGCGAGAAGCCCATCGACCTGAAGCGCTTCGCCAAGGACCGGGTCCTGTGGCTGGAGAACCCCAACGCCAAGATCGGCTCGTGGGCGCCCGCCGACCTCAAGGCGTACACCGAGGTCATCACCGTCGCGGTCGGGCACATCGCCGCGCAGACCCGCACCCCGCAGCACTACCTAGTCGGCAAGATGGCCAACCTGTCCGGGGACGCCTTGCTGGCCGCCGAGACCGGCCTGGTCAAGAAAGTCGAGGAGAAGCAGCTCTGGTTCGGGCAGGCCCTGCGCGAGGTCTTCCAGCTCATCGCGCTGGCCCGCTTCGAGCGCGAGAAGGCGTACGCGGTCGCCGGCGGGAGCGTGTTGTGGGCCGGGGTCGAGTCCCGCTCGATCGCCCAGCTCACCGACAGCCTGCTGAAGTTGAAGCAAGTCGGCTTCCCCTTCGAGTGGTTGGCCCTGCGCTTCGGCCTGACTCCGACCGAGGTGGCCGACCTGATGGCCATGCGTGAGCGGGAGGCCGAGTTCGACCCGGTGTCGGCGCTGATGAACTCGGCCCAGCGGGTCGAGGGCGCCCACCCGACGCCCGGGCCGCAGCCTGCCGACGTGCCGGAGTAGGCCGTGGACGTGATGGAGCTGGCGGCGCTGCACCTGGCCGCCCGGCGCCGAACCGCTGCGGCCGCCGTGCTCGGCGCTGTCCGGGAGTGGCGCACGCTGGACGCCGACGACCTCACCGGATCGTGGGAGGCCGCGATGCCCCGGCTCCAGGCCGTCCTGTCTGCCGGGCAGCTGGTCGCCGCCGGCGCCGCCCAGGCGTACACGGACACGGCCCTGGCCGCCCAGGGCGTCCCCGCCGCTCCGTCCCGCATCGACCCCGCGGCGTTCGCCCGGACGGCGGTCGACGGCCGCAGCCTCGTCAGCCTGCTGTACCTGCCCGTCATCGACACCGAGCAGGCCCTGGCCGAAGGCGCGAGCACCCAGGAGGCGTTCGGCGTCGGGGAGCGCAAGCTCCGCATGCTGGTCGACACCGAGGTCGCCGACGCGGGCCGGGCCGCCGACGGCGTCGGCATCACGGCCAACCGGCGATCGCGCGGCTACGTCCGCATGATCTCCGGCGGCGCCTGCGGGCGGTGCGCGCTGCTCGCCGGCAAGGAGTACGCGTTCAACCGCGGGTTCCAGCGGCACCCGCACTGCCACTGCACGCACGTACCCATCGGCGGCCGCACCGGCTTCCGCGGCCGGACGCTCAACGCGCGCGACTACTTCGACTCCCTCACCCCGGCCCAGCAGAGCCGGGCCTTCACCGTGGCTGGCGCCCGGGCGATCCGCGACGGCGCCGACATCACCGCGGTGGTCAACGCCCGCCGCGGCGTCACGACGATCGGCTCCTGGGTGCGCGACGACGTCACCCACCGCGGCCGCGTGGTGCGCATGGGCACGCCCGGGCGCCAGGTCACCACGACCACCGAGGGCACCACCCGGCGAGGCCTGGCCGCCCGGCGCCTGCGCGACCTCGACGCCGACAAAGCCCGCGGCCGCGGCGCCCGGCGGGTGAACCGCCTGACCCCCGAGGCGATCTACCGGCTCGCCAGCGACCGGGACGACGCGATCCGGCTGCTGCACCGGTTCGGCTACCTCTTCTGACCGTCCGGCCGCCCGCAACGGGCTGCCCCGACTCCTGCAACAGGAGCATCCGATGCACCACAGCACACTGCCCAGGCACCCGCGCACCGGGCTCACCGCCGTCGGCTGGCGCAACGCCCGCCCCGGCGAGAGCGGACCGCAGCCGATCTGGCCGATCCTCGGCGGCGCCCCCGAGGGCGAAGGCGAGGGGGAGGACGAGGAGGAGCCGGACGACGAAGAGGAGGCCACCGAGGAGGAGGCCGACGACGCCCCGCTCGGCGAGGCCGGTACGAAGGCCCTCGCCGCGGAGAAGGAGCGCCGCAAGGCTGAGGCCGAGCGGCGCCGGGCCGCCGAGAAGCGCGCCACCGACCTCGAGGCCCAGCTCGCAGCGGCGAAGCAGGGCGACGGCGCCCCCGACGAGGACCGGATCCGCCGCGAGGCGACGACCGCCGCCACCGCGCACGCCAACGCGCGGATCATCAGCTCCGAGGTCCGGGCGGCCGCCTCCGGGAAGCTCGCCGACCCCCGCGACGCCCTGCGCTTCATCGACCTCACCCGGTTCGAGGTCGACAAGGACGGCGCAGTCGACGAGGAGGAGATCGCCGATGCGATCGCCGACCTCCTCAAGTCCAAGCCGTACCTGGCCGCAACGGCCGGTGCCGACGGCCGCCCCCGCTTCGAGGGCACCGCCGACCAAGGCGCCCGCAAGGGCGCCGCCGGCCCCCGCCAGCTCGGCGAGGCCGACGTCAAGAAGATGACGCCCGAACAGATCGACGAGGCTCACCGCAAGGGTCAGCTGCGCGACTACCTCGGCGGATAACCACCACCCAGAGGAAGGACCCACCGTGGCCATCACCCGGTTCAAGCCGGAGATCTGGAGCGCCAAGCTCGCAGTCGCCTCCCGCAAGGCGCTCGTCTACGGCGGCCCCATGGTCATCAACCGCGAGTACGAGGGCGAGATCGCCGACGCCGGCGACACCGTCCGGATCACCTCCATCTCCGACCCGACGGTGGGCACCTACGTGCCCAACCAGACGGTCATCACCCCGGAGGAGCTGACCGACGCCCAGCGGGCCCTGGTCGTCGACCAGCAGAAGTTCTTCGCCTTCAAGGTCGACGACGTCGACAAGCGGCAGGCCAAGGGCGACGTGATGACCGAGGCCATGTCCCGCGCCTCGTACCGGGTCGCCGACCAGCAGGACCAGTACATCGCGGGCCTGTACACCGGCATCGTCGCGGCCAACGTCCTCGGCAGCACGGGCGCCCCGATCAACACCTATAGCACCCCGACCGACGCGTACGACAAGGTCCTGGTGCCGCTGCGGACCAAGCTGGCGAAGGCGAACGTGCCCAGTCAGGGCCGGTATGTCGTCGCCTCCCCGGAGTTCATGGCCTCGCTGCTGCTCGACTCCCGGTTCATCAAGGCCAACGAGGCCGGCACGCCGGACGCCCTGCGTAACGGCCTGGTCGGCCGCGCCGCCGGGTTCACGATCTTCGAGAGCAACAACACCCCGGTGCCCACCGGCGACATCCAGGTCATCCAGGCCGGTGTCAACGCCGCGATCACCTTCGCCGACCAGATCGCCAAGACCGAGGCCTACCGGCCGGAGAACAGCTTCGCGGACGCGATCAAGGGCCTGTCGGTCTACGGGGCCAAGCTGATCCGCCCGGACATGCTCGCCTGCGCCTACATCGACCCGGCCTGATCGGAGACCAGACACCATGGCACGCACCGCTGTCGCCTACAGCAGCTTCCTCCCCAACAGCTCCGTCACGGACGCGTCCCTGACGGCCGTCACCCTCAACCCGGGTACGAACAACGGCCACTCGATCGCCAAGGCGGTGCCCGAGCTGACGGTCCTGCGGGTCGCGGTCGGCGCGACCGGCGGCAACATCACCGTCAAGGCCGGCACCTACCCGCCCGCGATCGCCGCCGGCCAGGGCGACCTCGTTGTCAACGTCGCCTCGAACACGATCAGCTGGATCGGCCCGTTCGAGTCCGGCCGGTTCCTCCAGAACGACGGCAGCATGCTCATCGACGTCGCCGCCGCAGTCGTTCCCGGCACCATCACCGCGCTCCGCGTCCCGAGGAACACCTGATGGCCGCCGAGACGATCCACGTGCGCGGCGAGGGCGGCACGGTCATCGCGATGGACCTGCCGCTGCCCGAGGCCATCGCCCAGCGCCTGGCCAAGGGCCAGCTGCAGCGCGTCACCGAGGACGGCAGCCCCTACACGGCCCCGCCCCCCGACGACGTGCCGTCCCTACCGGCCAAGGCGCCCGCCAAGGCCGCACCGCGGGACGCCTGGGTCGGCTGGGCGGTGGCCTGTGGCGCCGACCCGGACCAGGCCGACGGCATGACCAAGGCCGACCTGGTCGACGCCTACGCCGAGCTCACCCCCCGGGAGCCCGCGCCGAGCGAGTAGGAGGCGACGATGAGCCTGCCCGCGCTCGCCACAGCGGCCGACGCCGCCGCCCTGGACTACGCCCTCCCCCCGGCCCGCGCCGACGCCCTGCTCGCCAAGGCGTCAGTGCGCATCCGGCGGGCGGCCGGCCAGCCCATCACGCCGAGCACGGTCGTCGTCCAACTCGACTCGGAGGAGGGCTCGGTGGTGCTCCCGGCTCCACCGGTCATCACGGTGCAGCAGGTCCAGGCGGTCACCGCCGCCGGCACGCTGACTGTGGTGACCGGCTGGGTGTGGGACGGCGAGCGGCTGCGGCTGCCGGACCCGTGCACCACCCGGGTTCAGGTCACCTACCAGCGCGGCTGGACGGTCGTCCCGGACGGGCTCGTGGACCTGACTTGCCAGGTTGCCCAGCGCTTGGCAGACACCCCCACCACCGGCATGGCCACCGGCATCCGGTCCGAGCAGATCGACGACTACAGCGTCACCTACGCCGTCGAGCAGCTGGACGCCGCTGGCGACCTCCTGCCTGGCGAGCGGACCGCGCTGGCCGATGCGCTCGGTGCCGCCCCGACAGCGTGGGTGGTGAAGTCGTGATCGAGCCCGCTGTCCTACTCGCGCGCGGCCGGGCCGCGGCGGAAGTGCTGATGCTCGACACCGTGCGCCTCGTCCGCCCGGGCACCGACGTCTACGACCCGGTGACCGGAGCGACCGCCCAGCCGGACGCCCGCGTGCTCTACGGGGGGCCGGACGGCGGCCGGGCCCGGGTGAAGCCCAACGACGCCATGAGCGAGGACGTGCAGGCCGGACAGCGGGCCGTCGTACTCCGTCGGTACGTGGTCTCGCTGCCGTGGTCGGCCGTCCCTGCCGGTGGCGAACGAATCGTCCCCGGTGATCGGGTCGATGTGGTCGCGTCCCCAGACGCCAGGCTTGTCGGCCTGGCTCTGTGGGTTACCTCGGTGGGCGAGTCGGCGACGGCCACGGCGTGGCGGATCAGTGCGGAGGACCGGTCATGAGCGCGGACATCCGCGAGCTGGAGGCCCTGGTAGCCGATCTCGCCCGGGCCAGCGCCGAGACGGACCGCCAAGCCCGGCAGGTCCTGGCCAAAGGCGCCCTGAACGTCAAGCGGGACTGGCAGACCAACGCCCGAGCCAGCAGCGGCCGGTACGCGCCGCACTACCCCCGCAGCATCTCCTACGACCCGCCGTCCACCGGGCCCGCTGGCATCAGCGTGGTGATCGGCCCGGACAAGGGCGCGGCTCAGGGCGCACTCGGCAACATCCTCGAGTACGGGACGAGCACGCAGGCCGGCCACAACGACGGCGGGAGGGCCCTGGCTGCCGAGGAGCCGCGGTTCTTCGCCGCGGTCGAGGCCCTCGCCCGGGACCTGCTGTGAGCGCGCCTGCCGTCCTGCCGCACGTGGAGGCCGTCCGAGCGGTGCTCGCCGCGGTGCCGCTGACGGTGTACGTCGGCGGCGCCCCGGCCGGCCCGACGCCGCTGCCGAAGTCCTTCGCGGTGCTCTACCCGGCTGGCGGCCAGGCCGGGCCGGTCAGCCTCGCCGACGAGCGCACTGCGCTGGACGTCCTGCTGCAGGTCACCTACGTGGCGACCACGCCCGAGGGCGCCCTCGGCACAGCCGACCGCGGCCGCGTCGCGCTCGCCGGCCCGCTCACGGTCGACGGCCGCGTCTGCTGGCGGCCCGAGGAGCTCGGCGGGCCGCCCCTCGCCCGGGACGACGACGTCACCCCGCCCCTCTACTACCTGCCAGTGCAGTACCGGATCCGATCCATCATCGCCTGACGACAAGGAGGCCCCCGTGGCCACTCTCACCCCCGCAGCGCTCTCCGCGGCGGGCACCCTCGAGTCCCCCGTCGCCGCGTCCGCCGGCGGCGACAAAGTGGCCCCGGTCGGCGACCGCGTCTGGGTGGAGGTGACCAACGGCGGCGGCAGCAGCATCACCGTCACCGTCCCCTCCTACGCGGCCGTCCGCGGCCTGGCTGCCGCCGACCGCACGGTCACCATCGCCGCCTCGGCCACCAAGAAGATCCCGATCTTCGCCGACCTCAACACCAACCCCAGCGACGGCCTCGCATCGATCTCGTACTCGGGCGTCACCACGGTGACCGTCGCCGCCTACCGGTCCTGACCCAGGGCGCTGTTCGCCCGCCCCGTTGACCTGCCGCCCCGCCGCCCCGGCGCCGGGGCGTTTCTCATGCCCCGAGGAGCCCCCCGTGTCCGACCTCATCAGCGACGGCCTCACGAAGGTGGTGTGGTGCGCATCGCTCTCCAGCCAGAGCGCGCCGACCGCCGCCGAGCTCAACGCCGCACCCGACTACACCACCCGCATCACCCCCGACGGTCTGAAGGTTGACCCGACCACGGCGGGGGTCGACACCGGCAGCCTCGCCAGCACGACCGACACCGAGGAGGTCGGCCGGGTCAAGTGGGACCTGGAGATCACCTTCAAGGTGGGCTCGACGCCGACCGAGCAGCTGCCCTACACCACGCTGACCCGGGGTACGCACGGCTACCTCGTCGTGCGCCGGGACGTTCCGGTCGCCACCGCGTTCGCCGCCGGCCAGGCCGTCGAGGTCTACCCGGTCGCCTGCGGGCAGCGGGCCCGCAAGTCGCCGGCCGCCAACGAGGTCGCCAAGTACGCGGTGCCGATGAAGGTCTTCGCCGAGGCGATCCCGGACGCGGTGGTCGCCTGATGGCCACCCAGCCCAAGGCCGCGCCGACGGCCGCCGCCATCCTCGCCCGGGTCCGCCCGCGCACCGAGACTGTCACCCTCTACCTCGACGGCGAGGCCGCCGGCCGGATCTCCCAGCTGGAGTCCCGGTTCGCTGCCCTGGCCGACTGGCAGCCCGAGTCCCTTGCCGAGCCGGACCCGCGCCGAGCGATCGCCGAGGAGATCGTCGAGCTCCAGGACCGAATCCGCGACAGCGCAACGGACTTCACCCTGCGGGCCCTGCCCCCGGAGGCCTGGTCGGACATCCTCGCTCTACACCCGGGCCGACACGCCCAGGAGCTCTACAACCCGCTGACGCTGCCGCCCGCGCTCGTCCCGGCCTGCCTGGCCGAGCCGGCGATGTCGCCGGAGGAGTACGAGCAGCTCACCGAGGGGCTGAATCAGGGCCAGCGCGACCAGCTGGAGCTCGCTGCCTGGCAGGTGAACAACGAGGCCACCAGCATCCCTTTCTCGCTGGCCGCCTCCGCACTTCGGTCGTCCACCGGCGAGAGGTAGAGGCCGCCCGCGCCTGGGGTGTGCCGCGGTCGGTGTTCTTGGGCCGGCCGCTGCCCGGGCCCGGCGAGGTGCTGTGGACGGACGACGACCGGGCGTGGGCGCTCGCCTTGCTCGCCGTCGAGGCTGAAACGTGCTCCGGCTGTGGCCACCCGCTCGCCGACACCCTCGACGGCGACCTTGAAGAGGCCTGGAAGGCCGAGGCCTTGAAGTGTCACGCCTGCGCAACCGCAGCACGGCACATCGACGGCTGGCGCGACGCCGGCGGCGACACCCGCGGCGCCCAAGTGCGCGTGACCCGGAGGGAGAGCCATGGCTGACCGCACGGTGAACGTTCGGCTCGACCTCAACACGAGCGGCTTCCGGCGCGGTGCAACGCAGGCCGAGCAGGACACCCGGCGCCTGGCGGCCGCCGCGACCGCCTCGGCGGACCAGACCGAGCGGAGCTTCAACAGCGCGTTCCGGGAGACGTCGGCGGCAGCGACGGCGGCCCAGCGCAGCCAGCAGGCCGCGTTCGAGCGCACCGCGGCGGCCGCGGTCTCCGCGTCCCGGGTCACCGCCGAAGCGGGCCAGGCCGCGGCGGCCGCCACCCAGCGCGTCGCGGCGTCCGCGGCCGACATCCCCGCGACCTTCACCGCGGCCGGCACCTCCGCGTCCCGGTCGCTCACCGAGATCTCCACCTCGGCGCTCGGCGCGTCCCAGGCACTGGACCGAACAGATGTCGCCGCGGTGAACCTGTCGGCGGAGGCGTCGGCGGCCCTCGGCCGGCTCGCCGCGAGCGCCCGCTCGTCGATGGGCGAAGTCGCGGCGTCCACTCCACCTGCGGCGACCGCGACTCAGCGCGTGGCCGTCGCCGCCGGGGAGATCTCGGCCGCGTTCCGTGTCGCCGGTACGGCCGCCACCAGCTCTCTGGCTCAGGTGATGGCGGCCAGCACCCGCTCGGCCCTGGCGCTCGCCCAGGTATCAACGGCCGTCACCGCCACCAGTCTCGCGGCGACGAGCGGCCTGTCCGTGGCCTCCCGCGTCGCGGTCGCGGAGGCGGCTGCCGCGGTCGGTGTGGTGTCGGCGGAGGCCACCGCCGCGCAGGCCACGATGCTCGGCCGGGCCAGGGCGGCGACCGCCGCATGGTCCGCGTCGGTGCGCGCGCAGGCGGCGGCTACCTCGGCCGCGATGGTCGCCAGCGCGGAGCGGTCCGAGACCGCGTGGAAGGCCGTGCGGATGGGCGGCATCGCCCTGATCGCGGTCTTTGCCGCGGCGGTTGTCGCTGCGGCCCGTTTCGAGCAGGCCATGAGCGTGGTCGGCGCCGCATCGGGTGCGACGGGCAAGGACCTGGAGGCCCTGCGAAAGAGCGCGCTTGAGGCCGGCCAGGCGACCGTGTACTCCGCGCGGGAGGCGGCCGAGGCCGAGGTCGAGCTGGCCCGTGCGGGCATCTCGACGGCGGATATCGTCGGCGGCGCCCTGCGCGGCGCACTGGACTTGGCCGCGTCCGGCCAGCTCGACCTCGGTGAGAGTGCTGTAATTGCCGCGCAGGCGATGAATGCTTTCAATTTGCGCGGCGCGCAGGTTGGACATATTGCGGATGTCATTTCCGCTGGCGCCGGAAAATCGGCGACAAATGTTCACGATATGGGTTTTGCTTTCAAAATGTCGGCGCTTGTCGCGCAACAGACTGGCCTCACACTGGAGGACACGGTCGGCGTTCTGTCGCTTTTCGCGCAAAATGCCCTGACCGGTAGCGATGCGGGCACCAGTTTCAAGGTGATGCTGCAGCGACTCACTCCGCAGTCCGCTGAGTCGGCCGCGATGATGCAGCAGGTCGGCCTCAGCGCCTATGACGCAAAGGGCCAGTTCGTAGGCGTCACCGAGTTGGCCCGCAGAATGGCCACCGCCTTCGGCGATTTGACGCCCGAGGCTCGCAACGCGGCACTCGGCGTGATTTTTGGAAGCGATGCCGTTCGCGCCGCAACCATTCTCTATCGGGCTGGCGAACAACAGGTCCGCGGCTGGATCGGCGCCGTCGATGACGAGGGTTTCGCGACCCGAACCGCCGCCCAGCAGACCAACAACCTGATCGGTGACCTGGAGCGCCTCAAGGGCACACTGGAGACCGCGTTGATCGAATCGGGAGCCGGTGCGACATCGGTGCTGCGCGACATGGTCAAGGGCATCACGTCCGTGATCGAGGCGTACAGCAACCTGCCCGGCCCGGTGAAGGAGAGCGTCACCGCAGTGGCCGGAATCACCGGCATCCTGACACTCGCCGTCGGAGGGTTCGTCCTCGCGCTTCCGCGCATCGCCGCCTTCCGCACCGCGCTGGTCGAGCTGGCCGTCACCATGCCCCGGCTGGCGGCCGCGGCCTCCGCCACGTCGAGCTTCCTGTTCGGCCCCTGGGGCCTGGCCGTCGGCGGCGCCGTCGCCGCGATGATGCTCTTCTCCAACAGCCACAAGACCGCCAAGATCGACGTCGAGGGGCTGAGCGCGGCCGTCAAGCAGGACAGCGGCATCGTCGGCGCGAACACGAGGGCCTACGCCGTCAACTCCCTGCAGAAGTCGGGCGCCATGGCGGCGGCCAAGGAGCTCGGCGTCAACCTGCACGACCTGACGGACGCGGCGCTCGGCAGCGGCGATGCGTGGAAGGAGGTCCAGGCCCAGATCACCGCCAGCAGCGGCGAGATCTTCAAGGGCGGCCGGAAGGTCGACGACTACACGGGCAAGATCAGCCTGCTGAGGTCGTCCGTCGACACCACGAAGGGCGCCGTAGCGGACGCCGCCGCGGCGATCGCGCAGGAGGGCGAGGCCAGCGGCAAGGCCGCTGCGGGCACCAAGACGCTCGGCGACGAGGCCGAGGCCACCAGTGGCGACCTGAAGAAGACCGAGACGGCGGCTGATCAGCTGTCGAAGACCCTCGCGGGTCTGAACGGCACGAACATCTCGGTCGCTCAGAGCGCGATCGCGTTTCAGAGCGACCTCCAGGGCCTGCGCGACGCGGTCGAGGAGAACGGCGTTCAGCTCGACATCACCTCGGAGAAGGGGCGCGCGGTCAAGGCCGCGGTGCTCGGCGCCGCCGAGGCAGCGACCGCGCACGCCAAGGCGGTTGCGGAGCAGACCGGCGAGGTCGAGGCTGGGACGATCGCTTTCGGCCGGGATGTCGAGGCCCTCAAGGCGACGATGCGGCAGGCAGGGTTCACCCAGCAGCAGATCGACCAGCTGACCATCTCATACGCCACCCTGCCGCCGGTCAAGGAGACCCGGGTCACCGACCCCGGGGCGATCCAGACGATCACGGATCTGGAGGTGCTGCGGGACAGGCTGGCTGCGGTGCCGCCCGGCAAGTCGATCGTCGTCAACGCGCCGACGGCGGACGCCCTCCAGGACCTGAAGACCATCGGGTATGCGGTCGAGAAGCTCCCGAACGGGCAGGTCAAGGTCACCGTCCCGGTGGGCGATGCTTTCGATGGAACGCGCTCAATCCAGCAGGCGATCAACGGCATCAAGGGTAGGGCCGTCGCCATCGACGTCGTTGCGAACTTCCCCGCCGGCCTGCACCGCGCTGGCGACCTGCTGAGCGAGCAGGCGGCGGGCAGCGTCATCCGGTACGCCTCCGGCGGCATCCGCGCGGCCGCTGACGGCCTGTCGACCCGGCAGGCCGGGATCAGCAACCGCCCGATCCTGTGGGCTGAGGCCGGGCCCGAGGCGTACATCCCGCTCTCCCCGGGCCGGCGGGAGCGCTCCATGATGCTCCTCGGCGAGGTCGCCGGGATCTTCGGCCAGCAGCTCATCCCGGCCGGGCCGACCGCCCGGGATCTGATCCCGGCCCGGTCCCTCAGCGGGCCGAGCGCCCCGGCGCCCGGGTCCGGTGGGGGCCGCGGCGACACCACCATCCACCTCTACGGCGCCCACCAGACCAGCGAGGAACAACTCGCCGACCTCGCACGCCGGATGACTTTCATCACCTGAGAGGGGGTGGCCCATGGCCGGCTACGTCCCGGGGCAGGTCCTCGGCCGCACCGTCACGCTCGGCACGCTGCAGCTGGGCCGGGTGGACGCGGCGGGGGTCGCCTGGACCGTCGCCAAGGACGGGCTGAGGGGCTGGGCGGGCGCCGCGGTGCGCACCCAGTACACGGAGCGGCAGGGCGCCCACGGCGTCTGGGCGGGTCCCACCTACCTCGGGGCCCGGGTCATCACCCTGGCGGGCACGATCACCGCGCCGTCCCTCGCCGCCCTCGACGCGGCCGCCGAGCAGCTGTACGCGGCGGCCTCGCTGACCGACACCACCCTGACCGTTGCCGAGACGATCCCCAAACAGGCCACGGTCCGGTGCTCAGGCGAGCCGCTGGTCGACTACGAGACCGACCGGGTCGCCCGGTACTCGGTGATGCTGACCGCCGCCGACCCGCGCCGGTACGCGCTCTACGAGCAGGGCGGGAACACCAAGCTGCCGTCCGGCTCGGGCGGGGTGACGCTGCCGATCACCCTGCCGCTGACCATCGCCGCGGGCAGCAGCTCCGGCACGGTCACCCTCCAGAACCAGGGCACGATCGCCACGTCCCCCAGATTCGTCGTGGGCGGGCCGCTGCCGGGTTTCACGATCCTCGTGCAGTACTCCGACAGCACGGTCCGCCAGCTCACCTACACCGACACCGTGGGCGCGGCCGATGTCCTCATCATCGACACCGGCGCCCGCACCGTGGTCCTCAACGGCACGGTGAGCCGCCGCCGTTACCTGTCCGGACAGTGGCCGGACATCCCGCCCGGCCAGACGGTCACGGTCCAGTGGGTCTCTGCCGGGTCCGACCCTTCCGCCCTCCTGTGGGCGTACGCCCGCTCCGCCTGGAAGTAAGGGAGGACCGACTCCATGGTCTCCACCGACCCGCTCTGGATGCCCTCGCTCAGCTACGACGAGACCGAGCTCCGCAAAATGGACTCCGCCTTCGTTATGGCGGACGGGACCGCACTCGGCTCCCGGGCCGGCATCCGGCCCGGCGACCCCGGGCTCGCCGTCACGCTGGCCGGCACCACGGTCAACGTCAGCGCGGGCACCGCCACCGTGTACCGCTCCGGCCAGGGCGTCTACCGGGCCCAGCTGGCCGCGACGTCCCCGGGCACCCTCGCCGCCGCGAACGCTTCGTTCTCGAGGATCGACCTGGTCTACCTGCGGGTGTGGGATACGTCGGTCGACGCAAGCACCCTGCGCAAGGCTGACACGGTGCTGCTCACCGGGACCGCGTCGGGAAGCCCTGCGGTGCCGTCGCCGGGCGGCACCGAGATCTACATCCCCCTGGCGACGATCAACGTTCCGTCCACGGGCGGCGGCGGCACCGGCGCGGCCACCGTCTCCAGCACGATCCGCCAGATCACCGTCGCCCCGGGCGGCATCCTGCCCGTCTCCAGCACGGCAGACCTGGCGCTGGCCGGCGTCTACGGCGGGCAGGCCCGCTGGAACGGTACTCGGAACGTGGTGGAGTACTGGACCGGCTCGGTGTGGATCGCACCCGGCGACGCGATCGCCTACACCCCGACCTGGACGGCCATCACCACCAACCCGACCCTCGGCAACGGGTCGCTCGCGGCGACCTACACCAAGGTCGGCGGCCTGGTCACCTACCAGGGCAGCCTCGTCCTCGGCTCGACCTCAAACGGGGGCACCGGCATCTGGGCGATGTCACTGCCGCTCCCGCCGGTCACCGGCGTGGCCGGCGTCCGGGGCGTCGCCAGCTACACCAAGCCGGGGGACAACGAATACGTAGGCGTGTCGGTCATCACGCCAGCCAGCACCGTCCTGGGGTTCGTCGTCAAGACTCAGAGCACCTACTTCTTCTCCGACGTGAGCAACACCGGCCCAGTGGCGGCCACGAGCGGCAACACGCTGCTGTGGACGATCCAGTACTGGACCACCAGCTGATGGCGGCCGGGCCGTACGTCCTGAGCTGGTACGCCTGCGACCTGCGGACCGGCGCCGTGGTGGAGGAGCTCCTGGCGCTCGCGCCGACTCAGCCGCTGCAGCGCAGGCTCGGCGCGGCCACCTCCTGCTCGTTCGCCCTCGCGCTGGCCGGTGCGCCGCTGGAGTGGGAGTCGGCAACGGACCAGGGCCGCACCATGCTCGTCGCGACGGACACGGCGAGCGGCCAGCCCGTCTGGCCCGGCCTCACCCTCGTACGCGAGGGCGGATCCGACCCCGTCCTCGACCTGGCGGCCGCCAGCCCCGAGGCATACCTGGACCGGCGCTACCCCGGCGACTACTCCGCCACCGCGACGGACGCCACCACGGTGATGGCCGCTCTCGCCGCGCCGCTCCTGAGCGGCGGCCCGCCCTTCGTCCTGGACACCGCCCTGTCCGGCCTGCTGATCGACTACGCCATCGCCGACACCGAGGACAAGACCGTCCTGTCCTGTCTGCAGGAGATCGCGGCGATGGCCGGCGCCCCCGAGTGGACGATCGACGCCGTGTGGGCGGACGCCGCGCAGACCAGGTTCCAGCTGGTCCTGCGGATCCGCCCGACGATCGGCGTGCAGAGCACCAACCCCGGGGCGGTGTTCGACCTGCCCGGCTGCATCAGCCGCTACCGGCTGACCGAGTCCTACGAGCGAGGCCGCGGCGCGACCCGGGTCATCGCACGCGGCGAGCAGACCGCGGGCGGGCGGGCAACCAGCATGGTGCACACCAACACCGTGCTGACCGCCGCCGGGTGGCCGCTCTGGGAGCACCGGTGGACCCCGGCCGCAGGCCTGGCGGATGCCGGGCAGCTGGAGCGGCACGCGGCCGAGGCGCTCGCCCTGATGGGCACCGGCTCCCGCGCCTGGTCACTCGAGGCGGCCGCGTCCGTGGCGCCGCGCCTGGGCGCCGACTGGGGCCTGGGCGACAGCGTGCACGTGGTCATCGACTTCTCTCCGCGACACCCGCGCGGCGCTGAGGCCGTCGCCCGGGCGTACGCCTGGACGCTCGACCCGGGCGCGGACAGGGTGTCGCCGATCCTGTTGGAGGACTGATGACGACCCGTCACGACCAGCTGCCTGGTGATCCGTCCTCGCTCGCCCGCCGGGTCGCCGACCTCGAGCGGCGGATCGCCGAGCTCCGCGCCCAGGCCGTCGACCTCACGGCGGCCGATGCCCTGCTGCCGCCGCTCGACGCGGATACGACGCGCTGGCCGCAGACCACCTCCGGTAGCTACGTCACCATCTCCCGCTGCTATCAGCTCCGTTGGGGGTCGCAGCTGCGGCTGTGGTTGGCCACCGCGGTCGGCGGCGGTACCACCGGCGCCGTCCGGGTCTTCGTCGACACCACCCAGTTCGGCCCGGTCGTCGCTGCCGGCCAGGCCTTCGATTACACCGGCCCGCTGCCGTCTTCCATTCCCATCGGCGGCCAGTACCAGATCAGCGTCCAGGCGATCCGCTCCTCCGGGGGCGGGATCGTCAGCGCCCAGGCCCAGCTCATCCGCTCGATCATCTGAGGAGACTCCTTGCGCACCGTCGCTACCCTGTCCGCACCCGACGTCACCACCCTCACGCCGTTCCTCGACGGCTACGCGCGGGACGAGTACCGCGCTGGCCGGGCCGGCGCGATGTCGCCCGACCTGTGGGGGACCTTCGGCGAGCTGTGGCTCCTCGCCGTCGCCCGGCCGCTGCGGGACAGCCCGACCATCGAGTGGGTCGTCTACGCGATCACCAGCGAGGAGGACATCCCGGGCTGGCCGTCCCGCGAGGACGACTACAGCGGCGGCATCCGGGAGGCCCGCGACATTGCTCAGCCCCTGGCGGACGCCGGCTGCACCGTGGTGCTCCGCCACTACGCCAACTTGGGCCTGGCCGCGACCATCACCAACGTCGCCCTCGCCTGAGCCCAGGCCCATCCCGCCCCGGCCGCTCGGTCGGGGCTCTCGCACACCTGGAGGCCCCCTTGGCCTGGTACCCCGGGGCTGAGCGCATGGAGCTGCAGCCCGAGTCCGACGACCAACCGGCGATCGTGCCGACGCAGGTCATCTTCCACAGCATCGCCGCGCCGTGGACGCCGCAGCGCATCTACGAGTACTGGCGCGACAGCACCAACCTGGACTGCCACTTCGGGCTCGGATACGACGGCAGCCTCGGCCAGTTCATCGGCACTCAGACCCGCGCCGATGCCAACTTCCGCGCGAACCGGCGCCCGGACGGCACCGGCGCGGTGAGCGTCGAGACGGCGAGCAACGACCGGCATACCGACCCGTGGACGGACGCCCAGGTGGCGGCGCTCATCGGGCTCGGCCTGTGGCTGCACCGTACCCACGGCATCCCGATTCGGGTGTGCCGATCCGACTCGGATCCCGGGTTCGGCTACCACCGCCTGTTCCCGGCCTGGTCGGACGGCGGGACGGCCTGCCCGGGGGACGCCCGGGTGCGGCAGTTCCACGACCTGGTGATGCCCGGCATCGCAGCTGCTGCTGCGGGTGCTCCGGTGCCCACCACTCCGGCGGTGCCCGTACCGCCGGCCCCCACCCCTCTCCCGCGCCGGCGCATCCGCCCGGCGATCTACCGAGCGATCGGAGTCTGACCATGACTCTTTCCATCCCCCGCCCCGAGGGCCTGATCCTCGTCAAGGGCCACCCCCAGCAGGGCGCCGGAACCGAGGTCTTCGGCATCTGGCCGTCTGGGCTCGTCCGGCAGATCACCCCCGCCGAGTACCTGTCCTGGGGCAGCCCGAGGCCGGACCGTGAGATCCCGTACGGCCAGGATGCCGAGTTCCTGCAGCTGGTGGCCTACGACCGCGCCCTGCGCGCCTGAGGAGAGCCGGATGTACGACTTCCTGGTATCCGTCTGGCGGACCGTCGTCCCCACCCTCGTCGGCCTGGTCGGCGCTCAGGCGACCCGGCTGGGCTTCCACGTCGAGGACGCCCAGCTGACCGCCTGGCTGACCGTCGCCTTCAGCACGGTCTACTACGCGGCGTTCCGCAGGCTGGAACAGTTGCGCCCGGGCTGGGGCTGGTTCCTCGGGATAGCTCGGCCGCCGGCCTACGCCCGGCCGGACGCGGACCTCCTCGCCTTGCGGGACCGCCAGTGACCAGCCCTGTCGACCCCGGAGTGTCTGTGGCCCTTGAACTCGCCGAGCTCCGCCGGTCGGTGGATGTCGGCAATGCGAAGACGCAGGGCCAGTTGCAGTTGCTCGTGCAGCGGGGGGACCAGACCGACCGCAAGGTCGACAGCCACGAGACCCGCCTCGACCAGCTGGAACGGAAGGTGTACATCGCGATCGGCGCAGGCAGCTTGCTCGGCACGCTCGGCGGCTACCTTGTCCCGCTCGTCTCCCGCTGAACCACCGCGCCCCCGCCCGGACTCCCGGGCGGGGGCGCTTCGTCGTGTCCAGGGTCAGTGCTGGGGCGGCCAGCCCCAAGTGGCGGGACTGAAACCGACAATTCACACAGAGCCCATACCAGGGCGGTCGCCCGCCGCTTACCCTGCACTCAGGAGACCCAGAGCTGGGGGCAGCATGAACAGCACGATCGGCGAGCGAATCCGCGAGCACCGCAAGATCCGACACCTGACCGTCCGTGAGCTCGCACGACGGGTGGACACCTCGGAGTCGGCCATGGAGAAGTACGAGGCCGGATCCCGGAATCCCGCTCCCGGCATGGTCGTGCGCATCGCGACGGCCCTGTCGATCGGCCCCGAGCGGCTACTCGGCCAGCCCTATGTCAACGGCGCCGAGTCCGAGGACGGAGTGCAAATTGTGATCCCGGCCCTGCGTCGGATCATGCTGACCTACAACAGTCCGGACGACCTGGATGCCGCACCTCGCCCGCTGCCGGTCCTCGCCGCCGAGATGGAGCAGGTCGCACGGATGCGGCAGAACGGCGCCTACGTGCCTATGGCACCGCTGCTGCCCGGACTGCTGTCCGAGCTGACGCACGTGGCGTTCACCTCGGTCGGGCGCGAGCAGGCCCGCGCGTATGGCTGGCTGGCGAGGGGCTACCGCGCAGCGAACAGCCTGAGCCACAAGCTCGGCTACCACGACCTGAGCCTCACAGCCATCGACCGGGTGCACTGGGCTGCGGACCGGTCGGGAGAGCCGCTGCTGCAGGTGACTGCCGCGTACCTGCGCGCGGGCGCCATGCTCCGCACCGGGTCGTTCGCTTCCGCCCGCCGCATCCTGACCGAGCTGGTGGATGAGGTAGAGCGGCTGGCGCCGGAGCAGTGCCACACGAAGGCGCACCTGGCGGTGACCGGCGCCCTGTACCTGAAGCTGGCCATCCTCGAAGCGCGGGACGGCCAGCCGGACCGGTCGGCCCAGTACCTGGCCGAGGCCCGGGTGCTCGCGGCCTGGGTGGGCGGGGACACCGACCACATGGAGCTGTCGTTCGGGCCGAGCAATGTGAGGATCCACGAGATCGCCGGGTTGATCGACACCGGCGACACCGAGCAGGCGCTCGCCCGTCTGCACCAGTGGGGCGAGGAGCAGGGGGCCGAGGAGTGGACGCTGCCGGCCGGGCTGGCGTCCGAGCGGTCGTCGCATCACCACATCGACGTTGCGTCTGCTCGGCTCGCGCAGGGCGATCGCGACCGTGCTTTCCGCTCTCTGAAGCGGGCCCGGGCTGTCGCCCCGAACCATGCCCGCTTCCACCCCACGGTGCGGACCACGGCCGCGACCCTGGTCCGCCTGGACCGCGGCGGCTCTGACGAGGTCGCCAGCTTCGCCAAGTGGGCAGGAGTCTGACGGCCTGTCAATAGTTCGCGGCGGGATTCACTCCTCACACTTTGTGCGGAAACCCGCACTTGCAGGTGGAACGATCCCCTCACTGACCGAGAGTGAGGGGATCGTTCCATGTCGGCACCGCCGCTTGACGCCGCCCGTGCCTGGCTCGCCGCCAGCGACCCGGACACGGGCCACGCCTACCGCTGGTGGGAGCACAACCCGGACGGCGTCGCAATCATGCCCTGCGGCCGGCTCTTCGACGTCGTCGAGATCTATGCCCCACTGACGGACCGCCTGCTCCCGCACCCCTCCGTCACCGGTCCGGTGATCGCGTTCGCGGACACCCGGAAGCTCTACGTCCTGGTGCCCACCGGCACCGCGGATTCCTGGCACGACGACTCCTCTCAATGCTTGGGAGACGGGCATTACCTGGCGGTCCCGGACCCGAGCCGACTCGCCCCCTTGGGCGCCTACTGGGTGCAGGCACCCGACGGGTCCGGACAGCTGACCACCGCGGCGGGACTGCGGTCTGCTATCGACGAGGCCGTCCTCTTGCTGGCCGCCCCGGTCGACGGCTCGCGCACTGGCGCCAAGGAGTCCCTGTGACCGACCCCGACGACAGGTACTACCTGGACACGCGGAGTCCCGAGTGGCGTGCGGCTGTCGCCGGGGTGGACGTGTACCTCGCCAAGCAGCGCGCGCGGCACCAGCTGGCCGCCGAACAGCCCGCCTCCGCCGCGTCCGCCGCGTCCGCCGACGATTCGCCCGACGCCGAGTGAGCGCGGTCGGCGGTGACCGGCCGCGCATGCCGGAGACCATCGGGTACTGCCGGACGTGCGGCACCTACACCCGCGGGCGGCTGTACCGGACCGTGGACGAGCGGCGAGAGCTGGTGAGCGGCCACTGCCCCGACCCGAAGGCGCGGCGTCCTCAGGGACGACAGCAGTGCTGAATCGGCCACGGGCCCCTGCCAGCCGCGCCACGATGGGTGGTCCGGCCACCCGGGCCGCACCACAGAGAGGCCAGCCGATGAGCAACGTCATCCCCCCGGACCGCCAGGGCCGGTACCCCGGCCGTCGTCGCGGAGCTGCCGCGCCGACCCGGACGAAGTTCCACCCCCCCATGCCGCCGCCGGACCAGATCCCGGCGGAAGAGATTGAGGAGGACGACGTGGCTCAGAAAGACCCCAGTGGGGGTAGCGGTGGGATCGGCGGCCCGAAGGCGCCGCCGGCTGGCCCCAGCAGTCCGCCGCCGCCCACTCCGCCGCCGACCGAATAGCGGCACGCGCTCCCTGGCCGGCCGTACTGCGGGCGCGGTCGGCCAGGGCCTACTCGTCCCGCAGGAGTCGCCAGGGTGGTACGCCGAGAGCGCGCGCGATCGCGGCGAGCTGATCGAGCGTCGCAGCGACCGTCCCGTGTTCGATCCGGCCGATCGTGCGGCGGTCCATTCCGGAGTGCTCGCCGAGCTCTTCCTGGCTGAGGCCGGCCTGGAGCCGGAAGGATAGGGCGCGCGCACCGACCTCGTGGCGGACGTCCTGTTGGTAGGTGCTGGGGGTGGATCTCGGCGGCACCCCTTGACGCTGACCGGCCGGTGATCAAAAGTCTGTACCGATACAACGCCACTATACGAAGGCTTGTTCGATATCATGCCTGTCGCAACCCGGGGGGACCTGATCCGGGAGCACGCCCTGAGCTCGACCTACACCCTCACCATCGACGGCCTCGCCGACCCCAGTTCCCATGCCACCCTCCAGGGCGCGATCGACGCCCTGGCTGAGGCCATCCGGTCTGCCCCTATTCGACCGGACCGCTCCGAGGCGTACCTGTGGCTGATCTCCGCCGACGGAGGTGCCGACCGCGTGCTCGACTTCATCCAGCAGGACGGCCGATTCCAGCTCCGCTTCATCGCGGCTGGACGCCGCTACACCGCGGTCATCCGCTAGCGCTGCAGCTCCCGCTTCGCCCACCAGTACAGGAGCTGGGACTGAGTCCGGCAGCCGGTTGCCGCCCGCAGGTCGGCGAGCTTCCCCTGTACGGTCCGCTTCGACATCCCGAGCTCCTCAGCTACCTCGTCCTGCTCCAGTCCCCGGGCAAGGCAGCGCAGAATGGCCACGTGGACCGCCCTCAGCTCGGCCTCGGACGCGCCGTCCCAGGGCTCAGCGTGCAGCCAGTCCCGCTCGAACGACGCCACGGCCAGGCCGACCGCCAGCTCGGATGTGATGACGGCCGCCTGGTCGGGGGCGCTCGCCTCCAGGCTCCATGGGTCGAGGATCGGCACGACGGCGGCCCGCCTGTCCACGATGATCATGCGGCCGAACGTCGCCCCGGTGCGGATTTCGGCGCCCTGCTCGGTCATGGTGAGTGCCCAGCGCCCGGTCGGCGCGTCCGACCGGACGGACGGCAGGTAAATCGTGCGCATGCGCGCCCCCCTCTTCAACACGCCCAGGTCGCGCTGATAAGAGATCGCGAGCAGCTCAGCCGGCCTAGGCCCGGTGGGCTGCGCGGTGAGCAGTTCCCGGGTGCAGCCGTTGACGAGGGCCTCCAGCCGCTCGTTGATGGCGCGCAGACCGGTCAGGACCTCGACACCGCCGACGGTCTGGCCCGCCGTGGCCGCCCGATAGGCAGACGCCAGGTCGGCGAGATGGTGAGGCATCACCTGGGCCTCGGCAAGCATGTCGCCGGCCGTTCGAATGAGCTCGGCCTGGCGCGCCCTGGCCACAGCGTCGGCGTCGAGCGCTCGAACGTGGCCGGGGCGGTCAGGATCCGGCGCGATGAGACCGGCTCGCTCCAGCTCGTCCCGATCGGGACCGACCTTGGCGGTCCCTTTGCCCGAGAGGAGCTGCAAGTAGAGGCGTCGACTTGCGGCTTTGAGCAGCGGCCGAGCTGACGTAATGTCCGATTCCATCCGTTTGCCCCAGATGAATAGGCGTCAGGTTTGCGCATAGGCGCAACATCTGCAGCGTACCTGGCGAATCACTTGATTCGGATTCGAACGGCGAGCACTCTAGATCCAGAGGGAGCGCGCCCCTCCACTTCACGGGATGAGCACACATCGAAGGGTGCCGTATGCCTCGCAAGAGCCTCCGCTGTGCCGCCGCGGCTGCCGCCCTCGGCGCTGCCCTCACCGCCGGGCTGGCCGTCGCCGCCCCGTCGACGCCGGCCCCGGTCGACCGGGTCGCCGACTCCGTCTGGGGCGCCGTTGCGCCCGAGCCGACTCCGACCGCCACCCCGTCGTCCACGGCCACCCTGGCCGACTCCGTCTGGGGCTGACGGAACCAGCGGGCGCCCGCCGCTTCGGCGACCGCCCGCGACCCCCCAGCTCCCACCGTGCAGTGCCCGCTTGCATCGGGCGCTGATCGGCGGGCCCCTGGACCAGTAGGAGACCCTCGAAGTGCTGGGAGGCATCCGGAATCCTACTGGCCCCCGAAGCCGCCCCGTACCCCCCGCTTGGGGGGTGCGGGGCGGCTCTCGTGTGAGGAAACCTGGGGAGTTCTGAGGGAGTGAACCGCCCCGGAGGGAGCGCCCGGGGAGGTTTTCAATGAGGACCCGTGAGGACCGATGAGGAAATATGAGGAAAGCGAAAGCCCAGGTCAGCTACCCGCTTGAGCCTCTCCCGGGGTTCCGTTGCTGGCCTCCGGCTCCTCGACGAAGTTCACGCGCTTGAACTGCTTGTTCATGGACTTGACCAGGAACCACGTGGCGACGCCGAGGGCGGCGAAGACCACGAAGCCCAGGAGGCCCGGGGTCACCTTCTCGTCGGGGACGAGGTCGGCGGCGAGGCTGGTGAGGTTCACGGGGGTGCTCATCTCTCCATGGTGGCCCGGCTCACGGGGAGCCGGGCCACCGGGGGTGGGTCAGTCGCGCGTGTCGGCGGCCTCGGCCGCCAGGCTGGGGGTGCGCAGGCCGGCGAACAGGTCGTCCTCCGGCAGGTCGGCGTCGATCAGGGTGCGGGCCAGCTCGTAGTCCTCGGTCGGCCAGACCTCGCGCTGGACCTCCAGCGGGACGCGGAACCACGGCCCGTCCGGGTCGATCTGGGTGGCGTGCGCGATCAGCGCGCGGTCCCGGGTCTCGAACCAGTCGTCGCAGCGGACCCGGGTGGTGATCTCGCGCTCCTTGCGGCCGCTCTTCTCCCAGCCCTCGATCCACTCGCCGTAGGGCGACTCGTGGCCGTTCTCGCTGAGGTACGTGTGCAGCGCGCGGATGCGGCCCATCGGGAAGCCGTGGTTGTAGTAGAGCTTCAGCGGCTGCCAGGGCTCGCCGGCCTCCGGGTAGGCGTCCGGGTCCCCGGCGGCGTCGAAGGCCAGCATGGTGATCTTGTGGGTCATGATGTGGTCGGGGTGCGGGTAGCCGCCGTTCTCGTCGTAGGTCGTGATGACCTGCGGCTTGAACTCCCGGATCAGCCGGACCAGCGGCTCGGCCGCCTCCTTGACGTCCTTCAGTCCGAAACAGCCCTCGGGCAGCGGGGGCAGCGGGTCCCCCTCCGGCAGGCCGGAGTCGACGAACCCCAGCCAGGCCTGCTTGACCCCGAGGATCGCGCGGGCCTCGTCCATCTCCTTGCGCCGGACCTCGTGGATGTTCTCCTCGATCTCCGGACGCCCCTGCAGCTTCGGGTTGAGGACCGACCCGCGCTCCCCCCCGGTGCAGGTTGCCACCAGTACGTCCACCCCCTGCTCGACGTACATGGCCATGGTCGCCGCGCCCTTGCTGGACTCGTCGTCCGGGTGGGCGTGCACCGCCATCAGTCGCAACTGCTCAGTCAACGCCTGCGTTCCTTCCACCAATGTCCGGGCCTGCCGTCGCTCCGGCCTGCCCATCGTCCCAGCCGCTCGGTTCGGGGACCGCGTCGCCGCGGGACCGGCCACCGGAGATGCCACCGACACGGCCGAGCCCCGCCCCCGCCGAACCGGCCGCGGGCGTGCCCCTCCTATAGTGACGGACTGGAGGAGCCTTACATTCCCCCGCACCACCCTGGCGGCCCTCCGAGGAGAGGACTGAGCCCGATGAGCGCAGGTACCACCGCCCCGCAGTTGCCCGAGGGCCGCTACGGCCGGCGCAGCGACCGCGAGGCGGACCGGCGGCTCAAGGTGGTGGGCGCGGTCGTCGCCGTCCTGGCGCTCGGCCTGGTGGCCTGGCTGGGCGGCTCGTACCTGATCCGCGAGACCACCATCAACGGCAGCGTCCCGACCTTCCAGGCGGTCTCGGACTCCGAGGTGAAGCTGCACCTGGCCGTCCGCAAGAGCGACGGCACCGCGGGCAGCTGTACCGTCCGCTCGCAGAGCGCGGACGGCGCGGTGGTCGGGGTGGCCGACTTCCCCGTCCCGGCCGAGCACGACAGCTACGACGCCTGGGTGAGCCTGCGGACCACCGCTCGCGGCACCACCGCCGAGCTGCTGGGATGCACCCCGGCCAAGTAGCCCGCCGCGGCCCCGGAAGGCAGCCCGCCCCGGGCCCGGACAACTGGCAGGCCGCGCGTCCCGGCCGGGTATTCGGTGGCGGTTGCGGCCCGCCCCGGCGCATATTCGATCCGGGGAGCGGGAATCGGTTCAGGAAGTCCGACCCGCCCGTCCTGTACACCTTGGCGCAATGCCGTCGTCAATGGCACGCCAACGACTCTCCCGCTTGTCGGCGGGAGTTGTTAGGCTCGTGGTTTCGCCCCTCTCGCACCGGATGGTACGGGAGCGGGCGTTGCTTTGTAGTTAAGACCGATATCACCACCACACCCCCTGCTGACGACTCACACCCTCAGCACAGCCCCAGCACCTACGAGGAGCACCCGTGACCCAGACCAGCGACCACGTGACCTGGCTCACTCAGTCCGGCTACGACCAGCTCAAGGCCGAGCTGGAGCATCTGACCGGCCCCTGGCGCATCGAGATCGCCCAGAAGATCGAGGCGGCGCGCGAAGAGGGTGACCTCAAGGAGAACGCCGGCTACCACGCCGCCAAGGAGGAGCAGGGCAAGTACGAGCTGCGCATCCGCCAGCTCACCCAGCTCCTGGAGCGCGCGAAGGTCGGCGAGGCCCCGGCGGACTCGGGTGTGGTGGCCCCGGGCATGGTCGTCACGGTCGCCTTCGACGGCGACGAGGACGACACCATGACCTTCCTGCTGGGCTCGCGCGAGATGGCCGGCGGCGCCGACCTGAACATCTACTCCCCGCAGTCCCCGCTGGGCCGCTCCATCGACGGCAAGGCGATCGGCGACGACGCCAGCTACGAGCTGCCGAACGGCAAGCAGGCCTCGGTCAAGATCATCGAGGTCAAGCCGCACGCCGGCTGACCCGCGCAGAACCGACGAGGGCGGCCGTGGAGGGATCCACGGCCGCCCTCGCGCGTGCCCGCGCCGGGCCGGTCAGCCCGAGGCCGAGCGGTACTTGCGCACCGACAGCCAGGAGAACACCGCGGTGATCACCAGCGACCAGAGCACCGACACCAGTACCGCGTGCTGCATCGGCCAGGCGCTGTCCACCGGGCCGACCTGGTTGCCGAACAGGTCGCGGCAGGCCTGCACGGTGGCGCTGAACGGGTTCCAGTAGGCGATCCCCTGGAGCCAGCCCGGCATGCTGCTGATCGGCACGAAGGCGTTGGAGATGAACGTCAGCGGGAAGAGCCAGATCAGCCCCGCCGAGGTGGCCGCCTCCGGGCTGCGCACCGAGAGGCCGATCAGCGCGCCGATCCAGGAGAAGGCGTAGCCGAGCAGGAGCAGCAGCGCGAACGCGCCCAGCGCCTTCGGCACGCCGTTGTGGATCCGCCAGCCGACCAGCAGCGCGACCACCGCCAGCACCACCAGGGTGAACGCCGTCTGGCAGAGGTCCGCGAGGGTGCGGCCGACCAGCACCGCCGAGCGGGCCATCGGCAGCGAGCGGAACCGGTCGACCAGGCCCTTGGTCATGTCCTCCGCGATGCCGGCGGAGGCGCCGGCCGTGGCGAAGGTGACCGTCTGGGCGAAGATGCCGGCCATCAGGAACTGGATGTACGTGGACGAGCTGGCCTGCGTCCCCGGGATCTGGATGGCCCCGCCCATGACGTACGAGAACAGCAGCACGAACATCACCGGCTGCATGAGGCCGAAGACCACGATCTCGGGGATCCTGGTCATCCGGCGCAGGTTGCGCTTGGCGACCACCCAGGAGTCGTGCAGGGTGGCGGCCACCCCCCGGCGCTGCTTGGGGATCGCCCCGCCGATGGCGTGCTCGGTGGCGGTCGTCATCTCACAGCTCCTTGCCGGCCGGGACGGCCTGCTTGTCCGGGCCCCGGCCGTCGTCGTCGCCCGACCCGCCCCGGCCGTGCCCGCGGCCCCTCCCCTTGCCCGCGGCGCCCTCCTCCTCCTCGGCCTCCGTGGCGTGGCCGGTGAGCGAGAGGAAGACGTCGTCGAGGGTCGGGCGGCGCAGGCCGATGTCGTCGATCTCGATCGAACGCGAGTCCAGTTCGCGGATCGCGTCGGCGAGCACCCGGGCGCCGCCGCTGACCGGCACGGTGATCCTCCGGGTGTTCTTCTCCACCGCGGCCTCGCCCTTGGCGTACGCGGCCAGTGCGGTGACCGCCTCGGCGACCAGGTCGGCGCGGTGCACCACCACCTCGATCCGCTCACCGCCGATCTGCGCCTTGAGCTGGTCGGCGGTGCCCCGGGCGATCACCCTGCCGTGGTCGACCACGGCGATGTCGTGGGCGAGGCGGTCCGCCTCCTCCAGGTACTGGGTGGTGAGCAACAGGGTGGTGCCCTGCTCGACCAGGGTCTCGATGACCTCCCATAGGGCGAGCCGGTTGCGCGGGTCGAGGCCGGTGGTCGGCTCGTCCAGGAACATCACCGGCGGCCGGACGACCAGGGCGGCGGCCAGGTCGAGCCGGCGGCGCATACCGCCGGAGTAGGTCTTGGCCGTGCGGTCCTTGGCCTCGGCGAGGTTGAACCACTCCAGCAGCTCCAACGCCCGGGCCTTCGCCTCGCGGCTGCTCATCTGGTAGAGCTCGCCGACCATCTGCAGGTTCTCGAAGCCGGTGAGGTACTCGTCGACGGCGGCGTACTGGCCGGAGAGGCCGATCAGGCTGCGGACCCGGTTGGGGTGCTTGAGCACGTCGACCCCGGCCACCACCGCGCGGCCGGAGTCGGGCTGGAGCAGGGTGGTGAGGACGCGCACGGTGGTGGTCTTGCCCGCGCCGTTCGGGCCGAGCAGCCCGAGCACCGTGCCCTCGGGGACGTCGAGGCTGACGCCGTCCAGGGCTCGGACGTCTCCGAAGGTCTTCACCAGGTTCTCGGCTTGGATGGCTGGCGGCATGGGCCTGCCTCATCTCCTCGGACGATATGGGGTGATCTGTCCCACTCTGCCCCGAACACCGGCATGCGGGCGACTCGGTTTCCCGCGCACTCGGACCCGCCCGCCACGAAGAACACGATGTATCGCGAGCCTGACAGCTCGCGATATATCGCGTCAAGGGGTTTATGTGATCCAGGCCACTTCGACCGGGCCGCGGCCTCGCCGACCGACACCGATGCCGACACCGATGCCGCTGCCGCTACCGCTACCGCTACCGCTACCGCGAGACGACGAACCCCGCGTCCCGCAGCTCGCCGACCACCACCGCGCAGTGCTCCGGCCCCTTGGTCTCCAGGTGCAGGTCCACCTCGACCTCGGTCAGGCCCAGCTGCGGGTCGATCCGGACGTGCGCCACGTCCAGCACGTTGGCGTCCACCCGGGTCAGCACCGCGAGCAGGTCCGCCAGCGCGCCCGGCTTGTCCGCCAGCCGCACCCGCAGCGACAGGTAGCGCCCGGCCGCCGCGAGCCCGTGGCGCAGCACCCGCTGCATCAGCTGCGGATCGATGTTGCCGCCGGACAGCACCGCCACCACCGGCCCCTCGAAGGACTCCGGCTGCTCCAGCAGCGCCGCGATCGGGCTGGCCCCGGCGGGCTCCACCACCAGCTTCAGGCGCTCCAGCCCCAGCAGCAGGGCGCGGGAGAGCGAGTCCTCGGAGACCGTCCGGATGCCGTCGGCCAGGGTGTTGACCACCTCGAACGGGATGTCCCCGGGCCGGCCGACCATGATCCCGTCCGCCATCGTCGCGAAGTGCTCCAGCGTCACCGGCCGCCCGGCCGCCAGCGAGGGCGGGTACGCGGCCGCGGCCGCCGCCTGCACCCCGATCACCCGCACGTCCGGGCGCAGCGGCTTGACCGCCGCCGCGATCCCCGCCAGCAGCCCGCCGCCGCCCACCCCCACCAGGATGGTGCGCACCTCGGGGCACTGCTCCAGGATCTCCAGGCCGACGGTGGCCTGGCCGGTGACCACGTCCCAGTGGTCGAACGGGTGGATGAACACCGCGCCGCTCGCGTCCGCGTACCGCTGCGCGGCCTGCAGCGCCTCGTCCACCGTGGCGCCGTGCAACCGGACCTCGGCGCCGTACTCGCGGGTCGCCGCGATCTTGGGCAGCGGCGCGGCCACCGGCATGAAGACGGTCGAGCGGACCCCGAGCAGCGCGGCCGCCAGCGCCACGCCCTGGGCGTGGTTCCCGGCGCTCGCCGCGACCACCCCGCCGGCCCGCTGCACCGGCGACAGCCCCGCGATCCGCACGTACGCCCCGCGCAGCTTGAACGAGCCGGTGCGCTGGAGGTTCTCGCACTTCAGGTGGACCGGTGAACCGATCAGCGCGGAAAGGTGCCGGCTGCCCTCCATCGGCGTCACCCGGGCGACCCCGGCGAGCATCTTCTGGGCGCCGCGGACATCGTCGATGGTGATCGGCCAGCTCTGCATAGCGCCAGCCTACGGCGGTCGTCACCGCCAACCGGGGATGTCGGGACTGTTCCCGGGCCCGCCCCGCGCGCGTACGCTGCTGCTTCTGAGCCTCCCTCACCGCACGACGATCGTGAGCCGCGATGACGACGACCTCGCCCCAGGCCACCGACCGCACCGACCCCGTGCACAGCCAGCTCCAGTACCACCTGGCGGTCTTCGCCCGCCGGATGGAACAGGTCCGGACCTCCGACGGCGTGGGCGCCCTGGACCGGGCCGCCTACCTCCTGCTCGACCGCCTGGAGCGGCACGGGCCCGCCAACATCAAGGCACTCGCCGACGCCCTCGGCGTCGACTCCTCGACCGTCACCCGGCAGGTCGCCCCGCTGGTGGCCTCCGGGCTGGTCGGCCGGGTCCAGGACCCGGCCGACCGCCGCGCGGTACGGCTCGCACTGACCCCGCTCGGCTCCCGCCGACTGGCCGAAGTGCTGGCCGGCCGGGCCGAGTTGGCCCGCCGACTGGTGGCCGACTGGCCGCCCGAGGAGCAGCGCGCGTTCTGCGCGCTGCTGGCCCGCTTCAACGACTCGATGGAGTCCTACGCGGCCGGGCGGACGGGCGACTGGCGCGAGCCGGCCGGCGACCGGACCTAGGCCAGCGCCTGCTGCAGGTCCGCCAGCAGGTCGTCGATCGACTCGATGCCCACCGAGACGCGCACCAGGTCGGCGGGCACCTCCAGGGCGGAGCCGGCCACCGAGGCGTGGGTCATCCGGCCCGGGTGCTCGATCAGCGACTCGACGCCGCCCAGCGACTCGCCGAGGGTGAACAGCCGCGCGCGGTTGCAGACCTCGACCGCCGCCTCCTCGCCGCCGTTGACCCGGAAGGAGACCATGCCGCCGAAGGCCTTCATCTGCTTGGCCGCGATGTCGTGGCCCGGGTGCTCGGGCAGGCCCGGGTACAGCACCTGGCTGACCTTCGGGTGGCCCGCCAGCAGCTCGGCGACCTTCTCCGCGTTGGAGCTGTGGCGGTCCATCCGGACACCGAGGGTCTTGATGCCGCGCAGCACCAGCCAGGCGTCGAACGGGCCGGAGACCGCGCCCATCGCGTTCTGGTGGTACGCGACCTCCTCGCCGAGGCCCGCCTCGGCCAGCACCAGGGCGCCGCCGACCACGTCCGAGTGGCCGCCCATGTACTTGGTGGTGGAGTGCACGACCGCGTCCGCGCCCAGCGCGATCGGCTGCTGCAGGTACGGGCTGGCGAAGGTGTTGTCGACCACCAGCAGCGCGCCGGCGCCGTGCGCGATCTCGGCGAGCGCGGTCAGGTCGGTGATGCCCAGCAGCGGGTTGGACGGGGTCTCCACCCAGACCGCGCGGGTGTTGGGGCGCAGCGCCTCGCGGACGGTCGCCAGGTCCTGGGTGTTGGCGACGGAGAACTCGACACCCCAGCGGGTCAGCACCTTGGCGAAGAGCCGGAAGGTGCCGCCGTAGGCGTCGTTGGGGATCACGATGTGGTCGCCCGGCTTGAGGATGGTGCGCAGCAGGGTGTCCTCGGCGGCGAGGCCGGAGGCGAAGGCGAGGCCGCGGGCGCCGCCCTCCAGCGCCGCGAGGCACTCCTCCAGCGCGGTCCGGGTCGGGTTGGCGCTGCGGCTGTACTCGTATCCGCCCCGCAGGCCGCCCACCCCGTCCTGCTTGTAGGTGGACACCTGGTAGATCGGCGTGACGACGGCCCCGGTCTGGGGGTCTGCTTCCTGACCCGCGTGGATGGCGAGAGTCTCGAAGCCCTGGGGAAGCTGGTGCTCGGTCATGGCTCCGAGCGTAGTGGGCGAATCCGGGAGTGCCTCCCGGAATGCGGCGGCGCCCGGCGGAAAGCCGCCGGGCCCCAGGAATCCGCGGGCGGCCGTTCGCGTTGGAACCTGCACCACCCCTCCCGACCAGCTGGAGCAGGCCGTGCTGTTCAACCGCGACAAGACCTCGTTCGTCCACGCCGACCAGGCGCTGCCCGGCCGGGAGGCGCCGGGCTTCACCCTGCGCGAGCCGCACACCGTGCTCGGCCACCCGCTCACCGGCCCGTACCCCGAGGGGCTGGAGGTGGCCGACTTCGGGCTGGGCTGCTTCTGGGGTGCCGAGCGGACGTTCTGGCGCCTGCCAGGGGTCTGGACGACCCTGGTCGGCTACCAGGGCGGGTACACCCCCAACCCGACGTACGAGGAGGTGTGCAGCGGGCGGACCGGGCACACCGAGGCGGTCCGGGTGGTCTTCGACCCGGCGGTGATCACGTACGAGCGGCTGCTGAAGACCTTCTGGGAGGCGCACGACCCGACGCAGGGCAACCGCCAGGGCAACGACGTGGGCAGCCAGTACCGCTCCGCCGTCTACACCCACTCCCCCGCCCAGGCGGCCGCCGCGGCCGCCACCCGGGAGGCCTTCCAGCCCGCGCTGACCGCGATCGGCCTCGGGTCGATCACCACCGAGATCGCCCCGGCCGGCCCCTTCTACCCCGCCGAGCCGTACCACCAGCAGTACCTGTCGGAGGCCAGGAACCCCAACGGCTACTGCGGCCTCGGCGGCACGGGCGCCAGCTGCCCGATCGGGGTCGCCCGCACCGGGGGCTGACCGGGCACGGCGCCGGCCGCGCGGTCAGCCCCGCCGGGCTTCGTGCCGGAACGCGGCCTCAGCCCCGCCGGACTTCGTGCATGAAGCAGCCGAAGTGCAGCGCGCGGACGTGCACCACGGCGACCTCGGGGTCGGCGAGCAGGGCGGCCGCGCCCGCCTCGGCGGTCTCGGGGGTGACGGTCACGCCGCCCAGGATGTGCCCTCGGCGGTCGTAGGCGCGCAGCACCCGCTCGCCGCCGTGGAACGCGGTCGGCCAGTCGGAGCCCGCGCCGGGGCAGGGCCCGTCGTGGAGGAAGACCGGGCCGAGCTCGTCGTACGGGCCCGGGTCGGCCCCGGTCTCGGCGGCCCAGCGTCGCAGCGGGGCGTAGCCGACGAGGGCGATCCGGTCGCCGGGCAGCGCCCGGCTGAGGCAGCAGCGCAGCGGGGCGCCGCCCTCGTGGTCCACGGACCGCACGGGCGGGCGCCCGGCGTCGTCGCGGACCAGCAGGGTGGCGTGCACGGCCGGGTCGATCGGCCGGACGGTCAGGGCGGGGGCGGTGGTCGTCATGCCCCCAGCCTCCCGCCGAAGCCGCGCCGAGTCCGGCGGGTTTCGGTCGTCGCGTTGGACCCCGCCGGCCGGGCTACCCTCCGGCGGGGTCCAACACAGCGCACCAAAGCCCCGACACGGCGCGGGCCGACCCGGCAGGAGCCGGACCGGCCCGCGGGCCGCTCGGGTCAGATCGCGCTGCCGGCCGTCCAGGCGGCCCAGCCCAGGTTCCAGCCGTTCAGGCCGTTGGACGGCTCCACGGTCTTGTCGCCGGAGTTCACGACCTCGACCACGTCGCCGACCATCGAGCTCTTGTAGAACCGGTAGCCGTCGGTGCTCTGGTCCTGCCCGCCCTTGGCGTCCTTCAGGCCGATGCAGCCGTGGCTGGTGTTCTGGCTGCCGAAGATCGAGGACGGCGACCAGTAGTTGCCGTGGATGAAGGTGCCGGAGGTGGTCAGGCGCTGGGCGTGCGGCACGTCGGAGATGTCGTACTCGCTGCCGAGGCCGACGGTCTGCGAGTTCATCCGGGTCTGCTGGAACTGCTCGGAGATGACCATCTTGCCGCCCCAGGTGCGGTACTCGGGCGCGCCGCCGGAGATCGCGTAGACGGCGCTCACCTGGCCGTCGGTGGTGACGGTGAGCTTCTTGGTGGCGAGGTCGGCGACGCTGGTCTGGGCCCGGCCGATGGTGAAGCGGACGTCCTTCGACTGGGTGCCGTACACGCCCTTGGCGCCCTCGACGTCCTTGAGCCGGAGCTTGACGGTGACCTTGGTGCCCTTCGCCCAGTACTCCTGGGGACGGAAGTCGAGACGGGTGCTGGAGAACCAGTGCCCGACGATCTCGACGCCCGGCTCGGCTGTCACCGTGATCGCCTGCTGGACGGTCTTGCGGTCGGTGACCGGCTTGCTGAAGTTGATCGAGACCGGCATGCCGACGCCGACGGTGGAGCCGTCCTCGGGGGTGAAGTAGCCCACGAAGGTGTTGGCCGGGGTCGCCGTGGTGAAGGAGGTGTTGGAGTCCGCCTCCAGCTTGTCCTTGTCGGTGGCGGTGGCGGCGACCGTGTACTTGGTGCCGCTGGCCGGCGCGGCCGCGGAGGTCCAGCCGGTGCCGTCGGAGGAGAGCTGGCCCGCCAGGGCCTTTCCGGCGGCGTCGGTGACCTTGACCGAGCCCAGGGTGCCGTTGGCGACGGCGACCTTGACCGGGTCGCTGAAGCTGGCACCGGTGGCGCCGTCGGCGGGGGTGACGGTGATGACGGCGGCCGAGGTCTTCGGCGAGCTGCTCGCGGCGGTCGTCGGCCCGCCCGAACCGCCGGCGCCCGGGGTGCCCGCCGTTCCGCCGCCGCCTGCGCTGCCGCTGGACCCGGCCGAGCCGCTCTTGTCGTCGTTGCAGGCCGCCAGCAGCAGGACCGGCGCCCCGATCAGACCCGCCAGCACGCCGCGCCGGCTCCAGTTGCTCCCGGCCGACCGACCCTGCCCGTCCCGTGCAGTCACGTCACGCTCTCCCTGCTGATCATCCCGGGCATTACGGATAGAAGAACGCAATCCGACCCTTCACGGTTCCACCGCCAACGGGAAGCGATCGTATGAGACTACTCAACTTCCCGCCAAATATGGACAAAATGCCCGGCCTGCACAGGGCAGACCGGGCAGTCACACGATGTGACGGTGGGGGTCGCCCCCCGGGGATGGCTACTCGGCGGACTCCTCCACCGTGTACTCGTCCCACTCCCCCTCGGGGTCGAACTCGGTCTGCGCGGACTCCCAGGTCGCCGAGGCGAGCTCCACCCCGGGGACGTCGCCGAGCAGGGCGACCGGGTCGATGAAGTGGGCGAGGGAACCGGACGGGTCCACCTCGATGGCCTCGACGGACTGGGCGCGCTCGTCGTCGTCGAGGTACTCGTCGGCCGTCACCTGCTGCAGGGCGGCCGCCTTGAGCGCCTGCTCGTCGGTGATCTCTGCGATGAGCTCGATGCTGAGCCGGACGTAGCGCGGGGCGTCCTGGCCGGTCGTGTCAGTGCTGGTCATGCGTGCGAGGTTACGGGAAACGGACACCGGAAGGGCCGGCCCCTCCAGGGAGGGACCGGCCCGCCGCCTCCGCCGGACTCCCCCACCCGGGAACCGCGGAGACGCGCCAAGCGGCGCGGTGAACGCCCGTGGGAGCCGCCGCACCCTGTCGACCGGCCGAAGCCGGACAGGGGCGGGACGACGGCGCCTCCCACTGGCGGGCCCCTCCCGCTCCCGATGCCGGGGAGGGAGGGCGGGACACGGTCGGCCGGGTCAGGGCCGGCCAGTGTGTCCGGAGACGACCACGGTCGCCGGGGAGCCGCTCCCGGACGGTTGCCGTCGTCTCGCTCGGCTTCTTGCCGTGCACACAACGATGCCCGACCGTTGTTAACCACGTGCTGCGCGCAGGTGACGCCGGTGTACCACTTCAGCCGTGGACGAATCCTCAGCCGCACCAGGAGCGGTCAGGACTGACCAGGCGTCAGTGCGCGACCCGGCTGGCGAGGAACCCCAGCAGGTCCTGGCTGGTGACGATGCCCTGCGGCTTGCCCTCCACCAGCACCACCGCGGCGTCGGACTTCTCCAGCACGGCCATCAGGTTGGTGACCGTCTCACCCGAGCCGACCACCGGCAGCGGCTTGGACATCACCTTGTCCAGGGTGTCGGTCAGCTGGATCTCGTTCGAGAAGACGCCCTCCAGCAGCAGCTTCTCGACCACCGAGCCGATCACCTCGCCGGCCATGATGTCGGGGTGCCCGGCACCCGGGGAGACCACCGGCATCTGCGAGACGCCGTACTCGCGCAGCACCCGCACCGCCTCGGCGACGGTCTCGTTGGGGTGCATGTGGACGAACTGCGGGATGCCCTCGTGCTCGATGGCGTCCTTGCGGCCCAGCACCTCGCCGATGTGCGCCTCGTCCGTGGCCGAGGGCAGGAAGCCGTAGTCGGCCATCCAGTCGTCGTTGAAGATCTTGGACAGGTAGCCGCGGCCGCCGTCCGGCAGCAGCACGACGACCACGTCGTCCGGGCCGAGGTCCTTGGCGACCTCCAGCGCGGCCACCACGGCCATCCCGCAGGAGCCGCCGACCAGCAGGCCCTCCTCCTTGGCCAGGCGGCGGGTCATCTGGAACGAGTCCTTGTCGGAGACGGCGACGATCCCGTCCGCGACGGCGCGGTCGTAGGCGGTCGGCCAGAAGTCCTCACCGACGCCCTCGACCAGGTACGGCCGGCCGGTGCCGCCCGAGTAGACCGAGCCCTCCGGGTCGGCGCCGATCACCTTGACCTTGCCGCCGGAGACCTCCTTCAGGTAGTTGCCGGTGCCGGAGATGGTGCCGCCGGTGCCGACGCCCGCCACGAAGTGGGTGATCCGCCCCTCGGTCTGCTCCCACAGCTCCGGACCGGTGGAGTGGTAGTGCGAGGCCGGGTTGTCCGGGTTGGAGTACTGGTCCGGCTTCCAGGCGTTCGGGGTCTCCCGGACCAGCCGGTCGGAGACGTTGTAGTACGAGTCCGGGTGCTCCGGGGCGACGGCGGTCGGACAGACGACCACCTCGGCGCCGTACGCGCGCAGCGTGTTGATCTTGTCAGTGGACACCTTGTCCGGACAGACGAAGATGCACTTGTAGCCCTTCTGCTGGGCCACGATCGCCAGCCCGACACCCGTGTTGCCGGAGGTCGGCTCCACGATCGTGCCGCCGGGCTTGAGCGCGCCCGAGGCCTCCGCGGCCTCGATCATGCGCATCGCGATGCGGTCCTTGACCGAGCCGCCGGGGTTGAAGTACTCGACCTTGGCCAGCACGGTCGCGCTGATGCCCTCGGTGACCTTGTTCAGCTTGACCAGCGGCGTGTTGCCGACCAGGTCGATGATCGAGTTGTGGTACCGCACGGGGGTCCTCCCGGTCTGTGGGCATGCAAGTGCATTCGGTACTGCAAAGCCTAGGGCGTGCCACCGGCCCCAGCCCGCCCTTGCGTCACACCGCCCCCGGACCGGCCGCCGGGCGGCCGCCCCACGGATGGCCCACGCCCGCCGATAGCTTGCGGCCGGGGACGGGTAGGAGGGGGGTGCAGGCAACGGGAGCGCCCCGCAGGGGCGGCACGAGGACGTGGAGGGGGCACCGGATGTCAGGGACACAGGAGTCGCGGGCCCGGGTGGCCCGCCGGATCGCCACCGCGGCGGCGTACGGCGGCGGCGGGCTGGGCCTGCTGGGGGTGGGCCTGGTGGGCCTGCTGCTCACCGAGAGCAAGCTGGCCGTGCAGGCCATCGGCATCCTGGAGGGCGACCCTCCCAAGGCCGACGGCGTCTACGGCGAGGCCTTCGCGGACACCGGCACCGAGCCGCAGCCACCGCTGGTGCTCGCCTTCCTCGGCGACTCCACCGCCGCCGGCCTGGGGGTGCTGCGCGCCCGCGAGACCCCGGGCGCCCTGCTCGCCGCGGGCCTCGCCTCGGTGGCCGAGCGGCCGGTCCGGCTGATCAACGTGGCCCGCTCCGGCGGGCGCTCGGCGAACCTCTCCGGCCAGTTGGAGCTGGCCCTGCCGCACCGCCCCGACATCGCCGTGATCATGATCGGCGCCAACGACGTCACCCGGCACAGCCCGGCCCAGCTCGCCGTCCGCCAGCTCGGCGAGGCGGTCGCGGCGCTGCGCGCCAACGGCTGCGAGGTGGTGGTCGGCACCTGCCCGGACCTCGGGACGATCAAGCCGGTCCACCCGCCGCTGCGCTGGGTGGCCCGGCGCCTGAGCCGCCAGCTGGCCGCCGCCCAGACCATCGCCGTGGTGGAGGCGGGCGGCCGGACGGTCTCGCTCGGCTCGCTGCTCGGGCCGGAGTTCGCGGCCCGCCCGGAGATGTTCGCCGCCGACCGCTACCACCCCTCGGCGCAGGGCTACGCGACCGCCGCGATGGCCGTCCTGCCCTCGCTCTGCGCGGCGCTCGGCCTGTGGCCGGAGGAGGACCGCCCGAGCGGCCCGGTGCCCGGCGACACGGTGCTGCCGGTGGCGGTGGCCGCCGCGGCCGCGGCCGACCGGGCCGGCACCGAGGTGGCCGCCGTCGGAGCCGAGGGTGCGGCCCGGCGCTGGGCGCTGCTGCGCCACCGGCTGCGGGTCGGCCTGCCCGGCTCCCTGGCGGCCGAGGCGACCGTCGCCCGCCCGCCGGAAACGGACGGGAACACGTCGGCGAGCTCACACGCCGGGGCGGGTGACGCCTGACCTACCAGGCGGTAACTTTCCTCCCGGGCGTCCGACCGTCCCGCCCGGCCGCCCGTCGGCCCGGGACGGGGCGCCCCCAGCCCGAAGGTCACTCAGCGAGGAGCACGCCATGCCCGAAGCCGTCATCGTCAGCGCCGCCCGTTCGCCGATCGGCCGGGCGTTCAAGGGTTCGCTCAAGGACGTCCGCCCGGACGACCTGACCGCGCACATCATCGGCGCCGCGCTGGCCAAGGTGCCCCAGCTCGACCCGCGCGACATCGACGACCTGATGCTGGGCTGCGGCCTGCCCGGCGGCGAGCAGGGCCACAACCTGGCCCGCATCGTGGCCGTCCAGATGGGCATGGACTACCTGCCCGGCGCCACCATCACCCGGTACTGCTCGTCCTCGCTGCAGACCACCCGGATGGCACTGCACGCGATCAAGGCGGGCGAGGGCGACGTCTTCATCTCGGCCGGTGTGGAGACCGTCTCGCGCAGCATCAACGGCACCTCGGACGGCATGCCGGGCACCATGAACCCGCTCTTCGACACGGCCCAGGCCCGGACCGCCAAGCGGGCCGAGGTGGGCGGCGGCGAGTGGCACGACCCGCGCGAGGACGGCCTCGTCCCGGACGCCTACATCGCGATGGGCCAGACCGCCGAGAACCTGGCCGCGCTCAAGGGCATCACCCGGGCCGAGCAGGACGAGTTCGGCGTGCGCTCGCAGAACCTCGCCGAGGCCGCCATCAAGGCCGGCTTCTGGGAGCGCGAGATCACCCCGGTCACGCTGCCGGACGGCACCGTGGTCAGCACCGACGACGGCCCGCGCGCGGGCGTCACCGTGGAGGGCGTCTCCGGCCTGAAGCCGGTGTTCCGCCCCGACGGCACCGTGACCGCCGGTAACTGCTGCCCGCTGAACGACGGCGCCGCCGCGCTGGTCATCATGTCCGACACCAAGGCCCGCGAGCTGGGCATCACCCCGCTCGCCCGGGTCGTCTCCACCGGTGTCAGCGGCCTCTCCCCCGAGATCATGGGCTACGGCCCGGTCGAGGCCTCCAAGCAGGCGCTGCGCCGCGCCGGGCTGAGCATCGGCGACATCGACCTGGTCGAGATCAACGAGGCCTTCGCCGCCCAGGTCATCCCGTCCTACCGGGACCTCGGCATCGACCTCGACCGGCTGAACGTCAACGGCGGTGCGATCGCGGTCGGCCACCCCTTCGGCATGACCGGCGCCCGGATCACCACCACCCTGATCAACTCCCTGCAGTGGCACGACAAGCAGTTCGGCCTGGAGACCATGTGCGTCGGCGGCGGCCAGGGCATGGCGATGGTCATCGAGCGGCTCAGCTGACCCTCCCGCGTCAAGCCCGCGCGGTCCAGACCACCCGTTTGGAGTGACGCAGAGTAATTGAGGGCTGGATCACACCGCGAGGTCGATCCGGCCCTCTTTCCTTTCGAAAACGGCCCGGAAATCGACAGTGCGGAGCGGATCAACTCCGCAGCGTAGAACGGTGTTACCTAACAATTTGGGGACAAGTGCGAAAGTCACGGACAAATTAGACATTCGCCACTGCGGTAACACCCCCGCATGCGGCAGTGTGGAGAGGTAACCCCGTTCCACTCCTCCCTAGGAGTACGTTCCGTGAGCGCCGTCTACACCATCCTGCTGCTGATCCTGATCACCGTGTCGACCACCGTGCTGTTCCACGTCCGGGGGCTCTCCCGCCGGCTGGACGCGCAGGCCCCGGCCGAGCCCGCACCCGTCGACGAGGCCGCGATACGCCGGGCCGTGACCGAGGCCCTCGCCGCCGACCGCGAGCGCGAGATCACCGAGGCCCGTGCGTTCTGGGCCGAGCAGGAGGCCCGCGCGGCCGAGGACGCGCCGCTGTTCGACTCCCCCTTCGCGAGCGTGCTCGGCAGCACCGAGGAGTGGCCGCTCTTCTTCCCCCGGCCGACCGGCCCGCAGGACGCCGTCGACAACTCCGGCACCATGGACCCGGAGTTCGGCGAGGCGCTGCGCTCCGCGCTGGAGGACCTGATCAACGAGGGCGGCACCGGCCCGGTCGACCCGGGAGCGGGCCCCGAGGGCGGCGCCCCGCTGCGCCCCGGGCACCCGGCGGGCGCGCCCGCCGCCGAGACCGGCGGTGACGCCCGGGCCCGGCGCGAGGCGGACCTGCTGGCCACCGGTCTGGAGGCCGGGCTGCTGGACACCGAGTCGGCCGTCGAGGAGGCCCCGGTGGCCGCCCCCGACCCGCGCCGCCACCCCTCGCACCCCGACTTCGTGCCCAGCCAGGCGCCGTCCCGCGAGTGGACCGACACCCGGCTGGCCACGCTCGCCGAGGAGTGCGTCGCCCTGACCGACGTCCGCCCCGGCCCGCTCGGCACCCTGGACGTCTACGCCTTCGCCGACGGCACCACGCTCTGCGTGGCCCCGGGCGACCGCGAGGCCGCCTACCGGCTGATCGACGCCGTCCGGGCCGGCGAGGACGTCCGACTGCTCGGCGGCTCGCGGTTCTCCGGCTCGTACTCGCTGACCTTCTCCACCGACGAGGACGCCGTGTACGTGCTCGCCGACCGGGTGGTCGCGAGCATCTGACACCTCACCAGGAGGCCGGCCGGATCGGGGGGTTACCGATCCGGGCGGCCTTTCGCCTGTCCGGGCCCGCGCCGCTCAGGCGCAGAGGCCGGCGGTGGCGGCCACCTCGGCCAGGGCCCCGGCCAGCACCGCCGCACCGTCGACCCCCGCACCGTCGCCCCCCGCACCGTCGCCCCCCGTGCCGTCGACCCCCGTGCCGTCGGCCGTGGTGCCGTTGAAGGCGGCCGGTCCGTCCGCCGGTCCGGGCAGCAGCACCCGGGCACCCTCCGGCAGGACCGCCAGCGCGGCCGCCAGATCGTGCCCGGCCACCGCGAGCTGGTCGCCGACCGCGAACGCCCCGGCGTCCGGGAAGTCCCGCACCGGCAGCCCCTCCACCGCCTGCGCCGCCCCGGCCAGCCACCTGGCCAGCGCCAGCGCGGCCGCCGCCCGCGAGGCGTGGCCGGGCACCGCGCCCAGCAGTCGGCTCTGCGGCATGGAGCGGAAACGATCCGCCAGGGAGTCGACGGCTTCCACGAGGGGCGTTGCTTCGGGCATGCGGCGAGCCTAACGAACGCCGCCGGGCCCCGGAGCGGGAGGCTCCGGGGCCCGGCGGGCCGTGCACAGTGCGGTGGGGCTACGAGGGCCGGACAGGGCCTAGTCGTCGCCGCGCAGGCTCGCGATCAGCCGCAGCATCTCGATGTAGATCCAGACCAGCGACAGGGTCAGCCCGAAGGCGGCCCGCCAGGCCTCCTTCTGCGGGGCGCCCTGGGCGATCGCCCGCTCGATCTCGCTGAAGTCCAGCGAGAGGTAGAAGGCGCCGATGGCGATACCGACCAGCCCGACCACGACGCCCAGCGGGCCCTGCCAGAGGTTCAGGCCGGAGCCGAACACCCCCGCGAGCACGTTGACCAGCATCAGGATCGCGAAGCCCATGCCGATCGCGATGCCGATCCGCTGGTAGCGGGCGGTCACCCGGATCCGGCCGGACTTGTAGGCGAGCAGCATCGCGGCGAAGACCGCCGCGGTGCCCAGCACCGCCTGGATCGCGATGCCCTCCCAGATGGTGTTGAGGAAGTGCGTCATCGCCCCGAGCGCGAAGCCCTGCAGACCCGCGTACACGAGGATCAGCGCCGGGCTGACGTTCGGCTTGAACGTGATGAACAGGCCGACCACAAGGGCGATCAACGAGGCGCCGGTCGCGTAGCCGTAGTTCTCGGTCGGCAGCACGAACCAGGCGACCGCGCCGGCGGCGACCAGGGTGAGCAGCGTCATGGCGGTACGCGCGACCACGTCGTCGAGCGTCATCCGACCCGTCGCCAGCGGACCGGCCGACGGCGCCTGGTACATCTCGACGAGCTGCTCGTCGGTCAGCGGGCCCTGTCCCTGCGGCTGCTGGCCGTACGGGCTGCCCGCGTACGGGTTGTTGCCGTACGGGTTGCCCTGCCCACCGGGCTGGTTCGCGTACGGGCTCCCGGCCGGCGGGGCCTGCGTGGTGCCGAAACCCGCGTAGCCGGGCTCGCGGGTGAAGGATCCCTCCCGCGAGAAGACCGGGTTGCTGCTTCTCATTGCTCATTCCCTCCGTGGCGGCACTGGCGCCGCCCGAAGCACAAGGGTAATGGCTTGGCAAAAAAATAGGGATACGCCGCGAGGAGGATCTACCGGGGGGCGCTCGGCGGGGACGCCCGGCGGCGCCCCCGCTTCGAGTGGTGCCCGGAGCCGGACTCGAACCGGCACGGCCTCACGGCCAAGCAGTTTTAAGCTGCCCGTGTCTGCGTTCCACCATCCGGGCGCGCTGCGGACCGGCACCGCCGCCGGCCGGAGGTAAGCCGCTCCGGGGCGGGCCACCCCTGAGCCTAGTCGCCCGCCTCCCCCTTTCGCATGTTCCCGGCCAGGGAAGTTGTCATGTTTCCTTGCCATCTGACGAACAGTCCGTGATTTGGCCACCGGAAGCGTGGGTTCCGGCCAACGGCCCCCGCTCAGGGTCCGTGTCATACCGGAGGATGAGGCCTTCATCAGGGCGTACGCCCAGCGGCGGTCCCGCCAACCGTCCCGCGGAGCGACGAACAACCATGATCACGTAGCGGAGTATGGGGATACCGCCGGAACCCCCGGGGATCCGGCCGTCCAGCCCCTCTCCCCCAGTCCGCTACACAAGGAGCACCCCCGTGACCACGTCGACCGCAACCGCCGTCCGCACCGGCCGGGCGGCCGCCCGCGCCACCGGCCTCAACAAGGTCTACGGGGAGGGGGAGACCCGCGTCGTCGCCCTGGACAACGTCAGCGTGACCTTCCCGCAGGGCGAGTTCACCGCCATCATGGGCCCCTCCGGCTCCGGCAAGTCCACCCTCATGCACTGCATGGCCGGCCTGGACACCGTCACCTCCGGCTCCTCCACCATCGGCGACACCGAGCTGGTCGGCCTCAAGGACAAGCAGCTCACCCAGCTGCGCCGCGACCACATCGGCTTCATCTTCCAGGCCTTCAACCTGCTCCCCACGCTGACCGCGCTGGAGAACATCACCCTCCCCATGGACATCGCCGGCCGCAAGGCCGACAAGCCCTGGCTCGACCGCGTCGTCGACACCGTCGGCCTCTCCGGCCGCCTTTCCCACCGCCCCAGCCAGCTCTCCGGCGGCCAGCAGCAGCGCGTCGCCTGCGCCCGCGCCCTCGCCGGAAAGCCCGACATCATCTTCGCCGACGAACCGACCGGCAACCTCGACTCCCGCTCCGGCGCCGAGATCCTCTCCTTCCTGCGCAACTCCGTACGCGAACTCGGCCAGACCGTCGTCATGGTCACCCACGACCCCGTCGCCGCCGCCTACGCGGACCGCGTCGTCTTCCTCGCCGACGGCCGCATCGTCGACGAGCTCACCAACCCCACCGCCGACACCGTCCTGGACCGCATGCGCCGCTTCGACGCCAAGGGCCGGACGAGCTGACGCTCCGCCGGTAGCAGCCCGTCCCTCCTCGAAACCCAGGACACCCCATGTACCGCACCGCACTGCGCAATGTGCTGGCCCACAAGGGCCGACTCCTGATGACGGCTCTGGCCGTCATGCTGGGCACCGCCTTCGTGGCGGGCACCATGGTCTTCTCCGACACCTTCGGCAAGGCCATGGAGGACAGCAACTCCAAGAGCTACTCCGACGTGTCGGTGCAGATCGTGGACCGGGCCGCCGGCTCCGGCGCGAGTGCCCGGGACAAGAGCGAGAAGAGCCAGGCCACCCTGACCGACGCGACCGTCCAGCAGCTCGCCGCGCTGCCCGGCGCCGCCGGCGCCCGCGGCGTGGTCAGCGGCTTCACCGGCGTCGCCGACCGCAGCGGCAACCTGATCGGCCAGGCCTGGACCTCCAAGGGCGCCAACTTCGCCCCCGGCCCGGACGGCAGGGACGCGCGCTACCCGATAGCCGAGGGCCAGGGCCCGAAGACGGCCAAGGAGATCGCACTCGACCGCAAGACCGCCGACAAGGGCGGCTACAAGGTCGGCGACACCGTCCGCGTCGCCTCCAACGGCCCGGTCGTCGAGGCCCGGCTGACCGGCATCTTCACCACCGACGACCCGGTGGTCAACACCGGCGGCACGCTGACCCTGTTCGACCGCGGCACCGCCCAGCAGCTGCTGCTGGAGCCCGGCCGCTACAGCAGCATCGTGCTCACCGCCAAGCCCGGCACCACCGAGGACGCCCTGCTCGCCCAGGCCCAGCAGAAGCTCCCGACCGGCCAGCAGATCCACGTCGAGACCGGTCAGCAGCTCAAGGACGAAGACCAGAAGATGATCGCCCAGGGCACCGACGGCATGCGCACCATGCTGCTCGCGTTCGCCGGGATCTCGCTCTTCGTCGGCATCTTCATCATCGCCAACACCTTCACCATGCTGGTCGCCCAGCGCACCAAGGAGCTCGCGCTGCTGCGGGCGATCGGTGCCAGCCGCAAGCAGGTCACCGCGTCCGTGCTGATCGAGGCCCTGGCGATCGGGACGGGCTCCGCCGTGGCCGGCCTGGTGGCCGGCGTCGGCATCGGCGCCGGGATGCAGTCCCTGATCGGCGCACTGGGCACCGACATGCCCTCCGGCTCGCTGGTGATCAAGCCGCTCACCGTCGTGGTCACCCTGGTGGTCGGCGTCCTGGTGACGGTGCTCTCCGCCCTGCTGCCCGCCCTGCGCGCCGCCCGGATCGCCCCGGTGGCCGCGATGAGCAGCGGCGACCAGCCGAGCAGCCAGAAGAGCCTGGTGGTCCGCAACGCGATCGGCTCGGTCGGCGCGGCCGGCGGCGTCGCCCTGATCGCCTTCGGCGCCTCCACCGGCAACGGGGACGGCCGGATGCCGGTCGCCCTCGGCGCCTTCCTGACCCTGGTCAGCGTCTTCGTCCTGCTGCCGCTGCTCTCCCGGCCGGTGATCGCCCTGCTCGGCCCGGTGCTCGCCAAGCTGGCCGGCACCCCGGGCACGCTCGCCCGGCGCAACGCGGTGCGCAACCCGCGCCGCACCGCCTCCACCGCCGCCGCGCTCACCATCGGCCTGACCCTGGTCTCCGGCCTCACGGTGATCGGCGCCTCGGTCGGCGGCGCGCTCGACAAGGCCGTCACCAGCTCGATGAACGCCGACTACCTGGTCTCGGCCGCCAACGGGATGAGCCTCTCGGCGAAGGTCCCGGCCGAGATCGCCAAGGCCCCGGGGGTGGCGGCCTCCTCGCCGCTCACCACCGTCTACTGGGACCTGAACGGCACCCAGAAGTCGATCACCGGCCTGAACACCGACAGCTTCGACAAGCTCGTCGCGGTCAAGCTGACCAGCGGCTCCACCGCCGGGCTCGCCAAGGGCCAGATCCTGGTCGACGCGGACTACGCCAAGAAGAACACGCTCAGCCCCGGGTCCACCATGACCGTCACCTACTCGGACGACAGCACCGGGCAGGTCACCGTCGGCGGTGTCTACGAGGCGAGCGCGATGCTCGGCCCGGTCATGATGGCCAACTCGGAGATCGCCAAGCACGAGCCCGAGCCGTACATCAGCGACGTCCTGGTCAAGGGTGCCGACGGCGCCTCCGGCTCGCTGAAGCAGGCCCTCAAGGACGCCACCGGCGCCAACCCGGTCATCGAGGTCAAGTCCAAGCAGGACGTCCGGGACGACTTCAGCCAGATCATCACCTTCGCCCTGAACATGATGTACGGCCTGCTGGCGATGTCGGTGATCGTCGCGATCCTCGGTGTGGTCAACACGCTGGCGATGTCGGTCTTCGAGCGCAAGCGCGAGATCGGGATGCTGCGGGCGATCGGCCTGGACCGCGGCGGCATCAAGCGGATGGTCCGTCTGGAGTCCGTGGTGATCTCGGTCTTCGGCGCCGGCGTCGGCCTGCTGCTCGGCTGCTTCATCGCCTGGGCGATCAACGGCACCCTGAAGTCCAGCATGACCGGTCTGACCACCGTGCTGCCCTTCGGCCAGCTGCTGCTCTTCCTCGCCCTGGCCGGTCTGGTCGGCCTGGTGGCCGCGATCTGGCCCGCCCGCCGGGCCTCCAAGCTGGACATCCTGGAGAGCATCAAGACCGACTGACCCATCCGGGCCGCCCCACCGCCCGGACCGCCCGGACCGCCACCCAGGCGGTCCGGGCGGTGGTCCGTTCCACGGGCCCGCACCACCGGACCGCTCGCGCGATCCGCTCGCACGATCCGGCCGCACGGACCGCTCGAACGGTCCACTCGCACGGTCCGCACAAACGGGAAGTCCCCCACCGGAGGGTTCGGTGGGGGACTTCCCGTACTTCTGTACTCCGCCCGGTCGCACGGCCGGCTGAGCACCACGGAGGTCGTGGTCCGGCGACGCTGCCGGGCGGAGGGCCTCCGACTCATTTCCCGGTGCTCCCACACCGGGATCTCAGTCGCTTACTTGCTGGTGGCGAGTTCCTTGTCGGCGGCCGGCTTGGCGGCCTCGACGGGCTTCGGCGCGGGCGCCGCAGCCTCCTGGAACGCCTCGAACGGCTTCTCCATCTGGGCCAGGCCGACGGCCTCGCGCTTCAGGAACACGGCCAGGGTCCAGTCGGTGAACACGCGGACCTTGCGGTTCATGGTCGGGACCATGGCGCCGTGGTACAGGCGGTGGAACCACCAGGCCGGACGGCCCTTCAGCTTGTACTTGCCGAAGAGGATCGCCACACCCTTGTGCAGACCGAGACCGGCAACCGCACCCAGGTTCTTGTGCTTGTACTCCTGCTGCGGGAAGCCGCGCATGCCGGAGATCACGTTGTCGCCGAGGACGGCGGCCTGACGGACGGCGTGCTGCGCGTTCGGCGGGCACCAGGCGCCCTCACCGGCGGCGAGGTCCGGGACCTGCGCGTTGTCACCGGCGGACCAGACGTAGTCGAAGCCCTGGACCTGCAGGGTCGGCGCGGTGTCGACGTGGCCGCGCGGGCCCAGCGGCAGGCCGAAGTTGGCCAGCACCGGGTTCGGCTTCACGCCCGCCGTCCACACGATGGTGGAGGCGTCCGCCTCGACGCCGTTCTTCAGCACGACGTGCTGGTCGACGCAGGAGTCCATCGAGGTCTCGATGTAGATCTCGATGTTGCGCTCTTCGAGCTTCTCCTTGGTCCACAGACCGAGGTCCGGGCCCATCTCCGGGAGGATGCGGTTGGCCGCCTCCACCAGGATGAAGCGCATGTCGTCGCGGCTGACGGTCCGGTAGATCTTGGCGGCGTCGCGCGCCATGTCCTCGATCTCGGCGATCGTCTCGACGCCGGCGAAGCCGCCGCCGACGACGACGAAGGTCAGCGCCTTGCGGCGGACCGCCTCGTCGGTGGTGGACTCGGCCTTGTCCAGCTGCGCCATGACGTGGTTGCGGAGGCTGATGGCCTCTTCAACCGTCTTCATGCCGATGCCGTGCTCCGCCAGACCCGGGATCGGGAAGGTGCGGGAGACCGAGCCGGTCGCGACGACCAGGTACTCGAAGGGCAGCTCGTACGAGTCGCCTGCCGCCGGCTGGATCGTGGCGACCTTGCGGGCGTGGTCCACACCGGTGACAGCACCGGTGAGCACCTCCGCCTTCTTCAGGGCGCTGCGCAGCGGGGCGACGAGGTTGCGAGGCGCGACGTTGCCGCCGGCCGCCTCGGGGAGGAAGGGCAGGTACGTCATGTACGACCGCGGGTCGACGACCGTGACGGTCGCCTCCCCGTAGCGCATCTTCTTGAGGATGCGCATCGCGGCATACAGGCCGACGTAACCACCGCCGACAATGAGGATGCGAGGACGCTCCGTGGTGCTCATATCCGAAAGTATCCAGCACCGCCCGGAGCAGCCTTCGTGAGCCCGGTCACAAGCTCCTGGACACCCTGTGCTACACTTCGCGGCCCCTTTTCAGGGTGCCGGGTGCCGGACCTCCGACCGAAGGGGCGTCCGGCGGGCACCCGGGCGGGAATGACCCGGCTGAGCAGCAACGATCCGTACCAGGCCTGGGTTCCCGCATGTGATTTCGATTTTCAAACCTGCAGGGGGGTGCCACCTGCGATCCAGCGGTCGGCGCGCCGAGCAGGCCTTCGGTCCCACATTTCGGACGTAGCGGACCATCGGGTGCAACGAATGGCCCGATCGCCATGTGAAGAAATTCACGAACTTTCCCGCGGAGCCCCGGGCGCGGCGCGGCCCCGGGCCCCTGAACGGGGCTCCGGGGCCGAAAACGTAAGGCCCGCACACGGTCTGGAGACCGTACCGGCCGCACTCCGCCGTACCGGCCGGGAGGCCCCCGGGGGGCGGCCCGGCCGGTCCGCTGCTCAGGAGGCGATGCTCCAGGCGATGCCGTCGAGGATGTCGTGCTCGCTGACCACCAGCTCGGCGGCGCCCGTCCGCTCCATGATCTCCAGCAGCTCCAGCGCACCGGCCGCGATCACGTCCACCCGGCCCGGGTGCATCGACGGGATGGCCGCCCGCTGGGCGTGGGTGGAGCCGAGCAGGTCGGCGGCGATCGCGGCCACCCGCTCCCGGCTGATCCGCGAGTGGTGGATCGCCTCGCTGTCGTACGCGGGCAGGTCCTGGGCGATCGCGGAGACCGTGGTGACCGTCCCGGCGAGACCCACCAGGGTGGCCGCACCGGTCAGCGGGACGGCCTGCTCGGCCTTGTCCAGCTCGGCCCGGACGTGCGCCCGGGCCTCCTCGACCTGCTCCGGCGTCGGCAGCTCGGCGCCGCCGAAGTGGCGCTCGGTCAGCCGGACGCAGCCGATGTCCACCGAGCGGGCCGCCTGGACGTCCTGCGCCCCGAGTACGAACTCGGTGGAGCCGCCGCCGAGGTCGAAGACGAGATAGGGCGCCGGGAACTGACCGCCGGTGAGCTCCTTGGTCGCCCCGACGAAGGAGAGGTGCGCCTCCTCCTCGCCGCTGACCACCTCGGGGCGGACACCGAGGACGTCGTGCACGCCCTGGGCGTACTCCTCGCTGTTCTCGGCGTCCCGGGAGGCGCTGGTGGCGACGAAGCGGATCCGGTCCGGGCCGACCCCGTGGGCGGCGATCACCTCGGCGTACTCACGGCAGGCCGCGAAGGTGCGGGCCAGCGCGTCCGGGTGCAGCCGACCGGTCCGGTCCACGCCCTGGCCGAGCCGGTTGATGACCATCCGGCGGTCGAGGTCGGTGATCTCCCCGGTCTCCGGGTCCAGGTCGGCGACCAGCAGCCGGATCGAGTTGGTGCCGCAGTCGATCGCGGCGACCCGGGTCATGCTCATTCGCCGGCCTCCTCGGCGCCCTCGGCCGCGGCGGCCTTCTTTGCCGCGCGCTCGGCGGCCTTCTGCTGCTTGGCCGCGATGACCGCCTCGTGGTCCTGCGCCTTGGCGCGGTTGCGCGCCACCCGCTCACCGGCGGCCTCGACCTCGGCGGCGGAGACACACGGGCCCTTGGCCCACCAGTCCTCCAGCATGCCGATCGCCTCGTCGCCGAGCGGGTTGACGCCCTCGCCGGCCGCCAGCGAGTGGCCGACCAGCACGTGCAGGCACTTCACCCGGTCCGGCATGCCGCCGGCGCTCGGGAAGCCCTCCAGCACCTCGATGGCGTCGCGCCGGGCGATGTAGTCCTCGTGCGCCTTCTGGTAGGCGGCGGCCAGCTCCGGGTCCTCGGCGAGCCGGGCGGTCTGCTCCTTCATCACGCCGTCCGCCTCCAGGGTGCCGATCAGCGAGGCGGCCTTGGGGCAGGTCAGGTAGTACAGGGTCGGGAACGGCGTACCGTCCGCGAGCCGGGGGGCCGTCTCCACGACGTCCGGGTTGCCGCAGGGGCAGCGGTGCGCCACCCCGCGCAGGCCGCGCGGGACACGGCCGAGCTGCGCGGCGATGGCCGCGACGTCGGTGTCGGAGACGTTGGGGTGGTTCTCAGTGGTCATGGGGGGAGCTGTCTCCAGCGGAGGCGGGGGCGGGGACTGTTGGGGCGGGCGGGGCGAGGGCGGCGGTATCGGCGGCATCCACCGAGTCCCAGACGCTCGCGTACCAGGGCTTGGCGGCCTTCACCGGCCCGGTCGAGCCGGACGGACCGGACGAACCGGGTGCGGAGGGGTTGGCGGGGGGCGGTCCGGCTGGCGCGGAGGAGCCGACGGCACCCTGGCCGGCCGGGGGCACCGAGATGTACGGGGTCTCCCCCGGCATCGCGTAGTGCAGCCGGGCGCGGGCCTGCGCCTTGACGTACTCCGGGTCCTGCCAGCGGGCCTTGTCCCGGCGCAGCTGCTCGACCTGCTGCCTGGCGTGCTCGGCCTTCGCCCGCTGGGCGGAGATCTCGGAACGCTGGGAGATGAACTGCCGCGTCGGATAGGCCAGGATCGCCACCAGCGAGCAGAGCACCAGGACGAGGACGGTCGCCCGGCTCGTGAAGCGAGGCCGGGCCGCCAAGCCCGGGATCCTCCAGCCTGCCATCTCCCGTATCCCCTCCTGGTCGCGACGGTGCCCCGCCGCCCACCCTACGGGGTGAACGGCGGGGCACCGGTCAGGCGTGCGCTACCGGACGGGCTCGGCCCCCGGGCTCGGCCGTCGTGCTCAGCCCTCGTGCTTGAACCGCGGGAAGGCGCCGCGGCCGGCGTACTCGGCGGCGTCGTCGAGGATCTCCTCGATGCGCAGCAGCTGGTTGTACTTGGCGACGCGCTCGGAGCGGGCCGGGGCGCCGGTCTTGATCTGACCGCAGTTGGTCGCGACGGCCAGGTCGGCGATGGTGACGTCCTCGGTCTCGCCGGAGCGGTGCGACATCATGCAGCGGTAGCCGTTGCGCTGGGCCAGCTCGACGGCGTCCAGGGTCTCGGTCAGCGAGCCGATCTGGTTCACCTTCACCAGCAGCGCGTTGGCGGTGCCGGTCTCGATGCCCTTGGCCAGGCGGGCCGGGTTGGTGACGAACAGGTCGTCGCCGACCAGCTGGACCTTGTCGCCCAGCTTGACGGTCATGGCCTTCCAGCCGTCCCAGTCCGACTCGTCCAGCGGGTCCTCGATGGAGACCAGCGGGTACGCGGCGACCAGCTCGGCGTAGTACTCGATGAGCTCGGCGGCGGAGATCGCCTTGCCCTCGAACTGGTAGGCGCCGTCCTTGTAGAACTCGGAGGCGGCGACGTCCAGGGCCAGCGCGATGTCCTTGCCGGGCACGTAGCCGGCCTTCTTGATGGCCTCGGTGATGAGGTCCAGGGCCTCGCGGTTGCTGTCCAGGTTCGGCGCGAAGCCGCCCTCGTCGCCGAGGCCGGTGGACAGGCCGCGCTCCTTCAGCACGCCCTTGAGCGTGTGGTAGACCTCGACGCCCCAGCGGACGGCCTCGGAGAAGGACTCCGCGCCGATCGGAGCGATCATGAACTCCTGGATGTCGACGTTGGAGTCCGCGTGCGAGCCGCCGTTGAGGATGTTCATCATCGGGACGGGCAGGACGTGCGCGTTCGGGCCGCCCAGGTAGCGGAACAGCGGCAGGTCGCTGGCCTCGGAGGCGGCGTGCGCGACGGCCAGCGAGACGCCCAGGATGGCGTTGGCGCCGAGCGAGGACTTGTCCGGGGTGGCGTCCAGGTCGAGCATGGCCTGGTCGATCAGGCGCTGCTCGGTGGCGTCGTAGCCCACCAGCTCCGGGCCGATCTGCTCGATGACGGCCAGGACGGCCTTCTCCACGCCCTTGCCGAAGTAGCGGTTCTTGTCACCGTCGCGAAGCTCCAGGGCCTCGAAGGCCCCGGTGGAGGCACCCGACGGGACAGCGGCACGGCCGGTGCTGCCGTCGTCGAGGCCGACCTCGACCTCGACCGTGGGGTTGCCACGCGAGTCGAGAATCTCACGGGCTACGACGACATCGATGGACGGCACGAGGCATCTCCTAGCGGAAGCAGGGGTCCCGCTGACGGTGGTGATGTCGGCGGGACGATTGCGGAGTCGTTACGAACCAGAGCCTAACCGCACGGGCTCCCAGGGCCACGTCGGCCTCGGTCCCGTCTCAGCGTGTGGCCTGGCTACCCACCGGTAGTTCACCTGGTTGACCGATGGGATGTACCCAGAGGCGGACGAAGGGGGCCGAACCGGCCCCCTTCGTGACACCGCGTCGGTGGTCGCGGCTGCGGAGCTCGCGGGGTGCCGCGCTCCTGGCTGCCGTGGGCGCCGTGGTTGCGGCGGGTGCGGGCGGCCGGGGTGCGGCGGTCAGCCGAGGGTGAGCACCTGGCCGGGGACGATCAGGTCCGGGTCGCCGCCGACGGTGCCCCGGTTGCCGTCGTACAGCGCCTGCCAGCCGCCGGAGAGGTTCTGGCCGGCGGCGATGGTGGACAGCGTGTCGCCGGACTGGACGGTGTAGCCGTGACCGCTCCTCGGCGCGGCGGCCTGGGCGGCGGGAGCAGCCGGAGCGGCCGGGGCGGCGGCCGGGCGGGTGTCCTGGCTCGCGCCCTGGTACCCGGCCTGGCCGGCGTACTGCTGGTAGACGCTCTGGTGGCTGGTCCAGTACCAGGCGCCGTTGTTCTGGTACCAGAACACCTTGGCGTCGGCGTCCCAGCCGGACTGGCCGGAGAAGCCGGGGGTCTGGGTGTACTGCTGCACGGGCTGCTGCGCGGCGGGCTTCTGGGCCGCCGGCTTCTGGACCGGCTTGGGGGCCACCGGCTGCTGGGCGGCGGGCTTCTGAGCCGGCTTCGGGGCGGCGGGCTTGGCGTCCGTCGAGGTGTCGACGGAGGCCGGCGCGCCGCCCTTGCTCAGCCCGGCCTTCTGCGAGCAGACGGGCCAGGCGCCCGGGCCCTGCGAGGCGAGGACCTTCTCGGCCACGGAGATCTGCTGGGCCTTGCTGGCCTGGTTGGCCTGCGGGGCGTAGGAGCCGCCGCCGTACGCCTTCCAGGTGCTCGGGGTGAACTGCAGACCGCCGTAGAAGCCGTTGCCGGTGTTGATGCTCCAGTTGCCACCGCTCTCGCACTGTGCGACCGCGTCCCAGGTGGAGACGGGGGCCGCCGAGGCGCCGGTGGCGGAGAGGAGCGGCAGTGCGAGTCCGACGCCTGCCACGCCTGCGACGGCGATGGCCTTCTCGGTCTGGGTGCGACGACGGTGACGGCCGGTTCCAACGAACAGCATGAAGGTGTCCCTCTCCGCACGCCTGCGAGGTGAGCTGTCGGGTTCGGACCGGGAGGTGGCCCGGCCGCGTCGCGCGGAAGGCTGTCAGCCCGCGCGGGCGGCTTCACCCCAAGCCGTGGGGAACGGCACTAAACCTGGGTCCCCCGCCCCTGCCCAAGGGTCTGGTCGGTTTCCCGTGAAGCGGCGGGCAGGATTCGGCGTTCCGCACACGAGGTCCGCAGCTGCGAACTTCAGGGAGAGTAGACAGATCCTCACATCAATCACAAGCTCATATCGCCGGTATCACATAGAAATTACGGCGCGTGGCCGATCGCCTACCAACGGAGCAGATATGTCCGGATTGATGGCGGTTCAGATCGGCCATACCGGGGTAGCGGCGACGTCCCGTCAGCGCGTCGAGGTCTCGGAGGGGTCGCCGGACGGGTCCTCCGGCGGGCCCTCGGACTGCACGTCAGCCGATGTGCCGACCGGGATCTCCGGCGTGAATTCCACCGGCAGTTCGCGAAGCCCGCGCATGATCAGACCGCCCCGCCAGCGCAGGTTCTCCGGAGTCTCGGCGAGCCTCAGATCGGGCAGCCGGGTGAACAGGGTGGACAGCGCGGCGCGGCCCTCCAGCCGGGCCAGCGGAGCGCCGATGCAGTAGTGGATGCCATGGCCGAAACCGAGGTGCGGGTTGTCGGCGCGGGCCAGGTCGAGGGTGTTCTCGGCGGCGAACCGCGCCGGGTCCCGGTCCGCCGCCGCGAGCACCACCAGCACCGGGTCGCCGACCGGGATCTCCACCCCGCCGATGGTCAGCGGACTGGTCGCGAACCGCCAGGTCGCCAGCTCCACCGGCCCGTCGTAGCGCAGGAGTTCCTCGATGCCGGTGTCCAGCAGGCCGGTCTCGCCGCGGGCGATCGACCCCTGGAGCAGTGCCCGCTGGTCCGGGTTGCGGAACAGCGCGTACATGCCATTACCGATGAGGTTGATGGTCGTCTCGAAGCCGGCGAACAAGAGTACGAAGCACATCGCCGCGGCCTCGTTCTCGGTCAGGTGCTCACCGTGGTCGCTGGCGCGGATCAGGCCGGAGATCAGGTCGTCGCCGAGGTCCGCCCGCTTGCGGTGGATCAGGTCCGCCAGGTACGCCCGCATCCGCTTGACCGCGCGCGCCACGCCGCCGCGCGGGCCTCCGCCGTGGCGGATCATCATCCCGGCCCAGTCCCGGAAGTCGTCCTGGTCCTCGGGCGGCACACCGAGCAGGTCGCAGATCGCGTAGATCGGCAGCGGGAAGGCGAACTCGTGGATCAGATCCGCCGAGCCGCGCTGCGCGAAGCCGTCGATCAGCCGGTCGGTGAGCTGCTGCACCCGGGGCTCGAACGCGGCGATCCGGCGCGGCGTGAACGCCTTCGACACCAGGCGGCGCAGCCGGGTGTGGTCCGGCGGGTCGATGTTCAGCAGGTGGGTCATCAGGTCGGCCTGGCGTTCGCCCGGGATGCCGACCCGTCCGGTGCGGTGCGCCTGCCCGCTGTGGTGGGCGGGGTTCTTGGAGAGCCTGCTGTCGGCGAGCGCCTGCCTGGCGTCGGTGTACCTGGTCACCAGCCAGGCGTCCACCCCGCTCGGCAGGGTGGTGCGGTGTACCGGCGCGTGCTCGCGCAGCCAGGCGTACGCCGGGTAGGGGTCGGCGGCGAACTCCCACGTGAAGAGTGGGGGGCGGGGGGTTTCGGCGGGGGGTCCGGGGGTGTCGGCCTCGGGAGTGGAGGCTGCGGAGGTCGGGGCCTCCGGCGCGGGGGTCTCGGAGGTGGGGGTCTCCGAGGCGGGGGTCTCCGAGGCGGGGTAGGCGGCGACCGGGCAGGTGGGGGCCGGGGAGGCAGGGGCCGGGGAGGCAGGGGTCGACGGGCTCGGCTGGGCCTGGCTCGGTCGGCCCCCGCTCGGCTGGTCGGAATCGGGCTGAACTGGCATGCGACGACCGTATCCGGTGGATGATCGTCGACCGTGAGGCGTGAGCCTGGTCACCTGAGGGGTAATCCCTGTTGCGGAGGGTCAGGACCTGCCTACGATCCTCCGACGGAAATCGTGGGCGCCGGTGCGGAGTCGCCCACCAGGGAGGAGCCCAGCATGCGGGTAACCGGGGCGGTCGTAATCATCGCCGTACTGGAAGGCGGGTCGGGTGCCGACCTCGCCCGCCGCTTCACCGCCGCCGGCGCCGCCGGGGCACTCATCGCCGACCAGCGGGTCGGCATCGCGGAGGACCTCGCCGCGGAGCTCGATCGGCCGGGCTGCCCGGTCGTCGGCGTGTCCGCCGACATCCGGCGCCCGAGCGACGTCGCGGCCCTGGTCGACACCGCCGAGAAGCACCTCGGCCCGATCGACCTGTTCTGCGTGGCCGGGCCCGACGGCGAGCGGATCATCTCGCTCGCCGAGCTGCCCGCCCACCTCGACCTGGAGCGCCTCGTCGAGCTGGTCGCCCTGGTCGGCGAGGCGATCGGAGAGGTCATCGGCCAGGTCGTGCCGCGGCAGCGCCGGTCGGTCGAGGACCGGGCCGCCGTCTAGGACCTGTCCGTGTCCGGTACGCCGTGAGGGCGCGGCCCGAGGTGTTTCCTCGGGCCGCGCCCTCACGGCGTGTCGTCACTGTGTGCCCTCACCGCGTGTCCTCACGGCGTGTCCTCAGGACGTGTCTCCAGGACGTGTCCTCAGGGCTTGAGGCCCTCGGCCGCCCGGACCGCGTCCCGGTAGCCGCGGGCGGCTGCGCGCAGTGCGGCGTCCACGTCCACATCGGCGTCGTGCGCCCGCTGCGCCACCGCGAGCAGCAGCCTGCCCGCCGACTCCGCGGTGAGCGCGGCAGGCAGCACGTACTCCTCGTCCGGTACGCCCGTGAAGCCTGACCGGCGTACCCGCGAGACCAGCTTCGCCGCGTACGCCAGCGACGGGAGCCCGGCCGGGACCCCGTCCAGCACCGACTCGCGATCCGACTTCTCGGCGGCCTTCAGCTGCTCCCAGTTCGCCTCCACCTCGGCGGCGCCCTCCGCCTCGACGTCGCCGAACACGTGCGGGTGGCGGTACATCAGCTTCTCCACGATGTCGCCGGCCACGTCGTCAACGGAGAAGGGGTCGGTGGGGTGCTCCTCGGCGATCCGGGCGTGGAAGAAGACCTGGAGCAGGACGTCCCCCAGCTCCTCGCGAAGGGTGTCGCGATCCCCCTCCTCGATCGCCTCGACCAGCTCGTAGGCCTCCTCGACCAGGTACTTCACCAGGCTGCCGTGGGTCTGCTCGGCGTCCCAGGGGCAGCCGCCGGGCGAGCGCAGCCGGTCCATGACGGAGGCCAGGTCGAGCAGCCGCGCGCCGGGCAGGTCGTACGAACCGGGCAGCACCTCGATCTCCGGCACCTCGCCCGCGTGCTCGACCGCGAGGCGCGCGAGTGCGTCGGTGAGCCCGGGGTCGCCGTCCGGACTGCCCAGCCAGACCACGGGACCGGCCTCCGGGGACCCTCCGGTCAACAGCCGGGCGAGGGCCGGCGCGGAACCGGGCGCCACGACCTCCACCTCGACCCCGGCCTGCCGCACCGCCGCCAGCTGGGGGTGCTCGGCGTCCCCCGCCAGCACCCGGCCGGCCGTACGCAACGCCTCCCAGGCGGGCCACGCCAGCAGCCCGGGAGCCACCCGGTGGGTGGTGGTGAGCAGGATCAACTTCGCGCCCGGAAGATTCGTCACGCTCCGAACCTACCCGGCCGGGGCGGCGCCCTGCGCGGGGGTTTCGGCGGTCCTGCCGCGCGCGGCAGGCTGCGGTGGGGGCGAGGCGGGTGGGGGGTGGCGCGGCAGTACGGGCAGTGGCGACAGTGCCGGGCGGCGGCGACGGCAGTGGGCGGGCGGCTGAGCTCAAAATATGTAGACCGGTCTACCGACTTTGTCCTCTGTAGACCGGTCTGCTGATTCCAGCATCTATAGACCGGTCTACAGATTCTTCCCGCCTTCTCAGATTCTGTAGACCAGTCGAGATATTTTCTCGCCCGGGCGGTGGTCAGCCCTGCGGAGTCAGCCAGGGCGGGTTGTCCGGGAGCAAGGCGACGTGCTCCGGGTCCCAGATGCCGTAGCGGGGGTTGACGCGCAGATGCAGGGCGATGGCCGCGTCGGCCAGGGCCCGGCGGACGACCGCGTCACCCGCCAGGGTGGTGGCGTCCTGGCCGGCCTCCGCGGCAAGGCGGCGGAGGCCCAGCTGTCGGCGGTAGTAGGCGTTGATCGCCCCCTCCGGCACGCCTTCCCCGGCCAGCACGCGGCCGAGCTGTCCGGCGCCGCCGAACCTCTCCTGCTCCGCCGCCCGGGCGGCCGCGACCTCGGCGCCGGTGACGGTCAGCCGCCGGTCGGACAGTGCGCGCGCCACCACCGCGTCGAGCACCAGGTCCGTCACGGCCTGCCGCGCCGGCGCATCCGCCCGCTCGCGGGCGTCCGTCGAGGCTCCGCCCGTCCCGTCCCGCAGCTGCGCCACCCTGGCCTCGACCGCCCCGATCGAGATCCGCCGACCGTCCAGCACCGCCGCCGTTCCGGCGGTCAGTCCGCCTCCCCCGCACGCGGTCAAGGCCGAGGCGGCGAGCAGGACGCCGACGACGGCGGTCCGACGGTGCATGACTGGTCTCCCGGGTGACGGCGGCCCCCGGCCGGGCGCTCACCCGAGAGTAGGGCGGCCGGGCACCCGACGCGCGGACCGTGGCCCGAACGGGTCATCCGCGGCGGCGGCACACGGCGGCCGTCCGGGTGACCGTCTGGGTGACCGCCCGGGTGGCCGTCAACCCTGACGATCGTCCAGGTCCCGGCCTGTCTTTCGGGTCGGGTCGCCGCGCCCGCCCGCTCCTACGGTCCTGACCATGACGAACAGGGGCAGGACAACAGACAGACGGCGGCAGGGCGGCCTCGGCGTCGGCGCGCGGTCGGCGGTGGCGGTGGCGCTGCTCGGGGCGGGTACCGGGGTGGTCGGGTGGCTGGCCCCCGCACGACCACCCGACGGTGCCGAGGATGCCCCGGCGCGGGTGCTCGGCGGGGTGTCCGCCGAGGGCTACCGGCGGGTGGTCGAGGGCGTATCCGACGCGCCGCACTGGTTGGGCTCGCTGTTGGAGCCCGCCACCGAGGCCGGACTGCTGGTGCTGGGCCTCCTGCTGGCACTCTGCTGGTGGACCGCCCGGGGCCGGCGCTCGGTCCGCCTGGTCGCGGGCGCCCTGCTGGCCGGTCTCGGCACGGTGCTCGCGTACGGGGCGAGCGAGGTGCTGAAGCTCGTCATCGACGAGGAACGCCCCTGCCGCGCGCTGTCCGGTGTCCTCGCCGCCGCCGAGTGCCCGCCACCCGGCGACTGGTCGTTCCCCAGCAACCACGCCACCCTCGCCGCGGCCCTGGCCACCGGCCTGGTCCTGCTGCGGCCGCGCTGGGCGCTGCTGGTCCTCCCGGTGGGCGGCGCCACGGCCGCCCTGCGGGTGGCAGCGGGGGTGCACTACCCGCACGACGTGCTGGCCGGGGCCGTGCTCGGCGCCACCGTCACGGCGGCCGTGCTCATCGCCTTGCTCCCACTGGGCGCCGGGCTGGTGGGGACGCTGAGCGGCGTGCCGGTGCTCGGCGCGCTGCTGTCGGCCCCGTCAGTCGCGCGGCCCGCCCGCGCAGGTGCCGCCGACGGTCAGGCCGGCCTCGTGCGCGAGGACGGCGGCGGCCGCCCGGTTGGCCACCCCGAGCCGGGCCAGGACGGAGCTCACATGGGCCTTCACGGTGCCCTCCACCACGCCGATCCGGCGGGCGATCTGGCCGTTGGACAACCCGGCGGCGACCAGCGCCAGCACGTCGCGTTCCCGGGGGGTCAGCGCGGCCACCTGATCCCGGGCGGCGGTCCGGCGGTCGGCCGACCCGCCCGCCCCGCCGGCGGCCAGGTGGGCGACCACCCGGGCGGCCACCTTGGGTGACAGGTAGGCGGCTCCGTCCGCGACCGCCCGCACCCCGGCGATCAGCTCCTCGGGTTCGCCGGATTTGATCAGGAACCCGTTGGCGCCGCCACCGAGTGCCCGCAGGATGTAGTCGTCCTCGCCGAAGGTGGTCAGCATGACGATCCCGGCGGCGGCGCCGGCCCGGCGGATCTCGGCGGCCGCGGTGATGCCGTCGGTACCGGGCATCCTGATGTCCAGCACGACGACGTCCGGCCGGTGGCGCAGGACCAGGTCGACGGCCGCGCGACCGTCCCCGGCCTCCGCGACGATCTCGATGCCGGGGTCGGTGGCGAGCACCGCGCGCACGCCGGCCCGCACCATCGGCTCGTCGTCGGCGATCACCACGCGGATCCGTGCCGCGCCCTCGGCCCGCTCCTGGCCGCTCATCCGGCGGTCACGAGATCAGCGCGTCCACGGAGATCAGCACATCCCCCTGGAAGCAGAGCCGATAGGCATCCCCGGAGCGGTCGTTGTTGAACGGTTCGGCCGTGATCGCGTAGTACTCGCACGTCACTCCTTCTCCCCGGGGCGGCGGGCTCTTCTCCGACGAATGGTACGGATACTGACGCTCCGGCAGGAATCGCTGCACTGTGGCCCGGTCCTGGCCGACCCGCAGCGAGGCGTAGTCCGCCGGGTCCAGTACGGCGCGGCCGGTGGTGTAGATCGTCCATCCGCGAAGGACGGCGGTCAGCACCAACGCGGTGGCCAGCGGCACCAGGACGACCGCGGCCATCATCCGGCCCACCCGGTGGCGGGTGCGGTGCAGTTCACGGGCCGGGGACACGGTGGTGGGCCCGGGCGCCGGTTCGGCGCCGGCGCCGGCGCCCGGGAGTTGCGCGGAGACCTCGAAACCGCCGCCGTCGGCGCGGACCCCCTGGTTGAAGGTGCCGCCCGCCAGTCTGACGCGCTCGGCCAGGCCGATCAGTCCTCGGCCGCCTGCGCCCTGCGGAGCCGCCGGCCCGGTCGGTGACGGGCCGGTCGGTGACGGGCCGTTGGCCACTCGGATGCGGGCGCCGTCCGACGTGTAGGCGAGTTCCACCGTGACGGGTGCCCGCGGAGCGTGCTTGGCCGCGTTGGTCAGCGCCTCCTGGACCACCCGGAACGCGGCGTGTTCGGCCGCGCGCGGCAGGCCGTCCGGCTCCCCGGTGACGGTCAGCCGGACGTCCAGACCGGCCGCGACCGCCTCCCCGACAAGCTGGGGGACGCCGGTGTCGGCCGGACGGGCCGCCGCCTCGTCCCGCTCGTCCCGCAGGATTCCGATCACCTCGCCCAGACGCTCCACGGCCGCCGCCACACCCGCCCGGATCTCCCGCGCCGCCTCCCGATGCGGTGGCGCCAGGTCGGGCGCCAGCTTCAGCGCACCGGCCCGCAGGGCGATCAGGCTGAGGTCGTGGCCGAGGGCGTCGTGCATGTCCTGCGCGATTCTGGCCCGCTCGCGCAGCCGGGCCTGCTCCGCCACCAGTTGCTGTTCGCGCTCCAGCCGCTCGGCCCGTTCCCAGCCGGCCCGCACCAGCTCCTGCGACTGCCGCCAGAACCGGCCCACCATCCAGGGCCCCATCCCGGCGCAGACTGCCAGGGACACGAACGACGTCCCCGGCGCCATCCACTCGGGTATCAGCACCGCCGCCGCTACACCCCCGACGACCATCCCGGTCAGCACCACCAGCGCCGGCCGGGCCCGCTCCATCCGTCGGCCGGCCAGGAACGCCGCCGCGATCGCGGCCAGCACCCACCAGATGTCGACCAGGCACAACCCGATCGCAACCGCCGCCACCGCCAACAGCCCGCCGTCGGCCCACTGCCGTCTACTCATTCGCACAGGCACGACAGTACGGAGGGACGGGAGCGGACGGATCTGCCGAAAGTCATGCCCCGCGCCGCACAGGAAGTCGGCGGGTCCGACTTCCTGTGCGCGGCCAGTGGTGCGCAGCGCGGGGGCGCCCAGGGCGGACCGTGCACCTGGCGGCAGTGCCCAGGGCGGGCCGCCTTTGGGCGAGCGGGTCAGGAGCCGGGGGCGTAGGGGTTGCCGACCGGCCAGGGGGTGGCGCGGGGGTCGGGCGGCTGGGGGTTGTTGGTGGTGCGGTGCGGCTGCAGTTGGTCCAGGCTCTGCCGGAGACGGCGCACGGCCTGGTGGTGCGGACCGTCGCGGCGCTCCCGGTCGAAGAGCAGTTGCAGCAGCCACTGCCAGGCGCCCTCGGCGTCGCCGCCCGCCGCGAGCAGCAGACCGATCCGCTCGCGGAGGTCGAGCGCCCGCTCCGCGTCGGCGTCCAGCCCCGCGTCTAGGCGCGCGGTGTGGGCGGCGAGCAGCGCCCGGTACTCGGCGAGGGCCTCCGCGCCGTGGCCGAGCTGTTCGAGGCAGTCCGCCGCGCGGTAGCGGTGCTCCAGTCCCTGTGGCCCGTGCGGGCCTCCGTCGGCGGTGACCGCGAGGATCCGGTACTCGGGGAGCGCGTTCCGGTAGCGGCGCTCCTGGAGCAGCGTGCGGGCGTAGATGGTCCGGATGGTGCGGACGAGCGGTGCTCCGTCGCCGAGTTCCGCCTGGGCCCGGGGCAGCAGACGGGCCGCGAGGTCGAGCACCTCGGCGTGGCGTCCGGCGTCGACCAGGTCGGAGAGCCGGGCGCAGGCCGCCGCCAGATCCGGGGCGGAGGGCGCGTACACGGGCGTGGAGGCAGGGGCAGGGGTGGGGGTGGGGGCCGCGGTCGGCGGCGCGATCGGGACGGCCGTCATCAGCAGCGGCTGCGGCTCCACGCGCGCAGCCGCGGGCGCGGGTTGGGCGACGGGCTGCCGGGGCGTCGGGGCGGGCGCGGGCGCGGGGACCGGTACGGGGAGGGCGGGGTCCAGCGGGCGGGGCTGCGGCTGGTGCGGGTGGCGGTACGGGCGGGCGGGATCGGGCAGCGGGCCGTACCGGGGTTGCGGGGCCGCCTCGGCGGGCGGAAGCAGCGGAAGCAACCGCCCGTAGACCTGCTGGGCGTCGGCCGGGCGCTCGGCCGGCTGCTTGGCTAGTAGGTCCAGGACCAGCCGTTCGAGAGCCTCGGGCACCTCGGGGCGCAGCTCGCGCAGGGGCGTCGGCGGCTCGTCGACGTGTCGGCGCAGCACGCCGAGGGCGGTGGGCGCGCGGAACGGCTCCTCACCGGCGAGCATCTCGTGCAGCAGACAGCCGAGGGCGTAGAGGTCGCTGCGCGGATCGGCGGTCGCGGCCAGGGCTTGCTCGGGCGCCATGTAGGCGGGGCTGCCGATCGGGACGCCGGTGAGGGTGAGGCGGGTCGCATCGGTGTCGAGAGCGGTGGCGATGCCGAGGTCGAGCAGGACGGTCCGGCCGTCGTCACGGACCATCACGTTGCTGGGCTTCAGGTCGCGGTGGACCACGGGCACGGCGTGCACGGCGGCGAGGGCGCCGCAGAGCTGGGCGGCGACGGCGACCGCGCGCTCGACCGGCAGGGGCGAGTCCTCGGCGATCAGGTCGGCGAGGCTGAGGCCGGGGACGCGCTGCATGACCAGGTACAGCTCGCCGCCGTCCTCCCCGGCGTCGAAGACGGTGACCAGGCCGGGGTGGTCCAGGGCGGCGGTGATCCGGCACTCCCGCAGGAAGCGGCGGCGCAGCTCGTCGCCCCGACTGCCGCGCTCGGGGCTCTCGTCGGCGGGCAGGAGGAGCTCGGGGCGGAGCAGTTTGACGGCGACGGGGCGGTCGAGCCGCTCGTCGTAGCCGCCCCAGACCTGGCCCATGCCGCCGTGGCCGATCTTCTCGGCCAGGCGGTAGCGGCCGCCGATCACCCGGGAGCCGGTCGGCCCGGCACCGCTCGGGCCGGCGGCACTGACCGGTCCGGCGGTCACTGCCGGCCTTCGCGGGCCTGACGGCGCAGCAGTTCGCCCAGCTCACGCAGGTCGTCGGCGGGCGCGGGGGCTGCAGCGGGCGGCGTAGCGGGAGGCGCAGCGGCGGGCGGTGCGGAGGGTATGGCGGTGTGGGGCATGGGCATGGGCGTCGGGCCGGGGGTGGCATAGCCGGGCGCCGGGGAGTACGGCATGGCGGGGGCGGTCTGCGCGTAGGGCGAGGCGGCCGGCGGGTAGTACGCGGGTGCTGCGGGCAGCAAGGTCGGCTGCGGTCGGGCGGCGTTCCAGAGGGTTCGGCTGTCCATCAACAGGTAGTGCAGCGGGGCGCCGAACCACATCAGCAGCATCGCCGTCATGCCCGCGGTGTCCGCGGTGACCGCGCTCTTGTCGTTTCCCGCCACCCCGGCGCCGACCAGGTAGGTGAGGAACAGTCCGGCGAACACCACCGCGCCCAGGATGTCGAACCAGCGCCGCCGCCGGATCGCCAGCAGCAGCGAGGGGATCATGCCGAGCAGACCGACCGTCACCACCGGGGTGACGGCGCACAGCACCTTGCCGAGCACGCCGTACGGGCCGGCGGCCATCCCCGGACGCAGTGGCCGGGCGGCGGGCACGGGGCCAGGCGGTGGAAGGTGACCGGCCATGGGCATCGGGGCGGTCGGCTGTGCCGCATTCGGTATCCCGCCGGGGAAGGCGCCACCAGGAACCGCGCCACCGGGCGGCGGTCCGAACTGCCCGGGGTACTGCCCTGACATGTGCGCTCCTGAGCGGGTGAGAACGGTGGTCTGCCGGAGTACGGAGGAACCCAGCACACCGTACCGCCCGAGGCCGACGCGCTGGAGGGCTTCTCTCCGGGAGGGCGGCCTGCTGAGAACACGTCCCGGGTGACGGACTGTCCGGGTGGGGCACCCGGAGGGGCGCTGGCGGGAAGGAATATGTAGACCGGTCGAGACGGGAAGGGAATATGTCGACCGGTCTACATAGATGGAACCGCTGGACCGGTCTACATATTTGCCGTCACGCGACCGGCCAGGGCGTGGGCACAGCCTGGGGATTATGTGGACCGGTCTATAGAGAAGAGATAGGTCGACCGGTCTACATATTTGCTCGCCCCGCCCGCCTGCCGGTATCCGGCGGGCGGGCGGGGCGGACGCGCGGCGGGCACGACAGCCAGGGCGGAAGCGGCAGGCGGGCCAGGGCAGGCAGCGGCAGGCGGGGCGGGCGGGGCAGGCGGGAACGGCGGGCGGGGTGGACGCGGCAGGATCCGGCCCCGCGTCCGGCGGGCCCGGCCTGACACGGCGAGCCTGGCCGGGGCCCAGAGGAGGTCGGCAGAGCGGCCCCAATTGCCGTGGACCCGTCGCCCGGTCAGGCTCCGGACCGAATCCGGTCTACACCTGGTCGGACCAGGTCGCGCCCCAAGCCCGGCCCCGAGGAGCGAGCTCGGGCCCGGCACCGATCCGGCCCGGAGGAACGAGCTCAGGCCCCGGGGTGTGCCTCAGGAATGGGGAGAGTCCCCGTGGCGAGGCCGTCGGTGAGGGACTGCGCGAGGCCGTGCGCGAGTGCGGCGGCCTGCTGGAGGGTCGCGTCGAAGGTGGCGATCCGGGCGAAGGCCTCGCCGAGTCGGCGTTGGTCGGCGATCGGGAGGCGGGGCAGTTCGACCCGGCGGATGTCGAGGCGCGCGGTCGTGGTCGCGTGGCTGGCGGCCCGTCGCGTGCTCGCCGTGGAGCGGAGCTGGCCCGCCAGGAACTCGGGGTCGACCGCATCGAGGTCGGGCCGCAGCAGGTGCAGTTGGCGGCCGAGCGCAGCACCCACGAGCGGGCCGTCGACCTGGACGACCCGGGCCACGCCACCGCCCAGCGCGGGGACCAGCACGTCACCGGGCCGGGTCCGGACGCCGGACGCCGGGCCGGCGGCACCGCCCGGGTCGGGGGTCCCGCTCGGCGCGCCCCCGGCGATCAGGTCCTGATCCGTCAGAACGGTCACCCCCGGGCCGGTGCCAGCACCGGAGCCCGACGAGTACACCTCCAGCACCCCACTGCGGACCAGCTCCCCCACCGTGATGACCGGGGCCACCGCCGCGGTCGGCGGGACCACGGCGGGCGGCTCGGACGCCTCGGACGCCTCGGACGGCTCCGGCAGCAGACTGTCGGGCGCGGCCAGACCTGCCAGCAGCTCCGTCAACCGGCCACTCAGGTGGGCCAGTTCGGCGACTCCGCCGGCCGCGCCGGCGGGCGGGATGTGGCGGGCGGGCGAGAGGTCGGTCTCGTCGTCGAGCAGGTCGATCGCGGCCATCACCCGGTGCACGCCGGGCCGGTCGTCCGGCAGTGGCAGGCCCTCGCGCGCCGCGAGGTCGAAGGCGCGCCAGGCATCCAGGACGGTCCGGCGCAGTTCGGGCCAGTCGACCCGGTCGCGCCCACCCTCCCCGGACGAGCCGGTCAAGCCGGAGGAGCCGGGAGGGCCGGGCAACGCAGACGATCCGGCAGGCGAGACGGCAGCCGAGGAGGACGCGTCGAGCAGCAGGACCTGCCGGAAGTCCTCCCCCGGCCGGGGCGCGCGCAGCACCCACAGGTGCAGCGGCACCCCGTACGGCGGCGCGGCGCCGGCCGGGAGCGCGATCACGGCGCGCAGCGCGCCGGAGCGCAGCAGTTCGGCGCGCACCCGGCGCCCGGCCCGGCGGCCGGCGACGGCAGGCGGCAGCAGGAGGGCGGCGAGCCCGCCGGGGCCGGTCCGGGCCAGGCAGTGCAGCACCCAGGCGAGTTCGGACTCCCCGCGCGGCGGCACCTGGCCGCCGGGCCAGCGCGGGTCGAACTGCAACTGGTCGTGCCCCCAGTCCCGTTCGTTGTACGGCGGCTGGCAGAGCACGGCCTCGAAGGTGCGACCGGAGTAGGCGTCGGCGCGCAGCGAGTCGCCGCCGCGCAGGTCGAGCGGGAGCGGCCCGGGGTCGGCGGCGGGGGCGTGCAGGGCGAGCCGGAGGAGAGCGAGCGCGCTGGTCACGGGGTCGGCGTCCTGCCCGTAGCGGCCGGTGGTCGACGGGAGGGCGAGCAGTACGGCGCCGAGGCCGGTGGCGGGGTCGAGCACCGTGGCGGGGACGCCGGCCACGGCGGCGAGCAGTTCGGCGGCCTCGGGCGGGGTGGGGCTGAGCTGCCGGGTGTTGGCCTCGGCGTAGCGGGTGAGCAGTTGCTCGTACGCGCCCGCGGCTCCGGCGCCCGCGGCCAGTTCGGCGAGCAGGCGCGCCAGGTCCAACTGGGTGCTGCCGAGCAGGCCGGACAGCTGGAGCGCGGCGGCGCCCTCCGCCCCGAGGGTCTGCACCGCCACACCGGACAGCGCCCGGGGCAGCGCGGTGGCGAGGCGGGTGTCGGGTTCGGCGGTGAGCGCGGGCCAGCGGTCCGGCTCGCGGTGCAGCAGCAGGAGGACGGCGCCGGCCTGAAGCAGCGGCGCAGCCGGGTGGCCGGCGGGGTCGCGCAGGGTCTCGACCAGCCGCCAGGTCCGCTCCAGCAGCGGCAGTTCGGCGATCTTTCCCTGCCCGCGCAGCCAGGCGTCCACCTCGGTGAGCGCGAAGGTCGGGCTGCTGTCGGTACCGCCGACCGGGCGCGGGAAGTCCGGGTGGCGGCGACGCCAGTTGCTGACGGCGGCCCGCCCCACCCCTGCCAGCCGGGCGATCTCCACTGCGGTCACCTCGGAACGGTCCGGCATTGGGGGGCTCCTTCGGCGCACGGCGGGTGTGACCACACAGCATAGCCAGCGCACCCCTCGCCCCCGTTCACACGTGAACAGAGACGTTCCCCGAATCAGTGTTGACATCGTTCACAGTCGATGATGTGATTCTCTCCATCGAGGCCGCACCAACCGGCCACACCGAACGGCCGCACCAACCGGCCGAACCGAGACCGGGCGCCAAGCCCGAGAAACCGGAGAACCCCATGTCCGCCACCACCACCCGCCGCCGCACCGCCGCCCTCCTGCTGGGCGCCGCGCTGGTCACGCTCACCGCGACCGCCTGCAACTCGACCGCCGGCACCACCGTCTCCACGGAGGCCAAGCAGACCGCCCCCGCCGACAGCCCGGCCGGCACCACCGCCGCCAAGCCCGCCGAGAGCAAGCCCGCCGACGCCCCGAAGGCGGCGGCCAAGGTGGGCGACACCATCGCGCTCAAGGGCATGGACAAGGGCCTCACCGCCGACATCACCACGGTGAAGGTGGTCGACCCGGCCGAGAGCGCGAACGAGTACCTCAAGCCGGAGGCCGGCAAGCGCTACGTCGCCGTCCAGTTCCAGATCAAGGCCACCGGCACGCAGGCCTACAGCGAGATGCCGTGGAGCAGCGCCAAGGTGGTCGACACCCAGGGCCAGTCGTACGGGCCGAGCCTCGCCGACACCAAGGCCGGCCCGACCTTCCAGACGCCCACCAACATCGCCGCCGGCGAGACGGGCAAGGGCTTCGTCACCTTCGAGATCCCGACCGACGCCAAGCTCGACAAGGTGCAGTTCGCCCTGGACAACGGCTTCTCCAACCAGGTCGGCCAGTGGAAGATCGGCTGACTGCTCCGTTCACAGCCGACGCCACCCGCACCGCCCGCAACACCAGACACCGCCCGCACCAGGCACCGCCGACAGAACCAGGCGCCACCAGAACCGCCAGCACCACCCGCACCGGCCACACACGCGAAACAGCGGTCTCAGGCACCGTCGCCTGAGACCGCCGCTCACCCGGGGAGCCGGGGGAAGCCCGGGGAACCGGGGAACCCGGAAGCCCCGCCCGCTACGCCCGCTCCCCCGCTACACCAACGCCCCCGCTACTTCTTCGCCCCCGCCAGATCGTCGAACATCGCCGACAGGAACTCCCGGCACCAGCCGAGCAGTTCACGCCCGACCAGCGGCTTGCCGCCGATCCGGCCGGTGCTCGGCCGGGGCACCAGCAGCTGCTGGGTGGTGGCCTTCACCTGGCTGCGCGGGTAGAGCCGGTTCAGCCGCAGCTGCTGCGACTCGCGCAGGTCCACCGGCCCGAACCGGACGTTGGAGCCCTGCAGCGTGATGTCCGAGATGCCGCAGCGACGTGCGTACAACCGCAGCGCCGCCACCAGCAGCAGGTTCTCCACGGCCTCCGGCAACTTGCCGTAGCGGTCGACGAGTTCGTCCCGGACCTGCGTGATGTCCTGCTCCGAGTTGACCGCCGCGATCGAGCGGTACGCCTGCAGCCGCAGCCGCTCGCCCGGCGCGTAGTCGTGCGGCACGTGGGCGTCCACCGGAAGCTCGATCTTCACCTCCAGCGGCTCCTCCTCGGGCGCACCGCCACCGCCGGCCAGCGACTCGCGGAACTCCGCCACCGCCTCGCCGACCATCCGCATGTAGAGGTCGAACCCGACCCCGGCGATGTGCCCGGACTGCTCGCCGCCGAGCAGGTTGCCCGCACCGCGGATCTCCAGGTCCTTCATCGCCACGTACATACCGGCACCCATCTCGGTGTGCTGGGCGATGGTGGCGAGCCGCTCGTGCGCCGTCTCGGTCAGCGGCTTCTCCGGCGGGTACAGCATGTAGGCGTACCCGCGCTCCCGCCCGCGGCCCACCCGGCCGCGCAGCTGGTGCAGCTGGGAGAGGCCGAAGGTGTCACCACGCTCGACGATCAGGGTGTTGGCGTTGGAGATGTCGATGCCCGACTCCACGATCGTGGTCGACACCAGGACGTCGAACTCCTTCTCCCAGAAGTCGACGACCACCTTCTCCAGCGCGGTCTCCCCCATCTGCCCGTGCGCGGTGGCGACCCGCGCCTCGGGGACGAGGTCCTTCAGCCGGGCCGCCGCCTTGTCGATCGACTCCACCCGGTTGTGGATGTAGAACACCTGGCCCTCGCGCAGGAGTTCACGCCGGATCGCGGCCGAGATCTGCTTCTCGTCGTACGGTCCGACGAAGGTCAGCACCGGGTGGCGCTCCTCCGGCGGGGTGGTGATGGTGGACATCTCGCGGATCCCGGTGACGGCCATCTCCAGGGTGCGCGGGATCGGCGTCGCCGACATGGTCAGCACGTCCACGTTGGCCCGCAGCTTCTTCAGCTGCTCCTTGTGCTCGACGCCGAACCGCTGCTCCTCGTCGACGATGACCAGGCCCAGGTCCTTGAAGCGGGTCTCCGAGGAGAACAGCCGGTGGGTGCCGATGACGACGTCCACCGAGCCCTCGAACAGGCCCTCCAGCACGGCCTTCGCCTCGCTGTCGGACTGGAAGCGGGACAGCGCCTTCACCGTCACCGGGAAGTTGGCATACCGCTCGGCGAAGGTCGAGAAGTGCTGCTGCACCAGCAGCGTGGTCGGCACCAGGACGGCCACCTGCTTGCCGTCCTGCACCGCCTTGAACGCCGCCCGCACCGCGATCTCGGTCTTGCCGTAGCCGACGTCGCCGCAGATCAGCCGGTCCATCGGGACGGACTTCTCCATGTCCGACTTGACCTCGGCGATCGTGGTCAGCTGGTCGGGCGTCTCCGCGTAGGGGAAGGCGTCCTCCAGCTCGCGCTGCCAGGGGGTGTCCGGGCCGAAGGTGTGGCCGGGGGCGGCCATCCGGGCCGAGTACAGCTTGATCAGGTCGGCGGCGATCTCCTTGACCGCCTTCTTGGCCCGCTGCTTGGTCTTGGCCCAGTCCGCGCCGCCGAGCCGGTGCAGCGTCGGGGCCTCGCCGCCGACGTACTTGGTGACCTGGTCCAGCTGGTCGGTCGGCACGAACAGCCGGTCGCCGGGGTGGCCCCGCTTGGCGGGCGCGTACTCCAGCACCAGGTACTCGCGGGTCGCGCCCTGCACGGTGCGCTGCACCATCTCGACGTACCTGCCGACGCCGTGCGCCTCGTGGACGACGAAGTCGCCGGCGGCCAGCACCAGCGGGTCGATCGCGTTGCGGCGCCGGGACGGCATCCGCCGCATGTCCTTGGTGGAGGACTTCTGGCCGGACAGGTCGGTCTCGGTGATGACGGTCAGCTTCAGCGCCTCGTCCACGAAGCCGTGCTCGATCGAGCCGCAGGAGACGTAGACGACGTCCCGGGTCGGCGCCTCGGCGAGGTCGGCGACGAGCCGGGCCGGGATGCCCTCGTTGCCGAGCACCTCGGCCAGCCGGGAGGCCGGTCCGTGGCCCTCCGTCACCATGACGACCCGCCAGTCGGCGGCCAGCCGCTCCTTGGCGTCGGCGATCGCCCGCGCGGTGTCGCCCCGGTACGCCTCGACGGCGTGCATGCCCAGCGTCAGGGTGTTGGCGTCGAACTCCAGCACCTCGTGGACGGCGGACTCGCTGGTGGCGAACGGGCTGACCGACCACCAGGGCAGCCCGATCTCGGCGGCGTGCTCACGGACGTCGGCGAGCGAGCGGAGCGAGGCGGCGGAGACGTCGATGGCCTCCAGGTCGATCGGCCGGTCCCCGCCGGACGCGGCCGCGACCCAGGAGGCGTGCAGGAACTCCTGGCTGGTCGCCACCAGGTCGGCGGCCCGGGTGCGGACCCGCTCGGGGTCGCAGACCACGGTGACCGAGCCGAGCGGCAGCACGTCCAGCAGCAGCTCCATGTCGTCCACCAGGACGGGCGCCAGCGACTCCATACCCTCGACCGCGATGCCCTCGGCGATCTTGTCCAGGATCTCGGCCAGCCCGGGGTGTTCGGCCGCCAGCTCGGCGGCCCGGGCCCGGACCTCGTCGGTCAGCAGCAGCTCGCGGCAGGGCGGCGCCCACAGTCCGTGCTCGGCGATCTCCAGCGAGCGCTGGTCGGCCACCTTGAAGTAGCGGATCTCCTCGACGTCGTCGCCCCAGAACTCCACCCGCAGCGGGTGCTCCTCGGTCGGCGGGAAGACGTCCAGGATGCCGCCGCGCACCGCGAACTCGCCGCGCTTCTCGACCAGTTCGACACGGGCGTAGGCGGCCGCGGCCAGTCGTCGGGCCACCGCGTCCAGGTCGTGCGACTCGCCCCGCCGGACGGCCACCGGCTCCAGCTCGGCCAGCCCCTTCACCTGCGGCTGGAGCACCGAGCGGACCGGCGCCACGACCACCTGGACCGGGCCCGCCGCCGGGTCGTCCGCCCGCGGGTGCACGATCCGGCGCAGCACGGCCAGCCGGCGGCCGACCGTGTCCGAGCGCGGCGAGAGCCGCTCGTGCGGCAGGGTCTCCCAGGCCGGGTACTCCGCGACCGAGTCCGTCGGCAGCAGCGAGCGCAGCGAGGCGGCGAGGTCCTCCGCCTCCCGGCCGGTCGCCGTGACCGCCAGCACCGGGCGGCCGCGCTCGCCGGCCGCCTGTCCGGCGAGCGCACGGGCCAGCGCGGCGATGGCGAACGGCCGGGCGGCGGGCGGGCCGACCAGGTCCAGGTGGCGGCGGCCACCGGCGGCGGTGGCGGTCGCGGCCTCGATCGCCTCGGCGAGGGCCGCGTCCCGCGCGACGACATCGAGCAGTCCGGTCAGGCTCATCTGGAGTCTCTTCTTCGTCCCGTGGCTGGTGCTGCCCCCGGGCGGCGAAGGCCCGCCAGGGCAACGCGAACGGCCCGGCACGCCGAGCGGCCGGGGGTCTCAAGCGTACGCCGCGGCGCCGACGGCCACGCGGCGCACGGGCCCGGCGGGGCCGATGCGCGGACGAAGGACCGGCCCCCACCCGGGCAACAGGGCTCCGTGATCTGCCACGAACTGGACATACTCCTGTCACTGGCCGTCCATGGAGATCGCGCACCATGGTGAATGTGCCCGCCGCACCCAACCGTGGGGGATGGCTGCGGAGGGGCACAGTCGCACACCCGATGGGGGTCGGGAGTGCGAGGCCGGGCGACCCTGGGTGGGGGCGCCCGCCCAAGCGCCGGGAACCGTGGCGCCCCTTCCTGGGGGGCGCCACGGGTCTCGGCCTCCTTTGTCCGCGCGCCCGGTCCTTCCCGCGCCCCACCTCATCCCCTTCTCCCGTACGAAGCCCTGTGCAGCCCTTCCCCGTGCACCCCTCCCGCCCCTCCGCTGCGGGCCCAGCCGCTTTCCCCGGCGCCCTCTTTGCCGAAAACCCACGCGGCCCGGCCCCGCTCCCTACCCTGTTGTGAAGACCGTGTGGGGGCGCCCCGGAGGGGCCTGGTGGGCGTCGCGATGGAGGGGGTTCTTCGTCATGCGCGTTGTCATCGCAGGTCAGGGGTATGTGGGGCTGCCACTGGCGGTCCGGGCAGCCGAGGTCGGGCACCAGGTGGTCGGCTACGACGTGGACGAGCGCCGGATCAAAAGGCTGGCGGTCGGCGAGTCGTACGTCGAGGACATCCCCGCCGAGCGGCTGCGGCCGCTGCTGGAGAGCGGGGCCTATCTGCCGTCCGCCGAGCCGGGGGACGTGGCGGGCTTCGACATCGCCGTGATCACCGTGCCGACGCCGCTGCGCGACGGGGCGCCCGACCTGTCGTACATCGAGGCCTCCGCCCGGCTGCTCTCCCAGCACCTGCGGCCGGGGGCGACGGTGGTGCTGGAGTCGACGACCTACCCGGGCACCACCGAGGAGCTGCTCGCACCGCTGCTGGAGGATGGTTCGGGGCTGACCGCCGGCCGGGACTTCCACCTCGGCTACAGCCCCGAGCGGATCGACCCGGGCAACCCGACCTGGCGGCTGGAGAACACCCCGAAGGTGGTCTCCGGTATCGACCCGGCCGCACTGGCCGCGGTCGAGGGCTTCTACGGGCAGCTGGTCGAGCGAACGGTCCCGGTGTCCTCCTGCAAGGAGGCCGAGCTGACCAAGCTGCTGGAGAACACCTTCCGGCATGTGAACATCGCACTGGTCAACGAGCTGGCGATGTTCGCGCACGACCTCGGCATCGACGTCTGGGAGGCGATCGACGCCGCCTCGACCAAGCCGTTCGGCTATCTGCGCTTCACCCCGGGGCCGGGCGTCGGCGGCCACTGCCTGCCGATCGACCCCTCCTACCTGTCCTGGCGGGTCGAGCGCGCGCTCGGCCAGTCGTTCCGGTTCGTGGAGCTGGCCAACGACGTGAACAGCCACATGCCCGACTACGTGGTGCGGCGGCTGGCGGAGGCGCTGAACGAGCGGCAGCGCTCGGTGAAGGGCTCCCGGGTGCTGCTGCTCGGGCTCGCGTACAAGAAGAACACCGGCGACGCCCGGGAGACCCCGGCCGCCCGGGTCGCCGAACTGCTGACCCGGATGGGCGCCGAGGTCCGGGCCGCCGACCCGCACGTGGTGGTCGGGGTGCACGTCCCCGAGCCGGTGATCCCCGGCCAGCGCGCCGCCGAGCAGGACCGGCACGGCGACCCGTTCGCGGCCGTCCGCCGGGTGGAGGCGACCCCCGAGGAGCTGGCGGCCGCGGACGCGGTGGTGCTGCTCGCCGACCACGACGAGTTCGACTACGAAGCCGTCACCACGCACGCCCGGTACGTCCTGGACTGCCGCCGCCGGCTCTCGGGCGCCACGGTGGAGGTGCTGTAACCCCCGCAGCCCCGGTCGCGAACACCCTCGCCAACACGTCGCACAAGGCCCTCGGAAGACTCCGCGGAACGCGGTGCCGGGCGTCCGCACCCGCCCGGCACCGCGAAGCGCGGAAGGCGCCCGGCTACCAGCGGGAGAGGTTGATGTCGTACATCATCACCTCGTACCCCTGGTTGCCGTTGAAGTCGTACTGCTCCCAGTTGAAGACCGTCCAGGAGCCGAGGCCGCCGCCGAGATAGGTGACGACCCGGTTGTTCCCGGCGTCGATACGGTCGACGTTGTAGACGCGGACCGACATCCAGCCGTCATTGGCAAAGCACAGTTTGCTGCTGTAGCCGTAGTTGTACACCTTTGCGTAATCGCTGCGGTTTCCGCAGTCGACCCGGTTCACGGCATTGGCATCGGCCACCGGTATCAGCGCGGCCGCGGCGGCGGTCAGGACGGCGAGGACCCCGGCCCTGCCCATCCGCGCATTTCTCGGACCACGGTCGGTGCGGGGATCTGTGCGGCGAATCATGGAACCCCTCCATCGGCAACGGTTTGCGACTCCAGAGGCTGACACGGCGACCCGCCGCCGAACAGCTTCTTTCCGGCCAAGCAGGAAAGCGGATCCCCCGTCCCGACCGTCCGCAGGCGGAATGCGCTAGGGTCCGGACATCCTTGCCGCGCTTGAGGATCGGAGCACTGGATTGGCACGCCCACCCCGTTTCGGCCGATTCGCCGCGATATTCCTGGCCGCCGCTTTACCGCCTTTCGCCGCAGGCTGCTCAAGCGCCGCTAGCGGACCTTCGGAATCCGCATTGACGCCGCCCGCAATCACCACCACGAAAGCACCGGAGTCCGGGCGCGCCGGAATGACCGGACTGCCGCTCTCCGCTTATCAGGCCGACGACCTGAGCGCGGTGAAGGAGATTCAGGTCAGGAATACGCTGGTCGTCTCCTGCATGCGGCGGGCCGGATTCGCCTCGTTCGACGGCGACGGGCTCCAGCCCGCCCAGGCCCCGGACAACGCGACGGCGCTGCCGTCCGGCGCCTGGGGGTACCTGGGGCCCGAGGTCGCGGCCGTCCAGGGGTTCCACCCGCCGCAGCGGACCGCGCCCCGGCAGCCGGCGCCGCCCCAGGAGGCCTCCGAGGCGTTCGACGGTGCCCGGGTCGACTGCGACCGGCAGGCGGCCGAGCGGCTGGGCTCGCCGCCCTCCGCCGGCGCCGAACTGATCGGCCGGCTGTTCGACGAGTCGATCCAGGCAACCGGGCGGGACGGCCGGGTGGTCGCGGCGACCAAGGGGTGGTCGGACTGCATGGGCGCGGCGGGCTTCCAGGCGACTGATCCGGCGGCGCTGCCGGAGCGGTTCCGGGCCGGGCGGGAGATCACCCCGGCCGAGCTGGCCACGGCCCGCGCCGACGCCGAGTGCACCGCCGGGAGCAACCTGGCGGGGATCTGGTTCGCCGTCCTGGCCGGGTACCAGCGGCAGCAGATCGACCGCAACGCGCAGGCCCTGAACGCCCAGCGGGAGGCGGTCAGGGCCCAGGACGCGAAGCTCTCGCAGCTGCTCGCGGGGGACGGCTCCTGAGCACCCGCCCAGGAGCCGTCCAGGAGCCGTCCGACGGTCGCGGCCGTCGGCCGCCGTCCGTCAGTGGCGCTTGTTGTAGCTCACCGTGTTCGGGGTGGCGTAGTCGCTGCCGTCGTCCACGATCACGATCTTCGGGATGATCCGGGTCTCCTCCTCCGGCTGCCGCGCCGCGGCCGGAACGCCCGCACCGCCCGCCGGGACGCCCGCACCCGAGGCGGAGGAACCGCTCGGCGGCGAGGCCGGCCGCGGCGGCACTCCGGGCACGCCCGCGGCAGGGGCCGGAGCCGAGGCCGGGACGGGCACGGACGGCACAACCGGTCCGGGCGTGACCGGGCCGGTGGAGACGGGCCCGGTGGCGACCGGAGGGTTCGCAACGGGCGAGGTGGCAACAGGTCCGGAGGAGACCGGGCCGGTGGCGACCGGAGCCGGGGTGACCGGAAGCACCGCCGTCGCCGCCTCCGTGACCACGCCGACCGCGCCGCCACCCGTACCGGCCCCGGCACCCGTACCGGCACCCGCTGCGGCGACCTCCTTGCGCAGGTTGGCCACCGCGATCTCCCCGGTGTCCGCCTCCGAGTCCACCGCCGGAGCGTCCTGCGGCGCTCCCCGCGGCACGTCCTGCGGAGCGGCGGCCTGCGCGGCCGCCGCCTCGACGGGCTCGGCGGGCTCGGCGGGCTCGATCGCGCCCACCGCCGCGCCGGTGAGCGAGGCGAGGGTGCCCTTGATGTGGTCGAGGTGCTGCTGCACCGTCTCCTGCCGGGCCGCGAACGCGACCTGCTCGCGCTCGCTCTCCGCGTTGACCACCTCGGCCTCGCGCCGGGCCTGCTCGACCAGCTGGTCGGCCCGGGCCTGCGCCTCGGCGTCCGCCTGCTTGATCCGCCCGAGCACCGTCTCCCGGTACTGCTCGGCCTCCTTGAGCCGGCGCTCGGCGGTCGCCGCGATCGCGGAGTCCTCGGCGTCCGCCTTCGCCTCGGCGGCCGCGAATGCCTCGTCGGCGTTGCGGCGCAGCTCGGCCAGCTTGGCCTCGGCCTGCTCGGACGCCTCCGCCGCGGCGACCCGCACCTTGGCGGCGTGCGCGGTGGCGGCGTCCCGGGTGGTGCGGATGTCCCGGTCCGCCTCGGCCCGGATCGCCTCCGCCTCGGCCCTGGTCCGCTCGTCGGTGCGCCGGGCGGCCTGGTCGGCCTCGGAGCGGGTGGTGGCGGCGTACTCCTTTGCGGCCCGGGCCAGTGCCTGCCCGGCCTCGTACACCTCGTCCCGGGTGTCCTCGGCGTGCCGCTCGGCGGCGTCCCGGACGGCCCTGGCCTCGTTCTCGGCCATCTTGGCGAGCCCGGCGGCCTGCTCGCTGAGCACCTCGTAGTCCGGTTCCGGGGCGTCGGCGGCGGCCTGGCGGACCTCTTCCAGGCGTCGCTCCATCTCCCGGATCCCGGCGCCGAGAATGCTCAGCCGTTCCCAGGACTCGTCGCGTTGGGCGGTCAGCGCGGCGAGCGCTCGGTCTACCTGCTCGGGCGCGTAACCGCGCCGGGCAGCGGTGAAGCCGTACTGGGGGACGGCATCGCTCATGGGCTCTTCCCCTCGGGTCGCGGGCTGCGGAGCCCATGATCGGACGGAACGGACGGACTGGGAACCCGATCGGAGACCGGGTCTGGATTCCGACGGAGTGCGGATCGGAACATGTCGAGGAATGGACGAGTAGACCCATCCTCTTGACCTATTTTGCGCAGATCGTGGCGAAACCCCAACGAGGCAGAGCCGCGACGGCATGCCGAAGGGGTCGCCCCGGACACCGGAACGACCCCTTCCACCTGCGCGGATCCGTGCCGGTCCGCTACAGCAGGCCGTCCCAGAACTGCTCCAGCAGGACGGCCCACCACGTGTCCGAGGACTGGAGGGCCGCCGGGTCGATCGCGGCGAGCTGGGCCTGGAAGTCGGTCGTCCAGCGACCGGCCTGGTCAGGAGTCAGCCCGTACCGCAGCCGCCACATCCGGCCCAGCAGGGCCATCGCGCGGACGAACTCCGGTACACCGCTGTTGACGAAGCGCGGCGGCTCGCCGGTTCCGTCGACGTCCACCGCGACCACGTGCGCTGTGCCGTACTGCACACACAGCTGGCGGCCGTAGTCGTTGCCGAGCACCAGGTACCCGCCGAAGTCCGGTCCGCCGGGCAGGCCGCGCTCCGCGGCCAGCTCGGCGAGCGTCGGGATCGGGCGCCCCTCCTGGGCCTGCGCCCAGAAGAACGGCCCGAACTCGCGCGGCAGCCCCGCCCACATCAGGGTCTGGGCCACCGGCTCGGGGACGCCCTGCCGGGAGACCGCGCGCTGCTCGAAGTGGAACACGTTCGGGCCGAAGGCCTGACCGAGCTCCTGCGCGAGCTGCTGCGGCGCGATCGGCGGCAGCGGCGGGACGGTCCCGGGGGCGGGCAGCGGCACCCGGAACGGGCGGACCCGCTGGGCGCCGGAGGCCAGCTGGTGCAGCTCGTCCAGGTGGTCGAGCAGCTGGGCCATGCCGGCCTGCCGGGAGTGGTGGTCGCGGCCGTAGTCGGCGGTGTGGGTGAGCCGGACGTTCGGCCAGGAGACGGCGATCATCCGGTTGCAGTAGCCGCCCGGCAGGTCGCAGGACTCCAGCTCGGTGTAGAGCTCCAGCACCTGCTCCGGCGGCACGTTCAGCCGCCGCAGGTCCTGGAGGATCTTCCACTCGGGGTGCGGGGTGCCGGGCTCGCTGCGGTGCAGCAGCTTCTGCTCGGAGCCGTCCGGGCCCCGGTAGCTGAGTGCCGCGAAGTAGCCCGGGCCGACCGCGGGCACGCCGGGCGGCACCGGGGCGCCCTGCGGCGGACCGGGGACGGGCGCGGGCGGGGCGGACGCCGGGGCGGGGGCGCTCGGCGAGGCCGCGCCGGGGTAGCCGTAGCCGGCCGCCGGGGCGCCGGGGCCGGGCGGCGGCGGGACGGCCGGACCGCCGGACGGCGGGGTGCCGGGGTCGGCGGGCGCGCCCCCGAGGGAGCCCAGGTCGATCGCGCCGGCCAGCTGGGTGCGCTCGTACGCCAGACCGGCGGCGGGCGCACCGGGCGCACCGGGGGCGGCGGGGGCGGGCGGCGGCGGGCCGTCCGTGCCGCGCAGACCCGCCGGGGGCGGGGGCGGCGGAGTACCGGCCGCACCGCGACCGCCCGTTCCATGGGCGGCCGGACCGGCGCCCGGGCTCTGCCGGAGCTCGCCCGGCGGGGGCGGCGGCGGGGCTCCGCCGGGGTTGCGGCCGAGTCCGACGGGGGCGGCGGACGGACCGGACGAGCCGCCGCGCAGGCCGGCGGGCGGCGGGGGCGGCGGGGCTCCGCCCGGGTTGCGGCCGAGCCCGCCCTGCGGCGCGTCGGGCGCGGGCGCGGCGGGGGCACCGGGACCGCCGGGGGCACCGGGCAGACCCATCAGTCCGGGCAGGCCGTCGGGCGAGGCCAGCATGGTCGGGGCGTGCTCCACGGCCGGACCACCGGGCGCACCCGGCCCGGGGGTACCCGGAGCACCGGGCAGACCGGCCAGTCCGGGCAGCCCGTCCGGCGGCGCCAGCATGGTCGGGGCGTGCTCCATCGCCGAGGCGGCCGGAGCCCCCGGAGCGCCGGGGACACCCGGAGCACCCGGAGCAGCAGGCGGCGCGGTCGGGACACCGGGCGCACCCGGCAGGCCCGCCAGTCCGGGCAGCCCGTCCGGCGGCGCCAGCAGGGTCGGCGCGGGCTCGGCCGCCGGAGCGGCCGGCGGCGGCACCGGGGCCATGCCGTAGCCGCCCTCGGGCAGCAGCACGGTGGCCGCTTCGGCACCGGGCGCGGGCGTGCCCGGCAGACCGGCGCCGTTGGTCCGCAGGCCGTCCGGCAGCAGGACGGTCGCCGCCTCGGCACCGGGCGCGGGCGCCGGGGCGGGCGGAGCGGCCGGAGCCTCGGCCGGCGGCGCCCCGAACGGGACCGCGGGCGCGGCGGGCGGAACGGGCGCGGCGGGCGGCGGGAAGGCCGGCTGGTCGTGCCCGGGGGGCGGGGCGAGCATGGTCGGCGCGTCCCCGGCAGGCCGCTCGGAGACCGGCGGCGTGGTCAGCACGGCAGGCGCGGGCACCGGCGCAGGCGCAGGCGCGGGCGCAGGCGCAGGCACGGGCGCCGGAGAAGGCGCGGGTGAAGGCGCAGCCGCGGCCTCCGGAGCCGGAGCCGCTCCCAGCCGCTCCGCCTCGGCCGCGATCGCCGCGGCACCGGCCTCCTGGAGCCACTGCGGCGGACTGAGCAGGAAGGAGGTCGCCTCGACCGGCCCGGGTGCGGGCTTCGCCGCACCCGCCGGGTTGGCCGCGACCGGTCGGCCGTAGACCTCCTCGTACTGCCGGACCACCTCGTTGACCGGCAGGGCCGGCCAGAGCGTGCTGGCACCGGAGTCCCGGGCGATCACCAGCCGCGCCTCACCGGAGGCGCCGTCGTCCGCGGCGCCGTCGGCCGGCTGGACCGCCCAGCAGACGAAGCCCAGGTCGAACTCCCGGACCCGCACCTCGCGCTGTTGCGAACGCGGTACCCCGCCGTTGATCCACTCGTCGGCGAGCTCCTGCGCCTGCGCGTACGTCACCACGCCCGGTTCACCCCTGTCCCCTTCGTCCCCGCTCGATCTCCCACGACCACGACCACGACCACGGCCCCGGGCTCAGCCCCGGGCTCAGCCCCGGCCTCAGTCCCGGCCGGAGCCGCGACCCCGGCCGTACCCGGCGCCGCGACCGGCACCGCGGCCCTCACCGCCACCGACACCGCGTCAGCCCACCGGCACGGCGCGGGCGAACCCGCCGTCCACCATCAGCTCCGCGACCGTCTCCAGCTCCGGCGGGCTGCCGGCCAGCCGGAGCAGGAAGGCGTCGAAGTCCTCGCCGCACGGCAGCAGCAGCCGGGCGACCCGGTCCTCCGGGGCCTCGGACCCACCGGAGTCGCGGGCGTCGTCGTAGAGGCAGAACCAGACCGAGCCGGTCTGCTCGCCACGCACCTTGATCGCCACGATGCCGCCCTGGGCGTAGGCGATGCCGAGGTAGTCCTTGGTGAAGTGGTCGCGCAGGCACTTGTTGGCGTACACCAGGTCCTCGGTGCCGTACTCCTCGCTGAGGGTGAGGAACGGCTGGTCGAGCAGCATCCCGAGCTCGGTGTCGAGCGCCACCCCCACGGGGGCGCGGCCGCCGCCGAGCTTGAGGAAGGTCCGGTAGGCGCCGGGCAGCCGGTAGCCGAGGCGCTCCTCGGCGCGCTGCACGAGGTCCTCGGGCACGCCGATCGGGTCGCTGCCGTCCAGGGCGAGCTGGAAGTGCACCGGCCGCTTCTCCTGGAGCGGACGGGTGCCGCGCCGGCCGTGGTCGGCGGAGGAGGTGGCCAGGCCGCCGTGGTGCCGCAGCAGGGCCTTCACCTCGACCGGGACGAGCTCCATCCGGCGCCAGCCGGGTGCGGCCCGTCCGACCACGTGGTGCCAGGTCCAGCCGGGCGGGGTGGCGACGGCGGTCTCCAGGTCGGCCCAGAGCGGATGGCCCTGGGTGAACAGCGCCGCGTTGGCCGAGACGTAGTCGGTCAGCCGGAGCTCGTCGACGCCGAAGCCGTCCGGCGGGTCGGCGACCTCGGCCGCCGCGGCCGCGTACGAGCCGAAGTCGGGGTGGCCGTACTCGTCCACCCTGACCCCCGCGGGGTGTCGCTCCGCGCGGACCGGGTCCGGGAACTGCACCACCTGACCTGCGTACGCCGCGTTTGGCGCGGCGACGACGCCGGGCCGACCTGTCGTCATCTGGGAGCCCCCACTGGCTGCTGCACACTCTCCCGCGCTCATGCGCGATTGCTGGACACCAGGGTAGGGGGTCTGTCCCGGGCCCGACCCCCCGCCCGGGAAGACGCCGGGAAGACAGGGGGGCCGGGAGGACGGCGGGGAGCCCGGGCCGGGCGGCCGCAGGGCCGCGGCCGTCGGGGGACCAGGCGTCGGGGATCAGGCCGCGAGCGCCTTGGCCAGCGCCTCGGCGACCCGCTCCTGCTGGGCCTCGGTGATCTGCGGGAAGAGCGGCAGGGTCAGGACCTCCCGGGCGGCCCGCTCGGCCACCGGGAAGGCGCCCGCGTCGTGGCCGAGCTCCCGGAAGGCGGGCTGGAGGTGGACCGGCACGGGGTAGTGGACGCCCGCGCCGATGCCGGCGGCGTTCAGCGCGGCCAGCACCGTGTCCCGGTCGCGGCCGGGGCCGACGCGCACCGCGTAGAGGTGCCAGACGTGCTCGTTGCCGGGCGCGGTCCGCGGCAGACCGACGCCGTCGAGGTCGGCCAGCAGCCGGTGGTAGCGCTCGGCGGCGGCCCGGCGGGCCTCGTTCCAGGCGGGCAGCCGGCGCAGCTTGGCGCGCAGCACGACGGCCTGCAGGGCGTCCATCCGGGAGTTGAAGCCGAACCGCTCGTGCACGTACTTGCGGGCCGAGCCGTGGTCGCCGATCAGCCGGACGGCGCCGGCCAGTTCGTCGTCGTCGGTGACGACCGCGCCCGCGTCGCCGTAGGCGCCGAGGTTCTTGCCGGGGTAGAAGCTGGTGGCGGAGATCCGGCCGTGAAAGGCCCGGCCGTGCTGCCGGGCGCCCTGGGACTGCGCCGCGTCCTCGACCACCGGCAGCTCCCCGGCGAGGTCGAGCAGCGCCGCCATCGGGGCGAGTTGGCCGTTCAGGTGGACGGGCAGCAGCGCCACCGCGCCGGGCAGGGCGTCCGCTACCCCGGCCGGGTCGATCAGGAGGGTCTCGGGGTCGGCGTCGACCAGCACCGGGCGCAGGCCGGCCCGGACCACGGCCTCGGCGGTGGCGACGAAGGTGTTGGCGGGCAGCACCACGCCGCCGCCGGGCGGCAGCCCGAGGGCGCGCAGGGCGAGTTCGAGGGCGTCGGTGCCGTTGGCGGCGCCCACGCAGTGCCGGGTGCCGGAGAAGGCCGCGTACTCCTCCTCGAACCCGGCCACCTCCGGGCCCTTGATGTAGCCGCCGGTGGCGAGCACCCGGTCGAAGCCGTCCCTGACCTCCTCGGCGACCTCGGCGTGCGCGGCCTTGAGGTCCACGAGCGGGACGGGCTGGTCGGTGGTCATCCTTGGTCTCCCCCTGGGTCGTCTCGGCGGATCGGGTCGGACGTACGGCGGCAGGGCCTCAGACCCGCGCGGGTCGGGTCGGACATACGGCAACGGCCCCCGGCCCCACGTGGGGCGAGTCGGACGTACGACGACGGGCCCTCAGGCCCGGTCCGCCCTCCGAGGCAGGGCGGACCGGGCCGGCAGGCTCAGCCGAGGGCGGTGCGCAGCGCCTCGACCACCCGGTCCTGCTGCTGCTCGGTGAGCGCGTGGAAGAGCGGCAGGATCAGCGAGCGGCGGGTCAGCAGCTCGGTGGCGGGCAGCGGCACCCGGGCGGTGCCCTTGTACGGGGCCTCCAGATGGGCCGCCATGATGCCGCGCCGGGCGGAGACGCCGGCCGCGGCGAGCCGGGCGAGCAGCTCGGTCCGCTCGGGGGCGCCGTCGGCCGGCAGCAGCCAGCAGGACTGGTAGTTGGTGGTGCCGTGCGCCGGATCGGCGACCAGCCGGGCGCCGGTGCCGGTGCCGGCCAGCAGCTCCCGGTAGCGCCCGGCGAGTTCGCGGCGCCGCGCCACCATCTCCGGGAGCCTGCGCAGCTGGACCAGGCCGATCGCGGCCTGGATGTCGGTCATCCGGTAGTTGAAGCCGATCTCGTCGTACGTCTCCGGCAGGCTCGCGCCGCCCGCGGTGTGCCGGTCGGCGGCCGAGACGCTCATCCCGTGCTCGCGCAGCCGCCGCAGCCGGGCGGCGAGCTCACCGTCCTGGCAGGTGACCATGCCGCCCTCGCCCGTGGTGAGCAGCTTGCGCGGGTGGAAGGAGTACGCGGCGATCGCGGCGTCGGCGCCCACCGGCCGGCCCCGGTACACCGATCCCGCCCCGCAGGCGGCGTCCTCGACCACCGTGATGCCGCGCGGTTCGACCAGCTCGCCGATGCCGTCCAGGTCGACCGGTACGCCGCCCTGGTCGACGGCGATGACGGCCCTGGTCCGCGCGGTGAGCAGCGGTTCGACCGTCCCGGCGGTGAGGTTGCCGGTCTCGGCGTCCACGTCGGCGAAGACGGGCACCGCGCCGAGGTAGGTGACGGCGTTGGCGGTGGCGATGAAGGAGAGCGAGGGGACGACCACCTCGTCACCCGGCCCGACCCCGGCGCCGATCAGCGCCAGGTGCAGGGCGGTGGTGCAGGAGGAGACGGCGACCGCGTGCGGGGCGCCGAGGTGCTCGGCGAAGGCCCGTTCGAACTCGGCGACCCGGGGGCCCTGGGCCACCCAGCCCGAGCGGACGGCCTCGGCGGCGGCCTGGGCCTCCTCCTCGCCGAGCCAGGGCAGCATCACGGGAATGGTGGGCGGGACGGGGGCGGTGGACACAGGTGTACTCCGAACTGCCGTGCAGACAAGGGGACCGGGGCCCGGCCGGCGCTACTGCTCGCGCCACCAGCCGACCAGCTTGCGCAGGCCGTCGTCGAGGCCGAGTTCGGGCTTCCAGCCGAGGTCGCGCTCGGCGGCGGTGACGTCCGCCAGCCGCCGCACCACGCCGCCGGCCGTGCCGCGGGCCGGGCCGTGCTCGACGTCCAGGTCCGGGCGGTCCATCGCGGTGAGCAGCGCGTCGGCCAGGCCGCGCAGCGAGACCTCGGTGCTGCTGGCGATGTTGTAGACCCGGTCGGTGACGGGGGCCGCGGCGGCCAGCAGGTTGGCCCGGGCGATGTCCTCGGTGTAGACGAAGTCCATGGTCTGCGCGCCGTCGCCGAAGATCAGCGGCGGCTGCCCGGCGGCGATCCGCTCCATCCAGCGGATGAACACCTCGGTGTACTTGCCGTGCACGTCCATCCGGGGCCCGTACACGTTGAAGTAGCGCAGGGCGACGTAGTCCAGCCCGTACATGGCGTGGAAGCTGCGCAGCAGTCCCTCGTTGAAGACCTTGGCCGCTCCGTAGAGGGTGTCGTTGTGGTACGGGTGCTGGGTCTCGGGGGTCGGGAACTCGTCGGCGAGGCCGTAGACGGAGGCGGTCGAGGAGGCGACGACCTTGCCGACACCGGTCTCGGCGGCGGCCTCGACCACGTCGAAGGCGCCGTCCACCATGACCTCCAGCGCGAGCCGGGGCTCGGTGGCGCACTGGGTGATCCGGATCGCGGCGAGGTGGAACAGCAGGTCGGTGCCGGGGTTGAGCAGTTCGCGCAGCAGGGCGCGGTCGCGGATGTCGCCGTCGACGACCCGCAGCCGGCCGGGTGCGGCGATCTCCTGGGCGTAGGCCAGGTTGGCCATCCGGCCGCGGACGAGGTTGTCGAGCACGACGACCTCTCGGGCGCCCGCCTCGATCAGCTGGTCGACCACGGTGGAGCCGATGGTTCCGGCCCCGCCCGTGACCAGGCAGCGCGAGCCCTCGATCTGTACAGCGTTCACCGCGTCGCGGCCCTCTCGTGTGCGTCGGACAGTCGGTTGGCCGGCCCCGCCTCGGCGATCCCGGAGGCACTGCTCCCGGAGGCGCTGGTCCCGGAGGCGCTGATCCCCGCCTCGGCGAGCCCGGAGACCTCGCGGCCGGACACCTCGCGGCCGGAGGCGTCGCGGCCGCAGGCGTCGAGCCCGCCCTCGGCGATCCCGGCGCCCACCGGGACGGTGGCGCCGCCGAGTTCGAGGCTGAGCGAGGCGGCCTCCAGCAGCTGCAGCACGCGCAGCCCGGAGCGCCCGTCGGTGAGCGGGGCCCGGCCCTCGGTGATGGCGGCGGCGAACTCGGCCATCACGTTGCGCAACGCCTCCTGCTCGACCAGCGCGGGCGCGACCATCTCGCCGACCCGGTAGGAGATCAGCGCCTGGTGGCGGATCGCGTCGGTCAGCTCGTCGGGCGGGGTGAGGTCCACCCCGCGGTCGTGCACCGCCAGCCGGGCCTGCGGGTTGAGGTCGTCCCAGACCAGGGTGCGACGCGAGCCGCCGATCATGGTGGTGCGGACCTTGGTCGGGGAGAGCCAGTTGACGTGGCAGTGCGCCAGCGCGCCGTTGCTCAGCCGCACCGCCAGGTACGCCACGCAGGCGCGGCCGGCACCGATCGGATCGGCCCCCTGGGCGGACACCCCGACCGGTTCGACGCCCGGCGGCAGCACGAAGTCGAGGATGGACAGGTCGTGCGGGGCGAGGTCCCACAGCACGTCGACGTCCGGCTGGACCAGCCCGAGGTTGATCCGTACCGAGTCGAAGAACTGGACGTCGCCGATCTCCCCGCCGTGCACCAGTTCGCGGATCCGGCGCACCACCGGGGTGTAGCAGAAGGTGTGGTCGCACATCAGCACCAGCCCGCGCTCCTCGGCGAGCGCGACCAGTTCGGCCGCCTCCGCGGCGGAGGTGGTGATCGGCTTCTCCACCAGGACGTGCTTGCCGGCCTCCAGCGCGGCCCGGACCAGCCGGTAGTGCGCGGCGGCGGGCGTGGCCACGGCGACGGCGCCGACCCGCTCGTCGGCGAGCACCTGCTCGAAGGAGGTGGTGGCCCGGACGGTGCTGTACTCGCCCAGGACCCGCCGGGACTTCGCCTCGTCCAGGTCGCAGAGCCAGTGCAGGCGCAGCGCCGGCGTCTGCTGCGCGTTGCGGACCAGGTTCGGTCCCCAGTAGCCGGCCCCGACCACGGCGACGCCGATCGGGTGCGCGGGTGCGGGCTGCGGCGGCGCGCCCGGCGTGGGCACGTGCTCGCCGGGCGCCTCATTGGCGGTTTCCGTCTCCGTCATCGCAAGACCCCCCTTGCTCGACGCCGGGGCACCCTCGCCTCGGCGGCCTCAACGGCCAGACAGAGCAAAGGAGTTGTAGTCAACGACCGGCCATCCCCATGGACCGGCCGCCCCCTTGGCTCGCTGCTGGAACGCTACCGGCCGCCGCGACCGACCGGAGGTGGATTCGGGAAACCCGGGGACGAGTCGTGACGATCGCGTGCGGATCCGGCCACGATTGCGTGCCCTACCGGTCGGTCCCGGAAGCCGATCGGACACCCTCGCACCCCGGTTGTGCGAATGTCAGGGCCATTTGACAGGCTTGCCCCGTACTGACCCCGTCAGCCGTGCCATCAGCGGAAAGCAGTGAGGAGGAGGGCGACCTATGACCACCGGGGACCGGACCGACCCGCCCGTGCTGCGCCACCACCGGGACAGCCTGCTGCCCGCCGTCGCCGCCGCCCTGTCGCTGCGCGGCGGGGAGGTGCACACCCTGGCCGGCGACAAGCCGTCCCGCCGTCCCGTCCTGCACCCGCTGGTCGGCGACTTCCTGGACGACCTGCCGGTCGAGCACCGCGAGCGCTTCACCGGCCGCTGCCCGGAGGCCGTCCTGCTCTCCCAGTACCTCACCGCCGTGGACGGCAGGCGCTCCAAGCGCGCCGCCCGCAAGCCGATGAGCCTGCACGAGGCCCGCAAGGCGCTGAAGGGCTCCCGGCTGACCACCGTCCGGATCCGCGAGGAGCACGACCCGGCGCACGGCACCCACGCCCCGCCCTGCCGGTCCTGCGTACCGCTGCTGGAGCACTTCACCGTGCAGAGCGTCGCGGTCGGACCGCCCGCCGGCTGACCGCGCCCTCGTACGCCCCCCGTCCCCGAGCCCTGGAGCCCGCCCTGAACCCGCCCAGCCCGCCCCCGCCCCCGCCGGCCACCCTCGGTGGACCGGCCACCCGGACCCGCCCGCGCTTCCCCGCCGACGTCGCCGCCGAGCTCAAGTCGGCCGGCTGGCACCCCGGCCGGTGGGAGATCCGGCAGGCCGAGGAGTGGGCGGACGCCCTGGCGGGGTACGGCAACCCGGCCGGGGCGCGGCACGCGGTGTTCCCGGCGGCCGTGGAGGCCTGGGCCGAGTTCGGCGGCCTGGCCTTCGACATCGGCGGGCCCGGCCGGCAGCAGGCGCGGACGCCGTTCCTGGTGGACCCGCTCTGCGGACTGCACCAGCCGCGCACCCTGGCCGACCTCGGCCGGGCCCTGGGCACCAAGCTCGCCCCGCTCGGCGAGGAGCTCTACGGGCAGGCGCTGCTGGCCGTCGACGAGGAGGGCCGGGTCTACAGCCTGGACCACGCCGGCGAGTGGTTCCTCGGCCACGGCATCGACCAGGCCGTCTCCGCCCTGATCCTGGGCACCGCCCCCGAGCGGCTGCGCACCGCCGACGAGGACTGAGCCGCCCGGCCGGCACCCCCGGGCCCGGTCCGGCACCGTCCGGCTCGGACCGGAGGGTCGGCCCGGACCGGAGGCCGGCTCAGACCGGAGGCCGGCTCAGACCAGCCGGTCGGTGCGCACCGCGAGCCGGGAGGGCAGCACCGCCTCCACCCGGAACCCGCCGTCCCGCTCCGGGCCCGCCGAGAAGCTGCCGCCGAGGGCGACCACCCGCTCGCGCATCCCGACCAGCCCGTTGCCGCCGCTGGGCAGCCCCGCGGCGACCCGCTCGCCGCCGGGGCAGCCGTTCACCACGGCCACCCGCACACCGTTGGGCGCGTACGCCAGCAGCACGGCCACCTGCGCCCCGCCCGCGTGCTTGTGCGCGTTGGTCAGGCCCTCCTGGACCACCCGGTACGCGGTCTGCTCGGCCTCGGTGGTGAACTCCTGGCGGCTGCCGCTGACCGTCAGGGTGACGGCCATCCCGGCCGCCCGCGACTGGTCGACCAGTCGCGGCAGCGCCACCAGCGAGTCCGGCTCCGGCGCGGCCTCCTCCGACATCCGCAGCACCCCGAGGATCTCGCGCAGCTCGTTCAGCGCCTGCCGGCCGACCTCGCCCATCAGCTTGGCGCTCTGCGCCGCCTTCTCCGGGTCCTTGGCCACGATCCGCTCCAGCGCCCCGGCGTGCACCACCATCAGCGACACCCGGTGCGCGACCACGTCGTGCATCTCCCGGGCGATCCGGGTGCGCTCCTCCAGCCGGGCCCGCCGGGCGCGCTCGCGGGCCTGCTCGGCCAGCAGGTCCAGCTCGGTCTCCAGGCCGTGCGCACGGTCCTTCAGCGACTCGATCAGCCGCCGCCGCGCCCCCACGTACAGGCCGGTCACCACCGGCGGCACGGTCAGCCCGACGGCCACCAGCACCGCCAGCAGCACCTGGCCCCAGAGCGGCGGCTGCTCCACCGACCCGTCGGAGGGGGTGAGCATCGAGACCAGCATCACGCCGACCGCCTCGACGAAGGCCAGCGCGGACAGCGCCACCACCCGCCGGCGCCGCGAGGGCCACTCCCAGGTCTCCGCCAGCGTGTACAGCGACACCACCAGCAGGATGACGCCGAGCATGCCGGGCATCGCCACCAGTGCCACCAGCACCGGGACGGCGGGCCAGCGCCGCCGCACCACCAGGCTGGCGCCCGAGAGCGCGCCCACCAGCGCGACCCCGACGATCGCCAGTGTCCCCAGGTGGACCCGGGGCGCCAGGAACGCGACGGCGCTCGCCGCACACTCCAGTGCCGCGAGCGCGGCCAGCGCGATGTCCAGGAGGGCGCTGCGCCGGCGCTCCCACCACCAGAACGACCGGTTCGGCACGCGCTCCCCAGGCGACTTGCTCATAGTCCTACAGACTAGGGCCCAACCTTGATCCATCCCCACTGGGATTCACCGCAACACTCCCCAGACCCTTAAGTGGTCCAGACCACATGCCCAGCCCGGCGATCGTGTCCGCCATCCGGCCACCTCGCGGACAGCGACCCCCTCGACACCTATGCTGGTCGCGTCGGACAGCGCGGTCCGCACGCGTCACACGCGACACACGTACGCGGGCACTGTGACGATGAGCCGTTGCCGAACCCCACCACCACAGGGAGCCAGCCGTGACCGCTCCGGTCCCCACCCCGGCGGACAGCCCCACCCCCGCCGTCGCCGACAACGCAGCCCTGCGGGCGGACATCCGCCGTCTCGGCGACCTGCTCGGCGAGACGCTGGTCCGTCAGGAGGGCCCCCAGCTCCTGGGCCTGGTCGAACAGGTCCGGCTGCTCAGCCGCACCGACGGCGAGGCGACCGCCGAGCTCCTCTCCGACATCGACCTGGACACCGCGGCCAAGCTGGTCCGCGCCTTCTCCACCTACTTCCACCTCGCCAACGTCACCGAGCAGGTGCACCGCGGCCGCGAGCTCGCCACCCGCCGCGCCCGCGAGGGCTCGCTGCTCGCCCAGACCGCCGACCAGCTGGCCGAGGCCGACCCCAAGCACCTTGAGGACACCCTCGCCCACCTGGCCGTCCGCCCGGTCTTCACCGCCCACCCCACCGAGGCCGCCCGCCGCAGCGTCCTCAACAAGCTCCGCCGGATCGGCGAACTCCTCGACCGCATCCACCGCGAGCAGATCGCCGCCGGCCTCTCGCACGCCGACCCGGCCCGCACCTCCTCCGCCAAGCGCCAGGCCGACCGCCGGCTGGCCGAGGTCATCGACCTGCTCTGGCAGACCGACGAGCTGCGGATCGCCCGCCCCGAGCCCACCGACGAGGCCCGCAACGCCGTCTACTACCTGGACGAGCTCTACCGCGAGGCCGTCCCGGCGGTCTTGGAGGAGCTGCACGAGGAGCTCGCCCGGGTCGGCCTCACCCTCCCCGAGGGCGTCCGCCCGCTGACCTTCGGCACCTGGATCGGCGGCGACCGCGACGGCAACCCGAACGTCACCCCGCAGGTGACCTGGGACGTCCTCAACCTCCAGCACGAGTACGGCATCAAGGACGCCCTCGCGGCGATCGACGACCTGCGCAACTCGCTCTCCACCTCCGAGCGGCTGGCCGGCGCCTCGGTCGAGCTGCTCGCCTCGCTCAACACCGACCTGAGCCTGCTCCCCGAACTCAGCCCGCGCTACAAGCGGATGAACGCCGAGGAGCCCTACCGCCTCAAGGCCACCTGCGTCCGGCTCAAGCTGGAGAACACCCGCGAGCGCCTCTCCGCCGGCACCCCGCACGTCGAGGGCCGCGACTACCTCGGCACCCGCGAGCTGATCGCCGACCTGCGGCTCGTCCAGGACTCCCTGCGCACCCACCGCGGCGGTCTGATCGCCGACGGCCGGCTCGCCCGCGCCATCCGCACCATCGAGGCCTTCGGCCTCCAGCTCGCCACCATGGACGTCCGCGAGCACGCCGAGGCGCACCACCACGCGCTCGGCCAGCTGTTCGACCGGCTCGGCGAGGAGGCCTGGCGCTACGCCGACATGCCGCGCGAGTACCGGCAGAAGCTGCTCGCCAAGGAGCTCCGCTCGCGCCGGCCGCTCGCCCCCACCCCGGCCCCGCTGGACGCCGCCGGCACCAAGACCCTCGGCGTCTTCAACACCATCCGCGAGGGCTTCGACCGGTTCGGCGACGAGATCGTCGAGAGCTACATCATCTCGATGTGCCAGGGCGCCGACGACGTCTTCGCCGCCACCGTCCTCGCCCGCGAGGCCGGTCTGATCGACCTGCACGCCGGAATCGCCAAGATCGGCATCGTGCCGCTGCTGGAGACCACCGACGAGCTCCAGGAGGCCGACCGCATCCTGGACGAGATGCTCTCCGACCCCTCCTACCGCCTGCTGGTCTCGCTGCGCGGCGACGTCCAGGAGGTCATGCTCGGCTACTCCGACTCCTCCAAGTTCGGCGGCATCACCACCTCCCAGTGGGAGATCCACCGCGCCCAGCGCCGGCTGCGCGACGTCGCCCACCGCTACGGCATCCGGCTGCGCCTCTTCCACGGCCGCGGCGGCACCGTCGGCCGCGGCGGCGGCCCCTCGCACGAGGCCATCCTGGCCCAGCCCTGGGGCACCCTGGAGGGCGAGATCAAGGTCACCGAGCAGGGCGAGGTCATCTCCGACAAGTACCTGCTGCCGTCGCTGGCCCGGGAGAACCTCGAACTGACCATCTCCGCCACCCTCTCCGCCTCCGCGCTGCACACCGCGCCGCGCCAGGCCCCCGAGGAGCTGGCCCGCTGGGACGCCGCGATGGACAGGGTCTCCGAGGCCGCCCACACCGCCTACCGCGGCCTGGTCGACCAGGAGGACCTGCCGAAGTACTTCTTCGCCGCCACCCCGGTCGACCAGCTCGCCTCGCTGCACCTGGGCTCCCGCCCGTCCCGCCGCCCCGACTCGGGCGCCGGGCTGGACGGCCTGCGGGCCATCCCGTGGGTGTTCGGCTGGACCCAGTCCCGCCAGATCGTCCCCGGCTGGTACGGCGTCGGCTCCGGCCTCGCCGCCGCCCGCGAGGCCGGCCTCGGCGACGTGCTGGACGAGATGTACGGCCAGTGGCACTTCTTCCGCAACTTCCTGTCCAACGTCGCCATGACGCTGGCCAAGACCGACCTGCGGATCGCCCGCCACTACGTCGAGCAGCTCGTCCCCGCCGACCTGCGCCACATCTTCGACCAGATCGTCACCGAGCACGAGCTCACCCTGCGCGAGGTGCTGCGGCTCACCGGTGAGAGCGAACTGCTGGAGCACAACCCGGTGCTGAAGCAGACCTTCACCGTCCGCGACGCCTACCTCGACCCGATCTCCTACCTCCAGGTCGCCCTGCTGCGCCGCCAGCGCGAGGAGGTCGCCACCGGCCGCCCGGAGGACCCGCTGCGCGCCCGCGCCCTGCTGCTGACCGTCAACGGCATCGCCGCCGGTCTGCGCAACACCGGCTGACCGGTCCCACGGCACACCGAGGGCCCCGCGGCACCCCCCAATTCGGGGGTGCCGCGGGGCCCTTCGCTTCACCTTCCACCAACGGACGACGGGTCACGGACGACGACGGGTCACGACTGACGCCCGACGGACAACGCCGAAAGGGCCGGTGCCCGGTTCCCCGGACCCGGCCCCCTTCGGAGGGGTCACTCCCCCAGATCGCCCGCGCGTCGGCGCCGCACCCACAGGGCCGCTCCGCCGGCCGCCACGACCAGGCCGCCGCCGACGGCCAACAGGCCCGCGTCACCGCCGACCGAGCCGCCGAGCACCGGGCCGAACTGGGCCGCGGCCGGATCCGGGGACACCACACCCGGATCCGGCTCCGCCACCGATTCGGCGTGCGCCACCCCGGCACCCGCACCTGACAACAGCACTCCGGCCGCTCCCAGCGCGCCGGCCTTGCCGACCCGCCGTCCGAGCTGCCTCAGCCGTACCACCCGGATCCGCCGCAGGCGCCGGACCGGCCGCAAACTCCGCATCGAGAACTCCCCAGGACCCGTTCGCGTACTGGCCCGACGCTATCGGATCCCGCACAGGGTTCTCACACCAATTCAGGTTTGGTCACCAAGCGTTGTACGACTGTTGCGTACCCGCTCGATGAACTGACGCCTGGTCAACACCTCAGGAGTTGTACGTCCCCTGCGCCCGCTCCAGCCCCTCCGACAGAAGCGCCTCCACGGCGTCGGCGGAGCGGTCCACGAACCACTCCAGCTCCTTGCGCTCGGTGCCGGAGAAGTCCTTCAGCACGAAGTCCGCGACCTCCATCCGGCCCGGCGGGCGGCCGATCCCGCAGCGCACCCGGTAGTACTCCGGGCCCAGCGACTTGGTGATCGACTTCAGCCCGTTGTGGCCGTTGTCCCCACCGCCGAGCTTCAGCCGCAGCGCCGCGTAGTCGATGTCCAGCTCGTCGTGGACGGCCACCAGGGCCGACGCCGGCGCCTTGTAGAAGTCCCGCAGGGCCGTCACCGGCCCGCCCGAGAGGTTCATGAAGGACATCGGCTTCGCCAGCACCACCCGCCGGCCCGCCAGCCGCCCCTCGGCCACCTGGGCGCGGCTCTTGTGCGCCTTGAACTTCGCACCCATCCGCTGCGCCAGCAGGTCCGCCACCATGAACCCGATGTTGTGCCGGTTCCGGGCGTACTGCTCACCCGGGTTGCCGAGCCCGACCACCAGCCAGGGGCCCTCGTACGCGTCCTCGCTCATCCCACCGCTCCTCGCACTCACGCTCATCGCCATCATCTCGAACACACCGCGCCGGGACCTGCCGGGCCCCGGACAGACCACTGCCCCGGCCGCTCCAGTACGGAGCGACCGGGGCAGCGGTCCTCAGGCAGATACCTCAGGCAGACGCCTCAGGCTGATGCCTCAGGCTGATGCCTCAGGCAGAGCGCTGGGCTCAGGCCTCGGCGCCGGCCTCGGCCTCGGCGGCCTCGGCGTCCGCGTCGGCCTGCGAGGCCTGGGCGCCGATGACCTGCAGCACGACGGTGTCGGCCTCGACGGCCAGCGAGGTGCCCTTGGGCAGGGTGATCTCACCGGCGGTGATCGAGGCACCGGCCTCCAGGCCCTCGACCGAGACGGTCACGGACTCGGGCAGGTGGGTGGCCTCGGCCTCGATCGGGAGGGCGTTGAGGACGTGCTCCAGCAGGTTGCCGCCGGGGGCCAGCTCGCCCTCGGTGTGCACCGGGATCTCGACGGTGACCTTCTCGCCGCGCTTCACGAGGAGCAGGTCGACGTGCTCGATGGTGCGCTTGATGGCCTGACGCTGGATCGCCTTCGGCAGGACGTACTCGTCCTTGCCCTCGATCGGAACGACCAGCAGGGCGTTCGGGGTCTTCAGGGCCATCATCAGGTCGTGGCCGGGCAGGTTCAGGTGAACCGGGGCGTGGCCGTGGCCGTAGACGACACCGGGGACCAGGCCGGCACGACGGGCACGACGGGCGGCACCCTTGCCGAACTCGGAACGGGTCTCAGCGGCGATGCGGATCTCGGACACGACTGCACTCCTCGTGAAAACTGGCGCGGGGGTGCAGGCAACGCGAAAACCGCCGGGACCACACCCACAAGAACGTTCGGGGGTCACTCGGCGGCGCACGACCTCTGCCGGCAGTGGAGAAATCCGGCACCGGCAGCGCGTCGATCACGGAGCGGGCACCCGTCGAGCAGGCACACGGCATCCCTCGCCGAGCATTTTCACGAGTCTAACCGCACCGGCGGCCTCCCGTGAAATCGGCGGGGGGGCCCCGGCCCCCGGGGCCCGGGGCCCCCCCCCCGGGGGGGGGGGGGGCCCCCCCCCCCCGGGGGGGGGCCGGGGGGGGGGGGGGGGGTGGGCCCCCCCCCCCCCCCCGGGCCACCA
>NZ_JBICZP010000002.1:91154-153851 GCF_043202015.1 Kitasatospora sp. NPDC048239 | reverse complement strand
CGGGGGCCGCCCCCCCCCGCCCCCCCCCCCGGTTTTTTTTTCCTGTCCCCCCCCCCCGGGGGCCCCCCCCTTTCCGGGGGGGGGGCGCCGGGCCCGGGGGGGCCCGGGCCCCCCCGCCCGAGGCTTCGTCAGTGCACGCCCCCGAAGGTCCGTGCACGGGTGGTGCAGGGGTCAGTGCACGCCCTCGAAGAGGCTGGTCACCGAGCCGTCCTCGAACACCTCGCGGATCGCGGCGGCGATCGACGGGGCGATCGACAGCGTGGTGATCTTGTCGAGCTGGAGCTCGGCCGGGGTGGGGAGGGTGTTGGTGAACACGAACTCGCTCACCCGGGAGTTCTTCAGGCGGTCCGCGGCCGGGCCCGAGAGCACGCCGTGGGTGGCCGCCACGATGACGTCCGCCGCACCGTTCTCGAACAGCGCGTCCGCCGCGGCGCAGATGGTGCCGGCGGTGTCGATCATGTCGTCGACCAGGACGCAGACGCGGCCCTTGACGTCACCGACCACCTCGGCGGAGAGGATGGTGTTGGCCTGCGTCATGTCGCGGCGCTTGTGGATGATCGCCAGCGGCGCACCCAGGCGGTCCGACCACTGGTCGGCGACCTTCACCCGGCCGGCGTCCGGCGAGACGACGGTCAGCCGCGAGCGGTCGACCTTCTCGCCCACGTAGTCGGCCAGCAGCGGCAGCGCGAACAGGTGGTCCACCGGGCCGGAGAAGAAGCCCTGGATCTGCGCGGTGTGCAGGTCCACCGCCATGATCCGGTCGGCGCCGGCGGTGGCCAGCAGGTCCGCGACCAGACGGGCCGAGATGGGCTCGCGGCCCAGGTGCTTCTTGTCCTGGCGGGCGTAGCCGTAGAACGGCAGGATCGCGGTGATGCTCCGGGCGGAGGCCCGCTTCAGAGCATCGATCATGATCAACTGCTCCATGATCCACTGGTTGATGGGAGCCGTGTGGCTCTGCATCACGAAGCAGTCGGCGCCACGCGCCGACTCCAGGAAGCGCACGTAGATCTCGCCGTTGGCGAAGTCCAGGGCCTTGGTCGGGACCAGCTCGGTCCCCAGCGACTCGGCGACCTCCTTTGCCAGCTCCGGGTGGGCACGGCCGGAGAAGAGCTTCAGCTTCTTCTCACCCGACGTCGTGATCCCGCTCACTGCACCGTCTCCTCGCGTTGCTGACGCTGAACCCGTCCGCACCACGGGCAGGCACAGGCCTGCCGGCGATGGAGGTCGGGGATTGTCGGTACGCCTGGACACGGGCGGTAGGCCCAATGGCGCACGTATGTCCCCCAGGTTACGCGCCCGCGCAGAAACCGTCCGCCTCGGGACCGCCCCTCGGACGGCCCGCGGGCCGGAGCGGCCCTCCCGGACCGGCCCCGGCCCGGGCGAACGGCCCGCTCAGCCCTTGTCGCCCTCGGCGGACCCGCCCTCCCGCGCCTGCGCGACGTACGCCGCGCGTGCGGAGTCCGTACCGGAGCGCTTGCGGAGCACCCAGCCGTCGATGTTGCGCTGCTGCGCCCGGCTCACGCCCAGCGCACCGGCCGGGACGTCGCCCGTGATCACCGAGCCGGCCGCGGTGTAGGCGCCGTCGCCGATGGTCACCGGGGCGATGAACATGTTGTCGGAACCCGTGCGGCAGTGGGCCCCGACCACCGTGCGGTGCTTGTTCACACCGTCGTAGTTCACCGTCACCGAGGCCGCGCCGATGTTGGTGCCCTCGCCGATCGTGGCGTCCCCGATGTAGGAGAGGTGCGGCACCTTGGCGCCCTCGCCCAGCTCCGAGTTCTTCACCTCGACGTAGGTGCCGACCTTGGCCTTGCGGGCCAGCCGCGCCCCCGGCCGCAGGTAGGCGTACGGGCCGACGGACGCCAGCTCGCCGATCTCGGCGCGGTCCGCCGTGGTGTTGCTCACACGGGCGCCGGCGCCGATCGCGGTGTCCCTGATCGTGGAGTTCGGGCCGACCTCGCAGCCCTCGCCCAGGTGGGTGGTGCCGTGCAGCTGGGTGCCCGGCAGCACCACCGCGTCCGGCTCGTAGGACACCTGCACGTCGAACCAGGTCGTCGCCGGGTCCACCACGGTGACGCCCGCGCGCATCGCCTGCTCCAGCAGGCGGTCGTTCAGCAGCCGGCGGGCCTGCGCCAGCTGCACCCGGTCGTTGATCCCCAGGATGTCCCGGTAGTCGGCCGCCACCACGGCGCCCACCCGGTGGCCGGCCGTGCGCAGGATCTCCAGGGTGTCGGTGAGGTACTCCTCGCCCTGCACGTTGTCCGTGGTCACCCGGGACAGCGCCTCGGCCAGCAGCTTGGCGTCGTAGGCGAAGACCCCGGAGTTGATCTCGTCGATCGCCCGCTGCGCGTCCGAGGCGTCCTTCTCCTCGACGATCGCGGCGACCGCGCCGTCGGTCTGGTCGCGCAGGATCCGCCCGTAGCCGAACGGGTCCGGCACCACGGCGGTCAGTACGGTCACGCCGTTGCCCTGCTCGGCGTGCGCCTCGGCGAGCGCGCGCAGCGTCGCACCGGTCAGCAGCGGCGCGTCCCCGGTGGTGACGATCACCGTGCCGTCCAGCTCCACCCCGTCGGCCGCCAGCGACTCCAGGGCGGTCCGCACCGCGTGCCCGGTGCCCTTCTGCTCCGTCTGCACCACGGCGCGCGCGGCCGGGTAGTGCGCCGCCAGGTGCTCCTGCACCTTCTCCCGCATGTGGCCGACCACCACGACCAGCTGCCGCGGGGTCAGTTCCTCCGCCGCCGCCACCGCGTGCCCGACCAGCGAACGCCCGCACACCTCGTGCAGCACCTTGGGCAGGCTGTTCGACTTCATCCGGGTCCCGCCACCGGCGGCGAGCACGACAACGGCGGCAGGCGAATTGGCACTCACGGGGGGAGGCTCCTCAGTCGGTTCACAGAGAGGGCAGAGCAGCCCGGCCGCGACCCAGGCCGGTCGCCCTTCGCACAGTCCGCCGAGCGCCACAGACAATACCGGCGGTGTGGTGACAAGCCCGAAACACGGGCGTCCACTGGCTCCGCCGCTAGGATTCGAACCCAGACAAAGGCCTCCAAAGGGCCCTGTGCTGCCATTACACCACGGCGGATCGATCATCAACTCGCAGCGCCCAGGGCGCTCCGACACAGCCTAAGGGTTGCGACCGCATAGCTCCACCACCATTGCGCAACCGGCCGCGCGCGCTCGGATCCCGCCCGTTGTCCATCCAGTCGGGTGAAATACGCCCGCCCGCCCCCGGCCGCGTATTCCCTTGGCGGCGAACCGCAACCTACGATGCCGTAGGTTACGCCAACGTAGCCTTCGCCCCCTCCCCCAAGGGACGCCCATGACCATCCAGGCCGGCGAGGCGCGCGCCGATACCGCGCTCTCCATCGACCCCGCCCCGACCCTGCTCTCCGCCACCCGCGGCGGGGAGAGCCAGGGGCTCGCCGAGCGGATCGCGCTCGGGCTCTTCATCGCCGTACCGTTCGTCGCCCTGCTGGCCGCCGTGCCGGTGGCCTGGGGGTGGGGACTGGGGTGGACGGATCTGGCGATCGCCACCGTCATGTACTTCCTCACCTGCCACGGCATCACGGTCGGCTACCACCGCTACTTCACCCACGGCGCATTCAAGGCCAACCGGGCGATCCGGCTGAGCCTGGCGGTGGCCGGCTCGCTGGCGATCGAGGGCCCGCTGGTGCGCTGGGTGGCGGACCACCGCAGGCACCACCGGTTCAGCGACAAGGAGGGCGACCCGCACTCGCCGTGGCGGTACGGGGAGACCATCCCGGCCCTGCTCAAGGGCCTCTGGTGGGCGCACATGGGCTGGCTCTTCGACGAGGAGCAGACCCCGCAGCTGAAGTACGCGCCGGACCTCGTCGGCGACCCGGCCATAAGGCGGATCTCCCGGCTGTTCTGGCTCTGGACCACGATCTCGATGCTGCTGCCGCCGCTGGTCGGCGGGCTGGTCACGCTGTCCTGGCAGGGGGCGCTGTCCGCCTTCTTCTGGGGCTCGCTGGTCCGGGTGGCGCTGCTGCACCACGTCACCTGGTCGATCAACTCGATCTGCCACGCGCTCGGCGAGCGCCCGTTCCGCTCGCGCGACCGGTCCGGCAACGTCTGGTGGCTGGCGGTGCTCTCCTGCGGCGAGTCCTGGCACAACCTCCACCACGCCGACCCGACCTCGGCCCGGCACGGGGTGCTGCGCGGACAGATCGACTCCTCGGCCCGGCTGATCCGCTGGTTCGAGCTGGCCGGCTGGGCCCGGGACGTCCGCTGGCCGGACGCGGAGCGGATCGCCGCCCGCCGCGCCGCATGAGGCCGCGCCTGCAGCATGATGTAGGGGTGAACGGGAGCAGCGCAGACAGCACAGGCGGCCACGAGAGCACGCGGACGGACGCCGCGCCCGGTGCGGCGCCGGCCCGTCCGCGTGCCGCTGCCCCGACGGGCTCCGCCGCTCCGGCGGCCCGCCGCCGCGGCGGCCGGGTGCGGATGACCGGGAAGCAGCGGCGGGAGCAGCTGCTGGAGATCGGCCGGACGGTGTTCGCGGAACGCGGCTACGACGGCACCTCGGTGGAGGAGATCGCCGAGCGCGCCGGGGTGTCCAAGCCGGTGGTGTACGAGCACTTCGGCGGCAAGGAGGGGCTGTACGCGGTGGTCGTCGACCGCGAGATGCAGCTGCTGCTCGACATGGTCACCGGAGCGCTGACCGGCGGGCACTCGCGCGAGCTGCTGGAGCAGGCCGCGTTCGCGCTGATGGACTACATCGACACCTCCACGGACGGCTTCAAGATCCTCGTCCGGGATTCGCCGGTGGCCCAGTCGACCGGCACCTTCGCCTCGCTGATCAGCGACATCGCCACCCAGGTGGAGGACATCCTCGGCCTGGAGTTCAAGGCGCGGGGCTTCGACCCGCGGCTGGCGCCGATGTACTCGCAGATGCTGGTGGGGATGGTCGCGCTGACCGGCCAGTGGTGGCTGGAGGTGCGCAAGCCGCAGAAGGCCGAGGTGGCCGCCCACCTGGTGAACCTGGCCTGGCACGGCCTGGAGGGGATGGAGCGGCACCCCAAGCTGGTGGGCGAGCGGAAGGGCTAGGCCCTGTCCGGCGGCTCAGGCCCGGCCCGATCGGGACGGCCCGCCGCTGCGGACCGCGACGGCGAAGATCCGCCGGAACGGGAAGACGGTGCCGTGCGGCCCGGCCGGATAGGCCTCCCGCAGCAGGGCGCCGTACTCGGCGAGGAAGGCGCCCCGCTCGGCGGGGTCGGTGAGCCGGGTGAGGACGGGCCGCAGCGCGGTGCCCTTGACCCACTCCAGCACCGGGTCCGGGCCGGGGAGCAGGGTGCTGTAGGTGGTCTCCCAGACATCGACGGCGCACCCGGCGCCGGCCAGCACCTCCAGGTAATCGCCCGGCTCGTGGACGCCGGCCCGGGTGGAGTCCGCTCCGAGGAGGGCGCGCCAGCGAGGGCTCCGGCGCAGCTCGGCGAGCAGCGTGTGGCTGGGCGAGCCGAAGTTCCCGGGCACCTGGAAGGCGATCACGCCGCCGGGTTTGAGCGCCTCGGCCCAGCGTGGCAGCAGGGCGAGGTGCCCGTCGACCCACTGCAGGGTGGCGTTGGAGGCGATCAGGTCGGGCCCGGCGCCGGCCGGGTCGTAGCCGCCGGCGTCGGCGAGCAGGTAGTCGGCGGAGGGCTCGCCCTCGGTGCGGGCGGTGGCGAGCATCTCGGCGGAGTTGTCGATGCCGGTGATCCGGGCCGCGGGCCAGCGCTCGCGCAGGACGGCGGTGGAGTTGCCGGGGCCGCAGCCGATGTCCAGGATCGTGGCGGCCGGCTCGTGCGGCACGGCGGGGGTCCGGGCGAGCAGATCCCGCAGCGGGCGGGTCCGTTCGTCGGCGAAGCGCAGGTACTGGGCCGGGTCCCAGGTGGGGGTGCTCATGGTCGACCTCGCAAGTATCTCGACATCAAGATATCCAGACGCAGCTTCCACGTTACATTTCTCGACGTCAAGAGACTTCACATCGACACATCCCCCGATACACTGATCGTCATGGAGGACGAGGTCGACCGCCTGGTCGCAGCATGGCGCCGAGAGCGCCCCGACCTCGACGTGGAACCACTTGAGGTGCTCAGCCGGGTCAGCCGGCTCGCCCGGCACCTTGACCGCGCCCGTCGGACGGCCTTCGCCGAGCACGGCCTGGAGCCCTGGGAGTTCGACGTGCTGACCGCGCTGCGGCGGGCCGGCTCCCCGTACCAGCTCTCCCCCGGACAGCTGCTGACCCAGACCCTGGTGACCTCCGGCACGATGACCAACCGGATCGACCGGCTCACCGGCAAGGGCCTGGTCAAGCGCCTGCCCGACCCGGACGACCGGCGCGGCGTGCTGGTCCGGCTCACCGACGACGGGCGCGACCGCGCCGACCAGGCGCTCGCCGGGCTGCTCGCGCACGAGCGCGAGCTGCTCGCCCAGCTCACCTCCGGCCAGCAGGGCGAGCTCGCCGGGCTGCTGCGCCAGCTCGTCGCCCCCTTCGACAACATCCCCGGCTAGGGCTTCCGCCCGGGCCCACCGGCCGTCAGAACCCGTCCGGGTAGGGCGCGCTGAGCGCCGGCACCGGCTCCGGGGCCGGCTGCGCGGTGCGGTAGCCGGGCAGCAGTTCGGCCAGTCGGCGGCGCACCTCCTCGTCGCTGTTGCCCTCCGCCGCCTCGTACAGGCCGGTCAGCCCGCCCGCCAGGTCCTCCGGTCCGGACGAGTGCTCGGCCACCGTGGCATAGATCCGGGCGTGGGCGGTGGGCAGCCGCTCCTCGCCCTCCGAGAACAGCGCCTCGTTCAGCTTCTCCCCCGTCCGCAGGCCGGTGTAGCGGATCTCCACCTCGTCCCGGCCCAGCTGGACCTGCTCGGCGAAGTTGTGCACCAGGTCGACGATCCGCACCGGCTCGCCCATGTCGAGGACGAACACCTCACCGCCGTGCGCCATCCGGCCGGACTCCAGCACCAGGCCGACGGCCTCCTCGATGGTCATGAAGAACCGCGTCACGTCCGGGTGGGTGATCGTCACCGGTCCGCCGCTGCGCAGCTGCTCGGCCAGCACCGACAGCAGCGATCCGCGCGAGCCCAGCACGTTGCCGAAGCGGACCGCCGAGAACACCCCGGTGCCGAGGTTGCGCGCGTCCCTGGCGTTGGCCTGCACGATCAGCTCGGCCAGCCGCTTGCTGGCACCGAGCACCGAGGTCGGGTCGGCCGCCTTGTCGGTGGAGATCAGCACGAACCGCTCGACGCCGGTGGCGAGCGCCGCCTCCACCAGGTGGTCGGTGCCCAGCACGTTGGACTTCACCGCCTCGCTGGGGTGGCGCTCCAGCAGCGGCAGGTGCTTGTGGGCGGCGGCGTGGAAGACCACCTCGGGCTTGAGGTCGCGGAAGATCTGCTGGATCCGCGGCCGGTCCCGGATGTCCGCGATCACCAGCGACTCGTCGGTGAGCAGCGCCTCGCCCCAGATCTCCAGCTGCAGGCGGTGCAGGTTCGACTCGTCGTGGTCCAGCATGTAGAGCGCGCTGGGGTTGAACGCGTTGACCTGGCGGCAGAGTTCGCTGCCGATCGAGCCGCCGGCCCCGGTCACCAGCACCCGCCGGCCCTCGATCACGTCCCGGACGTCGGCGGAGACCACGTGCACCTCGTGCCGGCCGATCAGCCGGTTGACGTCCAGGCTGCGCATGTCCGAGCCGACCACCTCGCGGCGCAGCGCGGCCAGGAAGGACGGCAGGTAGCGCACGGCGGCGCCGGCCGCGGCGGCGGCGGTGGCCAGCGCCCGGACCCGCTGCGGGGCGAGGCCGGGGATGGCGAGCGCGACCACCTGGACGCGGTGCCGGACGGCGATCGCGGTGAGCTCGGCGAGGGTGCCGAGGACGGGCACGGACTCCACCGACCGTCCGGACTTGGCCGGGTCGTCGTCGAGCAGCCCGATCGGCCGGAGCCCGAACTCGGGTGCCCGGTCGAGGTCGCGGACGAGCGCCGTGCCGGCCGCTCCGGCGCCCACGACGAGGGTCCGCAGACCCTCCGGCTGGGCGCTGCGGCCCGCTCCCGGGGTGTTCTGGGCGTCGTGCGGGCGTGCGGAAGTACTGTGCGGCGACATCTGTCCTCCGGATTTCCCTGACCTGACGGACCTGACGGGGTCGGTGCGGTGTTACCCGGGTCAGCCGGCGCCGGGAGCTGTGGTGGTGGCGACGGACGGCGGGGCTGTGGGCGCGGCCGGTTCGGACGGGCTGACGCCCGCCCGGCGCGCGACCGCGACGGCGGCCAGGGTGGAGTGCACCCCGAGCTTGCCGAGGACGTTCTGCATGTGGGTCCGCACGGTGTGCGGGGAGAGGTAGAGCCGTTCGGCGACGGCCTGCCGGCCGAGGCCGGCGACCATACAGCGCAGGATCTGCTTCTCCCGCGGGGTGAGGGTGTCGACGAGGCGTTCGCTCTCGGTGCGGTCCCGCCGGGCGGTGGTCAGCTCGCGGATGACACCGGTGAGCAGCGCCGGCGGCAGATGCGTCTCGTCGCGCAGCACCCCGCGGACCACGGCCAGCAGGCGGGCCAGCGAACTCTCCTTGGCGACCCAGCCGGTGGCGCCGGCGTGCAGGGCGCGGGCGGCGCGGTGCGGGTCGTCGGCGGCGGCCAGGACGATCGCGCGCACCGCCGGGTGGTTGCGGCGGACCCGGGCGAGCAGGGTGATGCCGTCGGGTGCCGGTGCGGTGCGGTACGCCTCCGCGGGCGGCCCGGCGGGGTGACCGACGGGCGGCAGCGGGATGGCGGGAGGGCGGCGGGGTGCGGGCACCGGGGGCGGCAGGCGCCGCCGGGCCGCGTCGGGCAGGCCCTCGCCGGGGCGGACGGGCCGGCGCGGGATGGTGGGGACGGCCTCGGCACCGGCGCCGAGGTCCGCGTCGATCAGCACCACGTCGAAGGAGCGGCCCTCGACCGCGGCCCGCTCCAGGGCTCGCTCGGCGGCGGCCGCGCTGCCGGCTGCGCCGACCTCCACGTCGGGCTCGGCGGCGAGCGCCGCGGCCAGGGCCTCGGCGAAGATCCGGTGATCGTCGACCACAAGGACGCGGATCCGCCCCATCGTCACTTCCCCCCTGCTCGGACCGTCCGGCGCCCGGGGCGACGGGCCGGGCCCAGTGCCACGTCCTGGGCACTTCCGCTCCGCCCGCCCACCTGGTCCCGGTAGGGCCAAGGTGCCGGCCCCCACCAGTACCGAATTCAGCGTACGGGGTGGGGGACGGCTCGGTGGGGGTTTGGTGAAGTTTCGTCAGGAGGTGCGTACTTGGCGTGACTTGGGGTCGTCCTGGACCGGCTTGCGGCGGGGCATCAGCAGGGCGGGCAGCAGGGCGAGGGCGAGCAGCGACACGGCCCATCCGTAGGTGTCCCGGAAGGCCTCCGCAAGGCCGGGGGCGAGCACGGCCCGGGCCGGAGCGGTCAGGGTCTGCAGTACGGCGAGGCCGCCGTCGCCCGTCCCCGGCAGCCGGTCGGCCATCGCCCCGGTGAGCAGCACGGACATCAGCGCGGTGCCGACCGAGCCGGATACCTGCTGGACGATGGTGAGCAGGGTGGTGGCGGCTGGGACCTCGGCGGGCGCGACACTGCGGGTGACCGCGGCCATCGCGGGCATCAGCGTCATGCCGATGCCCGCGCCCATCACCACGAGGGCGGCGATCAGGTGCCGGAACGGGGTGTCGGCGGCCACCTGGAGGGCGAAGGCGGCGAAGCCGGTGGCGGCCGTGGCGGCGCCGGCCAGCACGATCCGCCCGGGGGCGAAGCGGTCGGTCAGCCGCCCGGCGATCTGCATGCTGATGCCGGTGGCCAGGGCCTGCGGGATGCCGAGCAGTCCGGCCGCGGTGGCGCTCTCGCCGCGCACCAGCTGGTAGTAGAGCGGGAGCAGCAGCATCGAGCCGAAGTAGCCGCAGCCGACCAGGGCGATGGTGGCGGCCGGAGCGGCGAAGGAGCGCCGGCGCAGCAGCCTCAGGTCGAGCAGCGGCTCGCGGGCGGTCAACGCCCGCACGACGAACCCGGCGACCAGGGCCGCGCCGCCCAGGGCGGGCAGCAGGGTGCCCGGGCCGCCCGGGTTCCCGCGTTCGGCGCCCAGGCCGTAGATCAGCGCGGCCAGGCCGGGCGAGAGCATCAGCAGCCCGGGCAGGTCCAGTCGGCGCCCGCCCTGTCCGCCGCCGCGGGGCAGCAGCCGGGCGGCCAGGATCAGCGCCAGCGCGCCGAGCGGCAGGTTGACCAGGAAGACCCAGCGCCAGGAGGCGTGGTCGACCAGCCAGCCGCCGAGCACCGGCCCGGCGAGCGGGCCGATCAGGACGGGGATGCCGAGCACGCTCATGGTGCGCCCGGTGCGGGCCGGGTCGGAGGCCCGGACCAGGACGGTCATCCCGACCGGCATCACCATGCCGCCGCCGAGGCCCTGCAGGACGCGGAAGGCGATCAGGGAGGGGGCGTCCCAGGCGAGTCCGGCCAGTGTGGAGCCGAGCACGAACAGCACGAGGGCTGTCAGGTAGAGGCGCCGGGTGCCGAAGCGTCCGATCGCCCAGGCGGTGACCGGCGTGACGGTGGCGAGCGCCAGGGTGTAGCCGGTGGTGATCCACTGGATGGTGGCGAGCGGGGCGTCGAAGCTCTCGGCGAGGTGGTTGAGGGCGACGTTGACGATGGTGGTGTCGAGGACGGTCAGCAGCGAGCCGAGGACCACGACCGCGGCGATCGCCGCGGTGCGCGGGCCGGCCGCGGCGGCGGTAGCGGTGGACCGCGCGGGTGCGGCGGCGGTGACGGTGCTCATCTCCGGTCCCCCCTCTCGTGGCGCGGTTCAGACGCCGTACGGGCGGGCGGTACGGGCGTCGTGCAGCGCGCGGGCCCACCAGGTGAGCTGGTCGAGCATGCCCTTGGCGGCGCCGTTCGGGACGGTCGGGTCGACCGGCTCGCCGTCGTCGCCGAAGACCGCCCAGGCGCCGTGGAAGCTGACGGTGTCCCGGACGGTGACGGCGTGCAGCTCGGCGAAGACCAGCCGCAGCTGCTCGACCGCGCGCAGCCCGCCGCCGAGGCCGCCGTAGGAGACGAAGCCGACCGGCTTGGCCTGCCACTCGGCGTGGTGCCAGTCGATGGCGTTCTTCAGGGCGGCGGGGAAGCTGTGGTTGTACTCGGGCGTGATCACCACGAAGGCGTCGGCGGCGGCCAGCCGCAGGGAGAGCGCGGCGAGCAGCTCGGCCTGCTCGGCGGTGGGCGTGTCGCCCAGGTTCGGCAGCGGGTGGTCGGCCAGGTCGACGACGTCCAGGTCGAGGTCGTCCCGGCCCTTGGCGGTGCGCAGGAACCAGTCGGCGACGGTGGGCGCGAAGCGGCCCTGACGGTTGCTGCCGACGATGACGGCGACGCGGTACGTGGTCTCGGACATGGCGGTCTCCCTGCTCTGCGGTGCGGAGGGCGCCGCCCGATCGGACGGCATGTCAGGTAAAGTACAACGTGTATGGCAACAAGTACAACGGTGACTGCAAGTTTTTGGAGGAGCTTCGATGACCAGCCAGAACGAGACGCCCGACAAGCCCCGCCGCGGGCTGGCCGAGAAGCGTCAGGCCATCGTCCGGGCCGCCCGCACCGTCTTCGGCCGGGACGGCTACACCCGCGCCAGCATCGACGCCATCGCCGCGGAGGCCGAGGTCTCCACCCGCACCATCTACAACCACTTCGCCGGCAAGGAGCTGCTCTTCCAGAGCGTCGTCCAGGACAGCGCCGGGCAGGTCAGGGACGCCCAACTGGACGTCATCGAGCGACGGCTGGCCAAGGTCACCGACCTGGAGGCGGACCTCGTCGCGTTCGCCCTGGCCTGGGTGGCCGCACTGTGGGAGTTCGGCGACCACTTCGCCCTGGTCCGCCAGATCAACGCCGAGGCGGGCCATCTGCCGAAGCCGCTGCTGGACGCCTGGCAGGAGAGCGGGCCGCGCCGGGCCATGGCCGAACTCTCGCAGCGGTTCGGCGAGTTGGCCGACCAGGGGCTGCTGGAGGCGCCCGATCCGGCGCGCGCGGCCCAGCACTTCGTGCTGCTCACCGGCACCGAGGTCACCCAGCGCTCGTACTGGGGCGTGTACCCGCTCACGGCCGGGCAGACGGAGGAGATCGTCCGCAGCGGCGTGCAGGTGTTCCTGCGCGCCTACGCCGCGCCGCGGTCGGGGGTCTGACGACGGCCCCGGCGTCGCCCGCAAACGCCGAGGCGCCGCCCCCGGGATCGGGGGCGGCGCCTCGACGGACGGTGGCTAGCGGTTCTTCTCCAGGGTGAAGTTCCAGGCGTCGGCGACGATCTCGTCCAGGTTCGGGCGGCGCGGGGTCCAGCCGAGCGCCTGGTGGGCGCGCGCGGCCGAGGCCACCAGCACGGCGGGGTCGCCGGCCCGGCGGCCCGAGGTCACCACCGGGATCTCCCGGCCGGTGACCCGCTTGACCGACTCGATCACCTGGCGGACCGAGAAGCCGCTGCCGTTGCCCAGGTTGCAGATCAGGTGCTCACCGGGCTTGGCCGCGTCCAGCGCCAGCAGGTGCGCCTCGGCGAGGTCCGCGACGTGGATGTAGTCGCGGATGCAGGTGCCGTCCTCGGTCGGGTAGTCGTCGCCGTACACCGCGATGTGCTCGCGCTGCCCGAGCGCGGCCTGGAAGACCAGCGGGATCAGGTGCGACTCGGGGTCGTGCCGCTCGCCGTACGCGCCGTACGCACCGGCCACGTTGAAGTAGCGCAGCGAGACGGCGGCCAGGCCGTGGGCGACGGCCTCGCTGGTGATCAGGTGGTCGACGGCCAGCTTGGTGGCGCCGTAGGTGCTGGTCGGCGAGGTGCGGGCGGTCTCGGCGATCGGGACCTCCTCGGGCTCGCCGTACACGGCGGCGGTGGAGGAGAACACCAGCTTGCGCACGCCGGCCTTGCGCATCGCGGCGACCAGCTCCAGCGAGCCGGCCACGTTGTTGCGCCAGTACTTCTCCGGGTCCGCGACCGACTCGCCGACCTGGGAGGAGGCGGCGAAGTGCAGCACGCCGTCGAAGGAGCCGTCCAGCACGTCGGCGGCGTCCTGGATCCGACCGCGCACGAACTCGGCGCCGGCCGGCACACCCTCCCGGAACCCGGTGGAGAGGTCGTCCAGGACGGTCACCTGGTGTCCCGCCTCCAGCAGGTGGGCGGCGACGACACTTCCGACATAGCCGGCGCCACCCGTGACCAGGTACTTACTCATGATGAGACCTCCAGCGGGCGATGGTCCGCGGCGTCGGCGGGCCATCGGTGACGTACGTACGACGGGCCCATTCTCCCTGGCCGCGGGGGTGCTCCGGACCATCGGAACGCCCCGCCGCCCGGCAGCGGCCGCCGGCGCCCGGACGGCCCGTCGGCCGGGTTCACCCGGCCGGTACGCCGACGCCGCCGCCCGCCCGATCACCGCCCCCGGTCCCACCGCCGCCCTGCCGCTCGCGTCAGTCGCGCACCATGCGCTCCAGCAGTCCGGTCCGGGCCGCCACGGCCGCCGCCTCCAGCCGGGTGCGCGCGCCGAGCTTCATCAGCACCCGCTGGACGTGGGTCCTGGCCGTGCTCGCGGCGATCCGCATCCCGGCCGCGATCGCCGCGGTGTCCTCGCCGTCCGTGATCCGCGCCAGCACCTGGACCTCACGGCGGGTCAGCAGCCGCAGCAGCCGGACGGCTTCGTCGTCCGGCTCGGCCGCCGGTCTCAGCAGCTGGTCGAAGGCCCCCCGCAGGACGTCCACCGCGACCGCCGCCTCACCCGCCCGAGCCCGTGTGATGGCCCGTTCGACCACCTCGATCCGCTCGTCGCTGGGCACGTAGCCGGCCGCCCCCGCCGCGAACGCCGCCGCCACGCCCCGCAGTTCGCCGACCGGTCCGAGCACGATGACGGCCACCTCGGGCCGCTCCCGGCGGATCCGCCGCAGCCCGTCGAAGGCCCCCGGCTCGGCCGGAGCGGCCACCCCGAGCAGGCACACCTCGGGCCGCCGCCCGGCCACCAGGTCGGCGGCCGCACCCCCTGGCGACCCCACCGCGAGCACCCGGTGGCCGCGCAGCTGGAGCGCGGTGGCCAGCGCCTCGGCCAGCAACCGGTGGTCGTCGACCACCACGAGTCGAACACCCATGACGCCTCCAGGTCGGGGTCCGGCCCGCGCCCGTCCCCGGTGGGGCGGGCGGCCGATGACGCACCATCACAGCGCATTCCGTACCCGACCCGCTAGGCCGCCTCACACCCGGAGGGCGGGCGGGAACACGAAAAGGACCCTCGCCGTTGGGCGAGGGTCCTTCACTTTGAGCCCCCATGCGGAATCGAACCGCAGACCTTCTCCTTACCATGGAGACGCTCTACCGACTGAGCTATAGGGGCGAACCGGTCGAACAAGGAAGACATTACACGGCTCGCGGCCCGAAAGGGAAATCGGCCTCCGGAGCCTCCGCCGCCTGGTCAGCCCTCGGCGTGGGCACGGTCGAACTCCTCGCGCGCGGCCAGCATCCGCTCGGCGTGGAGCTCGGTCCAGCGACCCACCGGCGCCACCAGTGCGGCCAGCTCGAGGCCGAGCGGCAGCAGGTCGTAGACCACGCGCGGCGGCGTCTCGGGGTGCACGGTGCGCCGCACCAGACCGTTGCGCTCCAGCGCGCGCAGCGACTGGGTGAGCATCTTGCGACTGACTCCGTTGACCGCGCGCTGGAGCTCCGAGAAGCGCTGCTGCCCGAACTCGCCGAGGCTCATCAGGATCAGCAGCGACCACTTGTCCGCCAGCTCCGCGAACACCGCCCGGCTCGGACAGAGCTGCGCGAAGACATCGAGTCCCTGGTCCTGCCCGGGGTCGGCCGGGCACCGCTCGTGCGTCGTCATGTACTCCAGGGTAGCCCCGAGTCTCCAAGCCACCCTTGGTAACCATTAGAAACCTGGTCTATATTAGAGACCGAGTCCGGCGGAGGCGGTGCACCGCGCCTCCTCCAGTTCTCGGCCCGTCCGCCCTGCCGTCCCCGCCATGCCACCGTTCAGGAGTGCCCCAGACATGACCGCCACCCGCCCGACCGTCGCCATCGCCTACCACTCCGGCTACGGCCACACCGCCGTGATCGCCGAGGCCGTCGCCCGCGGCGCCGCCGAGGCCGGCGCCGAGGTCCTGTCGATCGCCGTCGACTCCATCACCGACGAGCAGTGGGCGCAGCTGGACGCCGCCGACGCGATCGTCTTCGGCTCCCCCACCTACATGGGCACCGCCTCCGGCGCGTTCCACGCCTTCGCCGAGGCCAGCAGCAAGCGCTGGTTCGGCGACGCCTGGCTGGACAAGGTCGCCGCCGGCTTCACCAACTCCGCCTCCAAGAGCGGCGACAAGGCCGGCACCCTGGGCTTCTTCCAGACCCTCGCCGCCCAGCACGGCATGAACTGGGTCAACCTGGGCCTCAAGCCGGGCTGGAACTCCTCGACCGGCTCCGAGAACGACCTCAACCGCCTCGGCTTCTTCGCCGGCGCCGCGGCCTCCACCCCGGCCGACGGTGGCGCCGACACCGTCCACAAGGCCGACATCGCGACCGCCGAGCACCTCGGCGGCCGGGTCACCCGGCACACCGCCACCCTGCTGGCGGGCCGCGCCGCCGTCGCGGTCTGACCTCCGCACCACCACGCGCTACGCCGCCGGGTCCGCCTCCAGTACGGGCGCCCGGCGGCGTCCGCCGTCCTGCAGCGGCACCGTGAGGTCCGCGCCGCGGGTCTCCGGCAGCAGCCGCAGACAGAGCAGCGCGACCGCCCCCAGCGCCGCCAGGTACCAGCCCACCGGCTCGGCCGTCCCGTACGCCCCGGTCAGCCTGGTCGCGATCAGCGGCGTGGTCGCACCGCCCACCACCCCGCCGAGGTTGTACGTCAGCGCGGCCCCCGTGTACCGCACCCGGGTCGGGAAAAGCTCCGGCAGATACGCCGCCAGCGGCCCCAGTAGACCGCCCAGCACCACCATCGCCCCCGCCAGCGCCAGGAACATCAGCGGTCGGCGCACCGTCTCCAGCAGCGGGAACAGCACCAGGGACCAGAGCATCGCCAGACCGGTCGCCAGCTGCAGCATCCGCCGGCGCCCCCACCGGTCACTGCGGCGGGCGCTCACCCAGACCGTCGCGCCCTTCCCCACCGCGCCCACCAGCAGCATCGACAGGACCAGCGTGCTCGGCACCCCCAGCCCGGTCGTCGCGTACGCCAGCGCGTAGGTGGTGGTCAGGTAGAACAGCGCGTACCCGACGGTGATCGCACCGCATCCGAGCAGCACCGTCCGCCAGTGCCCGCGCAGCACCTCCGCCACCGGCGGCCGCTCCCGCCGCTCCCCCGCCCGGAACAGCGGCGTCTCGGTGATCCGCAGCCGGACGAACAGGCCCACCGCCACCAGCGCCAGCGAGGCCAGGAACGGCACCCGCCAGCCCCAGGTGTCGAACGCCCGCTGGTCCAGCGCCAGTTGCAGGACCAGGAACACCCCGTTGGCGAGTACGAACCCGCTGGTCGGCCCGAGCTGCAGAAACGCCCCGTACCGCCCGCGCCGCCCGGCCGGCGCGTTCTCCGCGATGAGCAGCGCCGCCCCGCCCCACTCCCCGCCCAACCCGACGCCCTGGCACACCCGCAGCAGCACCAGCGCCACCGGCGACCACCACCCCCAGGCCTCGTACCCCGGCAGCACCCCCACCGCGGCCGTCGACAACCCCATCAGCAGCAGCGACACCACCAGCGTCACCTTGCGACCCAGCCGGTCCCCGAAGTGGCCGAACACCACCGCCCCCAGCGGCCGCGCCAGAAACGCCACCGCGTACACCGAGAACGCCGCCAACAGCGCTCCCACCGTGCCCAGTTCGGGAAAGAACACCTTGCCGAAGACCAGCGCGGCCGCCGTCCCGTAGATGAAGAAGTCGTAGAACTCGATCGCCGTGCCGATCAGCGCGGCCGCCGCCGCTCGGTGCAACTGCGGCGCCTGCCGGGCTTCCTGCGTATCCATACCGCCACAGTGCCGACCCGGCCACCCGCCGCACAGCGCCCACCCGAGTGACACGGTCGCACTCCCGGGGCGCGCGCCCCGCACCAACGCGCCCGGCTCTTCCCTGCTACCTCGCGTACGGGTTGTCGCTCGGCGGAACCCCCGGCCCAGACTGCTGCGGCGCCTGCCCGGGCACGTTCGGATACCCCGACGGAGCCGGCGGCACCACACCCGCAGGCTCCCCGACCGGCACCTCCCGCGAAGCGGCCCGTCGCCGCAGAACGAAGAACACCACACCCGCCACCAGCACCAACCCGACCACCACCGCGGCCACCATCGGCACCAGACTCCCGGAGTCCGACCCCTCGTCGGCCCTCGGCTGCGCAACCGGCGACCCGACCGGCACGCCACCCTCCGACGGCACCGGAGACGCAGAAACGGACGGGGCCGAGGTGGGCGCCGCACTCGACGGCTTCGGCGGCGACGCCGAGGGCGCGGGCGTCGCCACGACCGGCTCCGGAATCGGGCTCACATCCGCAGGCCCCGGGTCACCGGGCTCCGTCACCGCCACCCGGGGCCGGACGATGCCGTACCCGACGACGTCATTGCGGTTGGAGCCGTCCGTCGGCTTGCCGGCCGTGTTGACGAGGACGCGCGTGATCTGGTTCGCCGTCCAACCGGGGTGCACCGACCACACCAGCGCCGCCGAGGCGGAGACGAGTGCGGTGGCATCGGACGTTCCGTGCCCCTTGCAGTAACCCGACGCCGCAGTACAGGCGTTGTAGATCTCGATGCCCGGCGCGACCAGGTCGACCTGCGGACCCTGCTCCGACTCCGCGGTCACCGTTCCGTCGCGACCGACCGCACCCACGCCGACGACACCGGGGAGTGCCGCCGGGTACTGCAGCGGATTGCCCGACTGGGCCGCGTTCCCGACGCCCGCCACGACCAGAGCACCCTTGGAGGTCGCGTGCGCCACTGCGGCCTTGAGGGCGGTGACGTCATCGGCCGACACCCGCGCCGCCGAGGTCGCCTGCGAGATGCTGATCACCTTCGCGCCCTGGTCGGCCGCGTAGACGATGCCCTGGTCGATCTGGTTGAGGAACTCCGACGAGCTCACGCCCACCGCGTTGTCATTGTTCTTGATCTTGATCGGCAGGACCTTGGCCCCCGGGGCGAGACCGTGGGCGCCGCTGCCGTTCATGCCCTTTCCGGACCCCGCGACGAGCGCCGCCATCTCCGTGCCATGGCTCTCCGTGAAGGCCCCTACGCCGCCCGGGAGACCACTGAAGTCCTTGCCCGGCAGCAACTGCCCGACCAGGTCCGGATGATCCAGCTTGAATCCACTGTCGATCACCGCGACGGTGACGCCCTGCCCCCTGGTCTTCTGCCAGATCTCGGACGCCTTCATGACATCGAGATGCCATTGCTGATCCCGGATGGAGTCCGCCGCGGCCGGCGCCACCGCCGGCCCCGCAACGACACCGGCCGCCAGCAGTAGTGCGGCGAACCCCCGCCCGCGCGCCAGTACGTCTGTCCGCCGCATCCCAGCTCCCTCGTCAGTCTCCCCCTCGGCCGAGGACCGCACCCCGGACAGGCCTGCCCGGCCACCGGGGTGCACCCAGCCCCACACAACGCGCCCGGCTGCACGGCAACTTCCGTGCAACCGGGCGGCCATGCTCTTCCCTGCTACCTCGCGTACGGGTTGTCGCTCGGCGGAGCCGGCGGCTCATACGACGGCGGCCCGTACCCCGGAGGCGGCGGAACCCCCGGCCCAGACTGCTGCGGCGCCTGCCCGGGCACGTTCGGATACCCCGACGGAGCCGGCGGCACCACACCCGCAGGCTCCCCGACCGGCACCTCCCGCGAAGCGGCCCGTCGCCGCAGAACGAAGAACACCACACCCGCCACCAGCACCAACCCGACCACCACCGCGGCCACCATCGGCACCAGACTCCCGGAGTCCGACCCCTCGTCGGCCCTCGGCTGCGCAACCGGCGACCCGACCGGCTCACCACCCTCCGACGGCACCGGAGACGCAGGCACCGTCGCAGGAGCTGACGCGGAGACAGACGGTGCCGCCGTGGTGGCCGGCCCCGGGGAGGGCTGCGTGCCCGGCGGCGCCTCGGCCAACGGGTTCGCATTCGCCGGGCCCGGATCGCCGGGGGTGGTCAGCGCCACCCGGGGGCGGACACCGCCGTAGCCGACACTGTCGTTCCAGCTACTTCCGTCCGTCGGCTTGCCCGCCGTGTTGATCAGCACTCGTGCGATCTGGTTGCCGTTCCAGTCCGGGTGGGCGGCCGACAGGAGCGCCGCCGAGGCGGAGACGATCGCAGTCGCGTCGGATGTTCCATGCGTCTTGCAGTAGCCCGACGCCCCTGTGCAGGAGGTGTACATCTCCATGCCCGGCGCCGCCAGGTCGACCTGCGGCCCGTGCTCGGACTCGCTGGTGACCAGGCCGTTTCGATCGACGGCGGCCACAGCCATGACACCGGACAGCGCCGCCGGGTAGAGCAGCGGATTTCCCTGCTGGCCGCTGTTCCCGGCGCCCGCCACCACCAGAGCACCCTTGGCGGTCGCATGCGTAACAGCCGAACCAAGCTCGGAGATATCCGTCGGCGAAACCCCGGTGGAGCCGGCCACCGAGGAGATGTTGATGACCTTGGCACCCTGGTCGGCCGCATAGACGATGGCCTGGTCCACCTGCTTGAGGTAGCCCGACGCGTCGATCGGATTCGCGGCATCGCCGTTGGTGTTGATCTTCAATGGCAGGATCTTGGCTCCTGGCGCAAGTCCGTAGGCCCCCTTGCCGCCCAGGCCCTTGCCGGTACCAGCGATGAATCCGGCGATTCCGGTGCCGTGGCCGGTCGCATCGACCCCGACCCCGCCCGGGAGGCCGCTGAAGTCCTTCCCCGGTAGGAACTGGCCGCTCAGATCAGGGTGGTCCATCTTGAAACCGCTGTCGATCACGGCAACAGTGGCGCCCTGCCCCTTTGTGGTCTGCCACATCTCCGGTGCCTTCATGGCGTCCAGATGCCACTGCTGCTCACGGATCGAGTCCACCGCGGCCGCAGGAACCACTGCTGGTCCCGCAATCACACCCGCCGCCAGCAACGCTGCCGCGAGCCCGCGCCACCCAGCCCGAAGTCCCGTCCGCCGCATCCCAGCTCCCTCGTCAGTCTCCCCGTCAGCCGAGGACCGCGCCCCGGACAGGTCTGCCCGGCCACCGGGGTGCACCCAGTGGCCGGGCAGTTGTTCCAGTCCTACTCAATCACGCCGGGGTTGCTCTGCGGCGTTCCGTTCGTCCAGGTCTCATCGTCCTCGTGCAGGTAGTCGGCCCGCTTGCGCCGGTCGCGCTCGCTCCTGCCGGCGCCACCTGCCGCCCCGCCGCCCATCATGCCGTTCTGGCCGGAACGAGACCCGCCCTCGGGACCGGTGCCACCGGCACCACCGGCGCCGCCCGCACGGTTGCGCAGACCGCTGCCGCCCGGGGTGAACTCGCCCCCGGCGGTCGGTCCCTTGCGGCCACCGACCGTACCGCCGCCGGTGGACGTGAGGCCCCGACCGCGCGAGCCGGTGGCGCCGCCACCACCCGCACCGCCGTGCATACCGCCGGCGCCCATGCCACCGGGGCCACCGGGCGCACCGCTCCGACCGGCCTGAGCCTCGCGCGAGCCGAAGACCGGCCCGCCACCCGTCGCCGGCGCACCGTTCTTCGACGAGGCCGGGCCACCGCCGAAGGTGCTCGGACGGCTCGGGTTCACGCTGCCGGTCCTGCTCTGGGTCGACCCGCCGCCCCCGCCGGGGAACCCGGGGAAGACCGTCGGACCGGTACCGGGGAAGGCGGGACCGCCACCGGGACCACCCGGAGTGCCCGGAACACCGGGACCGCTGGGCGGCACGATGCCCGGAACGCCCGGGGTGGTCGGCCCCGGCACGGTCGGCAGCGTCGGCACGCTGTTGATGTCGGTGCCGGGCAGCTGCGGCAGGCTCGGGTGCGTCGGCGCCGGGCCGGGCACGACACCCCCGGGGTCGGTCGGCAGCGGCGGCAGGGTGCGCGGCGGAACCGGAGGCGGAGTGGGTTCGGGCCGACCCGGGTACTGCGGGCCGGGCGTGGGCGGCACGCTCGGCGGGGGCAGCCCCGGACCCCGGTTGCGGTCACCGCCACTGGGCGGACCGTAGCTTCCGCTGCCTCCGTCGACCTTCGGGCTGCGGACGCTTCCGCCACCCGACCCACCGCGGCCGCCGCCGCCAACGGACACGTCCTCGCTCTCGTGGACGTCCTTGGGGCCGTCCCCGGGCGTACCTGGCAGCTCAGGCAGCTTCAGCCCGTTCAGCTTGGTGGTCGCGGCCTCGTACGCCTGCCCCAGCTTCTCCATCTGGTGGATGGCTTCCTGGTGCGCGACCTCGACCCGCTTCTGCGCCGCCTGGGCCTCGGCGGAGGACACCCAGGTGGGGTCCTCCTTCTTCATGATCGCGTCGGTGATCGCGGTCGGGCTCCCGATGCCGAGCAGACTCATCGACGACGGCTTCAGGCTCGGCTGCTTGCCGTGCCGGTCGACCGTCGCGATGTCGGTCTTCGGGACCTCGGGCACACCGGTCTTGGCGCTGCTGAGCGCCTCGCCCGCCTCGACCATCGCCTCGCCGGCGCCCTTGGAGTACTCGCTGATCATCGCGGCCGACTTGTTCAGGTCGGTCGCCCAGGCCTTGAAGTTCTCGGCGGCCGGACCCTCCCACTGGATCTGGCCCAGGTGAGCGGCCAGTGCACGGCTCAGGTCGTCCAGGACCCGGCCGGCGGCCTTCAGCTGCGTACCCCGGCCGGTGACCTTCCCCGGATCCGTGGTGGCGACCATGGACTTGAGCTTGCCGTGCTCAATTCCCTCGAAGTTTGTTCCGCCTGCCATCAGTTACTCCCCGTGTCCGTCAGTGCTCCGCCTCGGATCACCATCAGAACTCCACGCCCTTCGGCCCCGCCGCCGGGGTGTACGTACCCGCGTTCTTGGCGACGGCCTTCGAGGCGGCGGTCTGGTGCTCCTCGTTGCTCCCGTAGTTGACCGCCGTCTGCGCGACCGCCTCGCTCATCTTCGCGATCTGGTCGGCGAAGCTCTTCGACAGCTGGGCGATCGCCGCATGCGTCTTGTCGTAAGCGGCCATCAGGTCCGTGGACTCGCTGAAGCCCGTCCCGAGGTTCCCCGCGTTGAGCCGCTGCTCCTTGAGCTTGTCCTGGGCCGCATCCGACCCCTCAAGCGAGGCCAACAGCGCGTCGACCTTCTTCTTGAAGGCGGTCAGCGTCTCCAGCTCGATCTTGACGTCCGCGCTGCCGAAGGCGGACACCAGCGCCGAGGCGCTCACCTCCGTCTGAACCGCACTGATCGCGTTCTCGACGAACCCGAAGATGCCGTGACCAGTGCTGAGCACGAACGGTGTGTCGTCCAGAGGCGGCGTCGTCGCGCCGCCTGTCGTCCCCGCCGCGCCGCCGCTCTGAGCCGCGTCTGCCACCGCAATCCACCTCTTCCCCCGTGTGCGGGCGCCGCCGGGGAGACGCCCCGGCCACTGCACCGCAACACACCGTCAACTTCTCGGTCGTACAGTCTGATCGACGTACCGTCCGCCCTGTGGGACAGCCGCCGCCACGACCATCGTAGCCACCACCCCTGACGGACGGGCAGGGCCCATGGCAGGACCGAGCCCGATCGGTACGAACTTGACACGTACAACCCGGCCGGGAGGCCGACCAGGCCCACCGGCCAGCCCCCCGCCGCCCCACCGACCCGACCCGCCCCACCCGCCGGACAGGCCCTAGACTGGCCCGGTCCGGTTGAACCCGGTACGACCTCATCTGCCGCGCAATGTCGCACAGCAGCGACCCCCGCCCCCGTTCACCCACCGGGGCGGCCTGCAGCGGGACGGACGTGATCAGGTGTCATCCGGGCAGCCCAGCACCCCCTGGTGGGCCAGGGCCGCCCGCCCGGCCCGGCCCCCGCTCCCCCTCGCGCCGATGCTCCGCGCCGCCGTCGGCATGGCGCTGCCGCTGGCACTCGGGCTGCTCACCCACCGCCTGGACCTCGGCGTCTTCGCAGGCCTCGGCGCGATGCACGCCACCATGAACGACCGGACCGAACCGACCCGCCTGCGCGCCCCGCGGATCGCCGCCGCGGTGCTCGCCTCCGCCCTCGGCATGCTGGTCGGCACCGCCCTCCAGAAGGCCGCCCTCCCGGGCACCGGCACCACCCTCGCCGTGGCCGCCGCCCTCACCCTCACCGCCTTCGCCTCCGGCGCACTGAGCGCCACCGGCCCGCGCGGTTCGGCGGCGGGCCTGCTGCTGCTCGTCTCCGCCGCGCTCGGCAGCGGCATGCCGCTGCCCCACCCGTGGTGGGCCGCGGCGCCGATGATGCTGGCCGGGGCTGCGTTGGTGATCGCACTCGGCCTGCCCCACCGCAGCCACCGCCGCCCGCGGGCCGACCCGCGGGGCCGCGCCCTGGCCGCCGCGTACGACGCACTCGGCCGCACCCTCGCCGATCTCGGCACACCGCGCGGCGCCTCCTCCCGCCAGGTGCTGACGGCCCGTCTGAACCAGGTCCAGGACCTGCTCCCCCGCCCCCGCGGAGCCGAGCCGCCCCGCACCGCCGGGCTCCGTCGGATGTACGCGGCTGCGCTGGCCGCCACCGAGGCCGCCAGCGGACTGCTCTGGGCCTGGCGGCCCGTCCCGCCCGAGGTCGCCGCCGTCCCCGGTCTGCTGGCCCGCGCGGTGGAGCGCGGCGGCGGCGAGGTGACCGTGCCCGACTGGCAGCCGGACACGCCGTCCCGCCAGGCCCTGGACGTGGCCCTGCGCGCCGCCGCCGAGACGGTGGCCGGCCGGGCGGCGGTGCTCGGCACCGCACCGCCGCCACCGCCGGACCCCTGGCGGCTCCGGGTCCGGCTGCTCTCCCGCGGCTCGGTCCGGTACGGCCTGCGGGTGGCCCTCTGCATCGCGGTGGGCGAGGCCGTCACGGCCGCGCTCCCGCTCAGCCGGAGCTACTGGGTGCCGATGACGATCGCCTTCGTCCTCAAGCCCGACCTCGGCTCGGTGTTCCTGCGCGCGGTCAGCCGCTCGGTCGGCACGGTACTGGGGGTGGCCGTCACGGCGGCCGTGCTGTCCGCCACGACCGACGCCTGGGTGCTGACCGCCATCGCCGCGCTCTGCGTGGCGCTTCTCCCCTATGTCACGGCGGCGCACTACGGCCTGAACACCGTCGCCATGACGCCGATGGCACTGATCCTGCTCCAGCTGGGCGGCCAGAGCGGCGCGGCCGAGTTCCGGCCCCGGGTGCTGGACACCGCGCTCGCCAGCGCCATCGTGCTGCTCTTCGGCTGCCTGCTCTGGCCCGACCGCCCGCGCCACCGGATAGAGCCCCGGCTGGTGGACGCGACCACCGCCCTCCGGTCCTACCTCTCCTCCGTCACCCGGACCGCCGGGGACGCCGAACCGGTCGCCGAGGTCTGGCTGCGCCGCACCGCGTACCGGGCGCTGGCGGACGCCCGCCAGGAGGTGCGGCAGGGGCTCAGCGAACCGCCGCCGACCGGGCGGCTGGCCGAGCAGTGGCTGCCCGCGACCGCCGCGCTGGAACGCCTCAGCGGCGCGGTGGCGGCCTACGCGGCACAGCTCAGGTACGGCGGCCGGGTGCCCGACCCGGTCGAGGTGGCCCGGGTCCGGCGGGCCCTGGACGAGCTCACCCGGGCCGCCCGCGAGCACCGCCCGCCGACCCGGTCCGCGGCCCGCCCGACCCGGCCGCACGACCCGACGCGCAGTGCGCTGGGCCGTGCGGCGGACGAACTCGAAACGCTGCTGCGGACCTGAGGCCCAACGCCGCCCCGCAGGCGGGGGCTTGAAGACGGGCCCTACGCCCGGGCGGTCCTCAGACCTGCTCGGCCAGCTCCATCCAGCTCATCTCCAGCTCCTCCTTCTCCTCCCGGACACCGCGCAGCTGCGTGTCCAGCTCGGCGACCTTGGAGAAGTCGGCGGCGTGCTCGGCGAGCTGGGCGTGCAGCTTGGACTCCTTCTCGTCCAGCTTGGCGATCTGGCGCTCCAGCTTCTGCATCTCCTTCTTCGCCGCCCGCACGTCCCCGGCCGACATCCCCGCGGACTCCGCCACCGGGGCGGGCGCCGCCGGCGCCGCCGCCGCGGCCATCCGGGCCCGCCGCTCCAGGTACTCGTCGACGCCGTTCGGCAGCATCCGCATCTTCTTGTCGCCGAGCAGGGCGTGCACCACGTCCGTGGTCCGCTCGATGAAGAAGCGGTCGTGGCTGATCACGATCATCGAGCCGGGCCAGCCGTCGAGCAGGTCCTCCAGCTGGTTGAGCGTCTCGATGTCCAGGTCGTTGGTCGGCTCGTCCAGGAACAGCACGTTCGGCTCGTCCATCAGCAGCCGCAGCAGCTGCAGTCGGCGCCGCTCGCCACCGGACAGGTCGCCGACCGGTGTCCACTGCTTGTCCTTGCCGAAGCCGAACTGCTCGCACAGCTGGCCGGCGCTCATCTCCCGGCCCTTGCCGAGGTCGACCCGCGAGCGCACCTGCTCCACGGCCTGCAGCACCCGGGTGGTCGGCTCCAGCTCGACGACCTCCTGGGACAGGTAGGCGAGGCGCACCGTCTTGCCGACCTTGATCACGCCGGAGACGGGCTGCACGTCCCCCTCCGAGGCGTACGCGTCGCGCAGCGCGCGCAGCAGCGAGGTCTTGCCCGCGCCGTTGACGCCCAGCAGGCCGATCCGCTCGCCGGGGCCGAGCTGCCAGGTGAGGTTCTCCAGCAGCAGCTTGGGGCCGGCCTTGACCGTGACGCCCTCCAGCTCGAAGACGGTCCGCCCGAGCCGGGCGTTGGCGAACTTCATCAGCTCGCTCTTGTCCCGCGGCTCCGGCACATCGGCGATCAGGGCGTTGGCGGCCTCGATCCGGTAGCGCGGCTTGGAGGTGCGGGCGGGGGCGCCGCGGCGCAGCCAGGCAAGCTCCTTGCGGGCCAGGTTCTGGCGCTTCTGCTCCTCGGTGGCCTCGATCCGGGTGCGCTCGGCGCGGGCGAACACGTAGTCGGAGTAGCCGCCCTCGTACTCGTGCACGGAGCCGTGCTGGACGTCCCACATCCGGGTGCAGACCTGGTCGAGGAACCAGCGGTCGTGGGTGACGCAGACGAGGGCCGAGCGCCGGGCCTGGAGGTGCTTGGCGAGCCAGGCGATGCCCTCGACGTCGAGGTGGTTGGTGGGCTCGTCGAGGACGATCAGGTCGGGCGAGCCGAGCAGCAGCTTGGCCAGCGCGATCCGGCGGCGCTCGCCACCGGAGAGCGGGCCGATCACGGTGTCCAGGCCGTCGGCGAAGCCGGGCAGGTCGAGGCCGCCGAAGAGGCCTTCGATGATGTCGCGGATCCGGGAGTCGCCGAGCCACTCGTGGTCGGCGCGGCCGGCGATCACCTCGTGCCGGATGGTGGCCTTCGGGTCGAGCGAGTCGTGCTGGGTGAGGACTGCCATCTCCACCCCGCCGACGTGGGTGATCCGCCCGCCGTCCGGCTCCTCCAGCTTGGCGAGCATGCGGATCAGGGTGGTCTTGCCGTCGCCGTTGCGTCCGACGACGCCGATCCGGTCCCCCTCACTGACGCCGAGGCTGACCCCGTCGAGAAGGGCCCGGGTGCCGTAGACCTTCGTGACGGACTCGATGGTGGCGAGGTTGACGGCCACGTGTGCTGCGCTCCTGGGGTTCGACGTTCTCGGGGAAGGCCCCGATCTCCCCAGCCTAGTGGGCCGCCCTCACCCCGGCCGCCGAGCGCCCACCGGCCCGAGCCCCGCCCCCAGCCGCAAAGCCCCCCGCCCCGGCCGCCAAGCCCCGGCCGCCGAACACCCGCCGCCCCGAGCCCCCCCGGCTCAGCCCCCGAACACCTCAGCCCCGAGCACCTCGGCCCCCGGGACCGGCCCGTAGGTCGCGTGCGCGGCACGACAGGTGCCGGACCGCCGCAGCGCCTCGGCGACCGCCGCGGCGGAGTCGGCGTCCTTGGCGAGGAAGGCGCAGGTCGGGCCGGAGCCGGAGACCAGGGCCCCGATCGCCCCGGCCTCGGTGCCCGCCCGCAAGGTGTCCGCGAGCGCGGGCCGCAGCGAGAGGGCGGCCGGCTGCAGGTCGTTGGCGAGCGCGCCGGCCAGGGCGGCGGCGTCGCCCTCGGCCAGGGCGGCGAGCAGCCCGGGGTCGGCGTCGGGGGTGGCCACGTCGGTGTCGGAGGAGCCGGTGCCGGCCTCCTCGCGCAGCCGGTCGCACTCACGGAACACGGCCGGGGTGGACAGCCCGCCGTCGGCGACGGCGAACACCCAGTGGAAGGTCCCGCCGACCGGCAGCGCCTCCAGGATCTCCCCGCGCCCGCGGCCCAGGGCGACGCCGCCGAGCAGGGCGAAGGGCACGTCGGAGCCGAGTTCGGCGGCGAGCTCCAGCAGCACCTCGACCGGCGTCCGCAGCTCCCAGAGGGCGTCGCAGGCGACCAGCGCGGCCGCACCGTCGGCGCTGCCGCCGGCCATGCCGCCGGCCACCGGGATGGCCTTGGCGATGTGCAGGCGGAGGTCGGGCTCGGCGAGGCCGTGGTGGGCGGCGAGCAGCCGGGCCGCGCGGGCGGCGAGGTTGCCGTCGTCCAGCGGGACGGCGTCCGCGTCCGGGCCGGAGCAGGTGAGGGTGATCCCCGTGCCGGGCTCGCCGTCCGCCGCCGTGACCTCGTCGCCGAGGGCGACCGCGAAGAACACGTTGGCCAGGTCGTGGAAGCCGTCGGCGCGCAGTCCGCCGACTCCCAGCTGCACGTTGACCTTGGCGGGGACGCGCACGGTGACGCTCACTCGGACTCCTTCGGCGGCTTGTGCTCGGCGATCGCGGCGAACTGCTCCACCGTCAGCATCTCGCCGCGCAGCTTGTGGTCGATCCCGGCGGCGGCGAGCGCCTGCTCGGCCCCGGCCGGGGAGCCGGCCCAGCCGGACAGCGCGGCGCGCAGGGTCTTGCGGCGCTGGGCGAACGCGGCGTCGACGACCGCGAACACCTCGGTACGGCTGGCCGTGGTCTTCGGCGGCTCGTGGCGGATCAGCGAGACCAGCCCGGAGTCGACGTTCGGGGCGGGCCAGAACACGTTGCGCCCGATGGCACCGGCCCGCTTGACGTCGGCGTACCAGTTCGCCTTGACGGAGGGGACGCCGTACACCTTGTTGCCGGGCTTGGCGGCGAGCCGGTCGGCGACCTCGCTCTGCACCATCACCAGCGTCCGCTCGATGCTGGGGAAGGTGGCCAGCATGTGCAGCAGGACGGGGACGGCCACGTTGTAGGGGAGGTTGGCGACCAGCGCGGTGGGCGCCGGACCGGGCAGCTCGGCGACCTCCATGGCGTCGCCGAACACCAGGTCGAAGGCCTCGGCCCGGTCGGGCATCCGGGCGGCGACGGTGTCCGGCAGGTGCCGGGCGAGCACCGGGTCGATCTCGACGGCGGTGACGTGCCGCGCGACCTCCAGCAGCCCCAGCGTCAGCGAGCCGAGCCCGGGGCCGACCTCCACCACGGAGTCCTCGGCCGTCACCCCGCCCGCCCGGACGATCCGGCGCACGGTGTTGCCGTCGATGACGAAGTTCTGCCCGCGCTGCTTGGTCGGCTTCACGCCGAACGCGTCGGCCAGCGCCCGGATGTCCGCGGCGCCGAGCAGATGGCTGTCAGGGGTGGGGTCGGTGGTGCTCACCCGCCAAGGATACGGGCGGGCAGGGCCCGCGGAGTTCGGCGACCACGGCGGGGCCGGCCTCCACGGGTCGGTGCCCCGAGGGCACCGAGGGCCCGGCGCCCCTTGCCGAACCGTTTCCGCGGACCGCCGTCCGTTCGACCGGCCCGCCCTGCTCAGTAGCCGAAGGCCCGCGCCGTGTTCGCCGCGATGGCGGTGGCCAGCTCGTCCTCGTGCAGGCCGAGCGTGTCGGCCATCGACCGCACCGTGACCGGGATCAGGTACGGCGCGTTGGGCCGTCCGCGGTAGGGGTGCGGAGTGAGGAAGGGCGCGTCGGTCTCGACCAGGACGCGGTCGAGCGGGGTGGCCGCGAGGGCGTCCCGCAGCGGCTGGTTGGCCTTGAAGGTGACCGGGCCGGCGAAGGAGAGGTACCAGCCGTGCTCGGCGCAGACCTTGGCCATCTCGGCGTCGCCGGAGTAGCAGTGGAAGACGGTGCGCTCGGGGGCGCCCTCCGCCAGCAGGACGGCGATGACGTCCTCGTGGGCGTCCCGGTCGTGGATCACCAGGGCCTTGCCGTGCCGCTTGGCGATCTCGATGTGGCGGCGGAACGACTCCTTCTGGATCTCCACCCCCTCCGGACCGGTCCGGAAGTAGTCCAGGCCGGTCTCGCCGACGGCGACCACCTGCGGCAGCGCGGCGAGCGCGTCGATCTCGGCGAGTGCCGCGTCCAGCGCGCCCTGCCCGCCGGCCTGGCGCTGCTGCCCGGACCAGCCGTCCGGGTCGCCCAGGAAGATCCGGGGCGCCTCGTTGGGGTGCAGCGCGACGGCCGCGTGCACCTGCTCGAACCGGGCCGCCAGCTCGGCGGCCCAGCGCGAGCCGGGCACGTCGCAGCCGACCTGGACGACGGTGGTGACCCCGACCGAGGCGGCGCGGGCCAGGCCCTCGTCGGGGGTACCGGACTGCATGTCCAGGTGGGTGTGCGAGTCGGCCACCGCCACCGCCAGCGGGGCGGGCAGCGGCGGTGGGGTCGACCGGTCGTCGTCCTTCTTCGGCATCAGGAGGCCGGCTTCTCTTCCAGGCGCGGGAACAGGATGTCGCCCTTGGTGACGGTGGCACCGGCGGGCAGCCGGCCCCAGTCCGCCACGGTGGCGATGGTCTGCGCGGACAGCTCGCCGAGGCCCTCGGCGGCCCCCAGCGAGGTCCAGAGCTTCTCGGCGGTGCCCGGCATCACCGGGTTGAGCAGCACCGCGGTGGCCCGCAGCGCCTCGGCGGCGGTGTAGAGGATGGTCGCGAGGCGGGCGCGGCCCTCCTCGGAGTCGTCCTTGGCCACCTTCCACGGCTGCTGCTCGGTGAGGTAGCCGTTGACCTGCTTGACGAACTCGAAGACCGCCGCGAGGCCGCCCGCGAAGTCCAGCTCCTCGCCGATCTTCCGGTCGGCGGTGGCGGCCGCCGCGGTGAGCCCGTCGGCGACGGCCTGCTCGGCGTCGCCGTGGTCCGCCGAGGCCGGCAGGGCACCGTCGAAGTACTTGCCGACCATGGCCGCCACCCGCGAGGCGAGGTTGCCGAAGTCGTTGGCCAGCTCCGAGGTGTACCGGGCGGTGAAGTCCTCCCAGGAGAAGGAGCCGTCGGTGCCGAACGGGATCGCCCGCAGGAAGTAGTAGCGGTACGCGTCAACGCCGAAGTGCGAGGTCAGGTCGGTCGGGGAGATGCCCGTCAGGTTGGACTTGGACATCTTCTCGCCGCCGACCATCAGCCAGCCGTTGGCGACGACCCGCTTGGGCAGCGGCACGCCGGCGGCCATCAGCATGGCCGGCCAGATCACCGCGTGGAACCGCAGGATGTCCTTGCCGACCAGGTGCACCGAGGCGGGCCACAGCTCGGCGAAGCGCTCCGGGTCGCTGCCGTAGCCGGCCGCGGTGATGTAGTTCTGCAGCGCGTCCACCCACACGTACAGGACGTGCTTCTCGTCCCAGGGCAGCGGCACGCCCCAGTTGAAGGTGGAGCGGGAGATCGAGAGGTCCTTGAGGTCCTGCTCGACGAAGCGCAGCACCTCGTTGCGGGCCGCGGCGGGCTGGATGAAGTCCGGGTTGGCGGCGTAGAACTCCAGCAGCTTCGGGCCGTACGCGGAGAGGCGGAAGAAGTAGTTCTCCTCCTCCAGCCACTCGACCGGCCGCTTGTGGACCGGGCAGAGCTTCTCGCCCTCGGTGGCGCCGTCCAGCAGCTCACCGGGGAGCTTGTACTCCTCGCAGCCGACGCAGTACGGGCCGGAGTAGCCGCCCTTGTAGATCTCGCCCTTGTCGTAGAGGTCCTGGACGAACTCCTGCACCCGGTCGGTGTGCCGCTGCTGGGTGGTCCGGATGAAGTCGTCGTTGGCGATCTCCAGGTGCTCCCAGAGCGGCTTCCACTCCTCCTCGACCAGCTTGTCGCACCACTCCTGCGGGCTGACGCCGTTGGCCTCGGCGGTGCGCAGGATCTTCTGACCGTGCTCGTCGGTGCCGGTCAGGTACCAGACCTTCTCGCCGCGCTGGCGGTGCCACCGGGTGAGGACGTCGCCCGCCACGGTGGTGTACGCGTGGCCGAGGTGCGGGCGATCGTTGACGTAGTAGATCGGGGTCGAAACGTAGTACGCCGGGGTCTGGTCCCCGGTGGTGCTGTGTTCTGCAGTGGCCGCCATGGTCGGAAAGCTTAGTCGCGCGCGCGGGCCGCCCTCGACCGATTACTTCGGGGGCGGCCCGGCGCCGGCGGCCGTTCGCGCCGGTGCGGCGGCGGCCTCCCGGGCCCTGTCCGGCCCGGGCGGCGGTCAGCCCGCCAGCCGCGACCGGATCCGGGCCCAGAGTCCGCGCGGCCGGTCCGCCCCGGCCATCGCCGGGGGGTCGGCGGGCTCGGCGTGCGCCGGGTAGCCGGGGGCGTGGTGCCAGGACTGGTCCGCGATGGCCACCCGGCCCTCGCGCATGATCCGGACGGTGTGCCCGCCGCAGCCCGGGCAGGTCGGCTTGAGCAGCGGGGACGGCACCCGGACACCGTTGGCGTGGTACTCGATCACGACGTGCCCGTCCCGGGCCGTGTGGTGCTCGATGTCGTACGCCTGCTCCCACCCGTACCCACAGCTCAGGCACGCGAAGGAGTAGGCCTCCCGGACGGTCTCGACGGGAGTGTGCACCCGGCCCGCCGGGCCGGGGTCGCTCAGCGCGTTACCACCGAGGGGGCTACCGATCGTCTCGCTCATAGCCGTCTCCCAGCGCCCGCCGGACGCTCGCCCGGCTGGGTCTTTCCATCCCAGGGAATGCCCGAACCGCCCCGGCCGATACCCGTCTTGTGAAGACTTGGACGCGGGTTGGGAATCCCTATACGAAAGGCGGGTTCCTGCCCGGAAAGCGCGACCAAGACTTCAGCTCAGCGGGTGTTTAGCCCGGGCCTTCTCTCCAAGGTACGCGCCGTCGCCGGGCCCGGCACCCCCGCTTTTCACCCGCTTTTCGCGCCCGCGCCCCCACCGGTTTCCCGCCCTACTTCGCGGGTCCGGCCACGGCGCCGTTCTTCGCCCCGTCCTTCGCCTCGTTCTTGGCCGCGACGACCGCGTCGAACACCTCCCGCTTGGGCAGCGCCAGCTCGGCCGCCACGGCCGCGATGGCCTCCTTGCGGCGCTCTCCCGCCTCCTCCCGGACGGCCACCCGGCGGGCCAGCTCGGCCGGGGTCAGCTCCGACGGGCCGGCCGGCGGGGCGCCCGCGACCACCACGGTGATCTCACCCCTGACCCCCTCGGCGGCCCAGGCCGCCAGCTCCCCGATCGGGCCGCGCTTGACCTCCTCGTAGGTCTTGGTCAGCTCGCGGCAGACGGCGGCCGGCCGCTCGACGCCGAACGCCTCGGCCATCGCCGCCAGCGCCTCCGCGATCCGGTGCGGCGCCTCGAAGAAGACCATGGTGCGCGGCTCGTCGGCGACCGAGGCGAGCTGGCGGGCCCGGTCCCCGGTCTTGCGCGGCAGGAAGCCCTCGAAGGTGAAGCGGTCCACCGGCAGGCCGGACAGCGCGAGCGCGGTGAGCACGGCGGACGGGCCCGGCACCGCGGTCACCTTGATCCCGGCGGCCACCGCGGCGGCGACCAGCCGGTAGCCCGGGTCCGAGACCGAGGGCATCCCGGCGTCGGTCACCAGCAGCACCCGGGCGCCACCGAGCAGCGCCTCGACCAGCTCCGGGGTCCGGCCGACCTCGTTGCCCTCGAAGTAGGAGAGCACCCGGCCGGCCGGGGCCACCCCGAGCGCCTGCGTCAGCCGGCGCAGCCGCCGGGTGTCCTCGGCGGCGATCACCTCCGCGGTGGCCAGCTCGGTGAGCAGTCGGGGCGGGGCGTCCGAGACGTCGCCGATGGGGGTGCCTGCGAGAACGAGTACTCCTGTCACGGGCCCCATCCTCGCAGCTTCCGGAGGCCCGGGGCTTTTGGTGACGATTCGGGCAGCTTCGGAGGGAGCCGCCGCCCGCTCATCACACGCCCCTACGATGTGGCGGATGAACGGCGACACGGCGGCGCAGACGCCCACTGGTACAGACCACACCCCCCAGGGTGGCGTCGGCGTGCCGGTCCTCACGGACCAGCCGTCCCCCCCGGTCCCGGGTCCGCGCGAGCCCGCGCACGACAGGCCGCAGCCGCCGCGCCCGGCCTGGCTGCGCGTCCTGGCCCGGCACGGCTACACCCCGCCCGAGCCGGCCCCGCTGGCCGAGCGGCTGGTGCCGCCGATGCCGGACGGCCGGGGGGTGACCCCGCGCCGGGTCGAGCCCTCCGCACTGCTGCTGCGGCTCGGCATAGCCGTGCCGGCGGGCCTCTGGTCGTGGCTCTGCCGCTGGGCGGGCTGGCTGGGGCCGCTGGCGGTGGCACTGTTCGGCGGGGCGCTGCGGTTCACGAACCTCGGCGAGCCGCACGCGATCATCTTCGACGAGACGTACTACGCCAAGGACGCCTACGCGCTCTGGCACGGCGGCTACGAGACCAACTGGTCCGACAACGCCAACCAGCTGATCATGACGCCCGGCGAGGCGGTGCCCTACCGAAGCGACGCCTCGTACGTGGTGCACCCGCCGGTCGGCAAGTGGATCATCGGCTTCGGCGAGCAGCTGTTCGGGATGAACCCCTTCGGCTGGCGCTTCGCGGTGGCGCTGCTCGGCACCCTGTCCATCCTGATGGTGGCCCGGATCGGCCGCCGGCTGTTCCGCTCGACCCTGCTGGGCTGCGTGGCCGGCCTGCTGCTGTCGGTGGACGGGCTGCACTTCGTGCTCAGCCGGGCCGCCCTGCTGGACCTGGTGGTGATGTTCTGGATCCTGGCCGCGTTCGGCTGCCTGCTGCTGGACCGCGACCACACCCGGGCCCGGATCGCCGCCCGCCTCGACGGCGTCCAGGACGCGGTGCTCGCCCGGCGGATGAACCTGGGCTGGCGCCCGTACCGGATCGCCGCCGGCGTCTGCGTGGGCCTGACCTGCGCGACCAAGTGGAGCGGGATGTACGTGGCGGCGGCCTTCGGCCTGCTGACCGTGCTCTGGGACGTCGGCTCGCGCCGCCTGGCGGGCGCCCCCCGGCCCTACCTGTGGACGCTGGTCCGGGACGTGGTTCCGGCCTTCGTGTCGGTCGTCGTGGTCTCCGTGGCCGTGTACATCGCCTCCTGGTGGGGCTGGTTCGCCAGCAGCACCGTGCCCGGCAAGGGCGGCTACGGCCGTGACTGGGCGGTCGGCCGGGACGGCGCGACCTGGCTCCCCGAGGGCCTGCGCGCGCTGTGGCACTACCACTCCACGGTGTACGACTTCCACACCCACCTGACCAGCCCGCACACCTACCAGTCCAACCCGTGGAGCTGGCTGCTGGTCGGCCGGCCCGTCTCGTTCTTCTACGAGTCCCCGAAGGCCGGCCAGAGCGGGTGCACCGCGAACGAGTGCGCCCGCGAGGTGCTCGGCATCGGCACCCCGCTGCTCTGGTGGACGGGCGTACTGGCGCTGGCCTACTGCCTGTGGCGCTGGGCCGCCCGGCGGGACTGGCGGGCCGGCGCGGTGCTCTGCGGCCTGGCCGCCGGCTACCTGCCGTGGTTCGCCTACCAGCAGCGGACGATCTTCCTCTTCTACGCGGTGGCCTTCGTGCCGTTCCTGGTGCTCGCGGTGACCATGCTGGTGGGCGCGCTGATCGGCCCCGCACACGCCTCCCGGGACCGCCGGATCATCGGCTCGGCGGTGGCCGGACTGCTGATTCTGCTGATCATGTGGAACTTCCTGTTCTTCTACCCCCTCTACACGGGGCAGACGATCCCGATGGACGACTGGCGCAAGCGGATGTGGTTCAACAGCTGGATCTGAGGGCCGGATCCGTCCGAACGTGGTACGCGACACGTACCAGATCCGTCACAAGACCCCGGCATTTCGTCGGCGCACTGAGCTCCTCTGCCTAACCTGAATGCCGAACGCGTATCCGGCACCTCCGGCTGCGGCCAGTCGTCAGACCCTTGGGGGAGCAGCACCATGCGCAGAGGCGCGAAGATCGGCATCATCACCGGCGTGTCCGTCGCCGTGCTCGCGGGCGGCGGCTACGGGGCCTACAGCCTCGTCGGCGGGTCCGACGACTCCGGCGCCGCCAAGGCCCCGAAGCCGCGCACGGTGGTCTCCGAGCCCCCCAGCGCCGAGCAGGCCGCGGCCGGCGCCAAGGACTTCCTGGACGCCTGGGCCGCCGGTGACATCGCCAAGGCCGCCGCGCTGACCGACGACCCGGCCGCCGCCACCACCGCGCTCACCGACTTCAAGGACAAGGTCAAGCCGAGCGGGCTGACCCTGGCTCCGTCCGGTCCGGCCACCCCGGCGGCCTTCGCCTCGGCCACCGGCACCCCCTCGCCGGCCGCCGCCGCCAAGCCCTCGGCCTCCGGTACGCCGGCCGCCACGGGCTCCGCGGCCGACACCGAGACGCCGCCCGCGGGCCCGACCGGGGTGCTGATGGGCTTCAAGGCCAAGGCCGAGTTCGAGGGCACCAACAAGGCCTGGGACTACAACGGCTTCCTCAGCGTCGTGAAGATGAGCGACAACACGCCGTCCGTGCACTGGGCCCCGTCGGTGATCCACCCGCACCTGGGCCCGAACGAGGTGATCTCCACCCAGCCGGTCTTCTCCCCGCCGAGCAACGTGGTGGACCGCAACAACAGGCCGCTGCAGGGTGCCTCGATCACCCAGGCCCTGCTGGCCACCCTCCAGGACAACGCCCGCAAGATCCTCCAGGCCGACCCGACCAAGGACCAGAGCGACGCGGGCAGCGGCGTGGTGATCACCGACGCGGCCGGCAAGGGCACCACCGACAAGCTGTTCACCATCATCGAGCCCAAGCCGGCCAAGCCGTTCAAGGTGACCATCGACAACGCGGTGCAGGCCGCCGCCGAGAAGGCGATGACCGACCTCGGCGGCAAGCAGGGCTCGATCGTCGCCATCGAGCCGAGCACCGGCCAGGTGCTGGCCTTCGCCAACGCCCCGGCCACCGGTCAGAACCGGGCCTTCACCGGCCTGCTCGCCCCCGGCTCCACGATGAAGATCGTCACCTCGGCCGCCCTGCTGGAGGCCGGGGTCTCCCCCGACACCGTGGTGGCCTGCCCGGCCAAGAGCAGCAACCCGCAGGCGATCCCGAACTCCTTCACCGAGGTGTACCCGAACAACACCCTCCAGCAGGACTTCATGATCTCCTGCAACACCGCCTTCATCGACCAGGGCCTGGCCAGCCTCAAGGGCGGCACGCTCTCCGCCACCGCCAAGGACGTCTTCGGCGTCGGCCTGGAGTGGAAGACCGGCCTGCCCAACGCCGACGGCCGGGTGCCGGACGCGGGCTCCAACAAGGACGAGCAGGCCATGCAGTCGATCGGCCAGGGCAAGGTCCAGATGAACCCGCTGGCGATCGCCTCGGTCACCGCCACCGTGCAGAGCGGCGAGTTCAAGCAGCCGATCCTGGTCGCCGAGCTGCCGCAGCAGAAGGCCGCCCGCAACCTCTCCCCCGACGTCGCGGGCAAGCTGCGCTCGATGATGGCCGCCACCGCCAAGGACGGCACCGCCAAGGCCGCGATGGCCGGGATCGCGGACAACGCGGGCGCCAAGACCGGCTCCGCCGAGGTGGCCGGCATGGCCACCACCAACAGCTGGTTCACCGCCTACCGGGGCAACATCGCCGTCGCCGCCGAGGTCCAGGCCGGCGGCCACGGCGCGGACGCGGCCGGCCCGGCCGTCGCCGCCGTCATCAAGGCCGCCGGCAACCGCTGACCGCCGGTCCCCGGCCCTCCCCTGCCCCGGTGCTCAGCGCCGGGGCAGGGGCACGGTGGGCACCGCCCGGGCCAGCAGGCAGTTCGCCGGTATCCGCGGCCGCCCGCTCCAGCGGTGGGCCGCCAGCCGGGGCCAGATCACCAGCACGACCGGCAGCGCCAGGTAGCCGAAGCGCCCGGCCGGCGCCAGCATGAAGGCGATTGCCAGCCCCGCCGCCAGCAGGTCGGCGGCGGCGATCGCGGAGACCGGCGGGCGGGCCAGCAGCCAGATCGCCACCCCGACCCCGCCGACCGTCATCAGCGCCAGCGAGACGGTGTGCCCGGTCGGCCCGAACCCGGCCAGCACCTTGCCCGGCAGCGGGCTGCCGGCCGGGGTCTGGATCGCGGTCAGCCCCAGCGGGAACCGCACCACCTGCTCGCGCAGCGCGTCCGCCCTGGCCAGCGCCGACGGCAGGATCACCGCCAGCCCGGCGCCGAGCGCGGTCAGCCCGGCCCGGGCGGCCGGCCGCCGCCCGTAGAGCCGCCAGAGCAGCAGCACGGCCACCGGCAGCGCCGGCCAGGCCGTCCACTTCAGGGTGCAGGCCAGCGCCAGCACCAACCCCGCCTGGATCGTGCGGTCCCGCTCGGCCAGCGCCATGGCCAGACAGCAGACCCCGATCAGCGGCAGGTCCACCCCGCCGACCACCAGCGCCAGCGCTATCAGGGGCGACGCCGTGAGCACGGCCAGCGGCAGCAGCGGCGCTCGGTCCCGGGAGGGCCGCAGCAGCCGCCAGCTGGCCAGCAGACAGCTCAGGAAGGCCAGCGCGAACCAGATCCGGGCGTCCCCGAGCAGCTGCGTCACCGGGCTCCCGTTGCCCAGCAGCGCGCGCGGCATCCCGAACAGCGTCATCGCCGGCAGGTACGGGTTGTAGTCGGTCACCACCACCGGGTGCGACAGGTACGGGCTGCCGGTGGTGAGCAGCAGGTGCGCCGAGCGTTCGACCACCATCACCTCGGACTGGTGGCGGCCCTGCAGGGCCAGCACCACCAGCGGCACCAGGACGGCGCCCAGCAGGGCGACCCCGGCCGCCACCCGCGCCGCGAGCCGGCGGGGCAGGACGACGCAGAGCAGCCCGGCGACGGCGTACGCGGGAGCCGCGACGGCACCCCAGAGCCGCTGGTTGGGCAGGTCGGAGACGACGGGGAAGGCGGCCGCCCAGACCGCGGCGATCGCACAGCCGAGCAGTTGGACCCAGCGCTGCGAGGCGAGCCGGGCCTGCATCAGCCTTTCGGGCGGGGGGAGCTGGAGGCCCTCGCCACGCTGACGGGGGAACGGACGGGGGGCCAGTCCGCGGCGCAGGCGCTCGCGTCTGGTCGGCGGACCGGCCGCCGCGGGCGGGGTCGGTGTGCCGCTACGGCCGGTGAAGCGGCCGCGTGGGCGGGACGGGCCGGGCGTGCGGGTGCTCACCATGGAGGAAGGTTATGGGTGGGGGCCGCGCCCTGTCGCCATGTCGGGGCAGGGAGTGTCCGGTGGGCTTGGCGGGGCCGCCGGGGCGTGGTTCCGGCCGGCGGCCCCGCGAAGCGGGCGTCGGGGCTCAGCCCCTCGGGGCGTCGGCCGACTCGGCCTGCTGCTCCTGGTTCAGCTTGGAGTGCTTGATGCTGTAGCCGAAGTAGACCGCCAGCGCGACGACGAGGGCGATCGCACCGGCCCGGAAGGTGTCGGCGTGCAGGCCGGTGATCAGGTAGATGCAGAAGCCCACGCTGATCAGCGGGACGACCGGGTAGCCGGGCACCTTGAAGCCGCGCGGCAGGTCGGGCTGGGTGCGGCGCAGGATGATCACGCCGACCGAGACCACCGAGAAGGCGATGAGGGTGCCGAGGCTGGTGATGTCGGCCAGCACGTTCAGCGGGATGAAGGCGGCCAGCAGGGCGACGCCCACGCCGACCACGATGGTGTTCCAGACCGGGGTCCCGGTCCGCGGCGAGAGCTGGGCGAAGCGCTTGGGCAGCATGCCGTCGCGGCCCATCGAGTACAGGATGCGGGTCTGGCCGTAGATCACCACGAGGGTGATGCTGAAGATCGAGATGATCGCGCCGATCGCGAAGACCATCGCGGGCCAGCTCTGCCCGGTGATGTCCTGCAGGATCTGGGCCAGGCCGGCCTCCTGGCCGTCGAACTTCTCCCAGGGCTGGGCGCCGATGCCGACCAGGGCGACCAGGATGTACAGCAGGGTGACCACGACCAGCGAGATGATGATCGCCAGCGGCAGGGTGCGCCGCGGGTTCTTGACCTCCTCGCCGGCGGTGGACACGGCGTCCAGGCCGATGAACGAGAAGAAGATGCTGGAGGCCGCGACCTGCACGCCGCCGATGCCCAGCGGCATGAACGGGGTCAGGTTGCCGGAGTGGAAGCCGGTCAGGCCGACGCCGATGAAGAGCAGCAGGATCAGGATCTTGACGGCCACCATCGCCGCGTTGACCTTCACCGACTCGCTGACGCCGCGGATCAGCAGGACGCAGACCAGCGCGACCAGGATCAGCGCCGGCAGGTTGAACCAGTGGGTGCTGTCGGGCGCGCCGGAGACCGCCTCGGGGATCTGCACCCCGAAGGCCAGGTCGAGGAACTTGTTCAGGTACTCGGCCCAGCTCACCGCGATCGCGGAGGCCGAGACGCCGTACTCCATCAGCAGGCAGATGCCGACGCCGAACGCGACGCCCTCGCCGAGCGTGGCGTAGGCGTACGAGTAGGAGGAGCCGGACACCGGGATCGCGGAGGCCATCTCGGCGTAGCAGAGCGCGGTGAGGCCCGCGGTGACGGCCGCGATCACGAAGGACAGGATGACGGCCGGACCGGCCTCCGGGACGGCCGTGCTGAGCACGAAGAAGATCCCGGTGCCGACGGTCGCGCCGATGCCGATCGAGGACAGCTGCCAGAGGCCGATCGAACGCCGCAGGTGGATGCCGGAGCGTCCGCCCTCCTCGGGCGCACCGGCGGGGAGGGCGTCGCGGCCCTCGCTCTCGGCGATCAGGGTGGATACGGGCTTGCGTCGCAGCAGACGCGCGCCGAGGGTGTTGCTGGCCAAAACCTGATCCTTCTAGGCGGGGGAGGCTGTCCTAGCGGCCGGTCACCGAGGATGCCGTGGGGTGTCATCGGGGACCAACCGAACAAAGATGGGACAGTACCCCGCGAAAGCACCAGTGTCGCAAACGAACAGTCACGTCGCGCGCATTGTACGAATCGTCGCACCGCCCGGCACAAACCGGACACTTCGCAGGCGGCGGATCCCCCCGCCGAAGAGCTAAGCAGCAGGTCAGAGCCGTCCGGGCGGTTCAGCCGCCGAGTACCGCCTGCATCACCGAGCGCGCGATCGGGGCCGCGAGCCCCCCGCCGGTGACATCGGTGGCGTCACTGTCGGCGATCACCACCGCGACCGCCACCGGCGGCGCCTTGTCGGAGCCGGCGGGCTTCGCCCAGGAGATGAACCAGGCGTACGGAGTTCCGCTGTTGTCCACCCCGTGCTGGGCGGTGCCGGTCTTGCCGCCGACCACCGCCCCGGCGATCCGGGCGTTGCGACCGGTGCCGTTCTCCACCACGTCGGTCATCAGCCGCTGCACCTGCCCGGCCACCGCCGGGCTCATCGCCTGCCGGTACACCGAGGGCTTCATCAGCTGCACCGTGGTGCCGTCGCTCCTGGTCAGCCTGTCCACAAGCTGTGGACGCAGCACCGTGCCGCCGTTGGCGACCCCGGCCGCGACCATCGCCATCACCAGCGGGGTGGCCGCGGTGTCGAACTGGCCGATCGAGGACAGCGCGAGCTGCGCCCGGTTCATCTCGGTGTCGAAGTTGGAGCGCGCCGCCCGGACGGGGGTGTCCAGCTTCGGGTCGTTGAAGCCGAAGTTCCCGGCCATCGCCACCATCCCGTCCAGCCCCACCTGCACCCCGAGGTAGCCCATCACGCTGTTGCAGCTGCGGACCATGGCGGCGTCCAGCGACTGGCCGGGCTCGTCGCAGGCGGAGGTGTCGTTGACCAGCGGGGTGGTGGTGCCCGGCAGCACGTACGGATGGGGCGCGTTCGTCGGCGCGTCGATGTCGGTGACCACCCCGTTCTCCAGCGCCGCCGCCGCGGTGACCACCTTGAAGGTCGAGCCGGGCGGGTAGGTCTGGCGCAGCGCCCGGTTGAGCATCGGCTGGTCGGTGTCGGCCTGCAGCCTGTTCCAGGCCGCCTGGTCGGCCGCGGACGTGCCGGCGAAGGACCCGGGGTCGTAGGACGGGGTGCTGGCCAGCGCCAGGATGCGGCCGGTGGCGGGCTCGATCGCGGCGACCGCGCCCTGCTGCCCGCCCAGGCCCCGCATCGCGGCCTGCTGGGCGGCCCGGTTGATGGTGGTGTAGACGTCGCCGCCCGGGTTCTGCCGGCGCGCGACGGCGTCCCAGACCGCCCAGCTCGCCAGCCGGCTGTCCGTCCCGGAGAGCAGCTCGTCCTCCGTCCCCTCCAGCTGGGTGTTGCCGTAGGTCTGCGAGGAGTAGCCGGTGACGGCGGCGTACAGCGGGCCGTCGGTGTAGGTGCGCTTGTAGTCGTAGCGCCCGCCGGTGGGCGTGGAGCCGGTGACGCTGTCGGCGCCGACCAGGATGTTGCCGCGCGGCTGCGAGTAGCGCTCGATGGTGAGCCGCTGGTTGGCGGGGTTGTGGTTCAGCTCCTTGGCCTGGAACACCTGCACCCGGGTGGCCTGGACGCACAGCGCCACGATCAGCAGCAGGCAGAAGGTGCCGGCCCGGCGGCCGGTGACGGAGATCCCGGGCCGGCCCTGCGGGCCGTTGGTCGATCCCTTCGGCCGGTCCGGCCGGTCGCGGCGGATCACGGCGCCTCCTCGGGGGCCGGGCGGCGGGCGAGGTCGCTCATCCGGACCAGCAGCGCGACGATGATCCAGTTGGTGACCACCGAGGAGCCGCCCTGGGCGACGAACGGCAGGGTCATCCCGGTCAGCGGGATGAGGTCCAGCACCCCGCCCGCCACCACGAACACCTGGAGGCCGACGATCGCGGCCAGCCCGATCGCCAGCAGCCGCCCGAACGGGTCGCGCAGCGCGATGCCGGCCCGAAAGCCCCGGGAGACCAGCAGCGCGTAGAGCAGGAACAGCGCGATCAGACCGGTCAGGCCCAGCTCCTCGCCGATGGTGGCGAGGATGAAGTCCGACTTGGCGGCGAAGCCGATCAGCACGGAGTGCCCGTTGCCGAGGCCGGTGCCCAGCTCCCCGCCCCAGGCGAAGGCGAACAGCGACTGGGCGATCTGGTTGGCGCCCCTCCCCGCGGCGATCGAGCCGAGCGGGTCCAGCCAGTCGTTGACCCGGCTGTGCACGTGCGGCGAGAGCCAGCCGACCCCGACCGCCGCCACCGCCGCCAGGAACAGCCCGATGGCGATCCAGCCGCTGCGCGCGGTGGCCACGTACAGCATCACCACGAACAGGCCGAAGAACAGCAGCGAGGTGCCGAGGTCGGTCTCCAGGACGAGGATCCCGACGAAGGCCGCCCAGATCAGCAGCACCGGTCCGAGCACCCGCCCGCGCGGTAACTGGAACCAGAGCACCCGGCGGCCGGTGAGCGCCAGCGCGTCGCGGTGCACCGCCAGGTAGGCGGCGAAGAAGACCGCCAGCAGGATCTTGGCGAACTCCCCCGGCTGGAAGGAGAGCGGCCCGATGGTGATCCAGATCCGCGAGCCGTACACCGGCGGGAAGAAGATCGGCAGGACCAGCAGGACCAGGGCGACCAGCGCCCCGCTGTACGCGTAGCGCTGGAGCCGCTTGTGGTCGCGCAGCAGCAGGACGACGGCGGTGAACAGCCCCACCCCGAGGGTCGACCAGAGCAGCTGGGTGGGCGCCGCGCCGCCCCCGGCGGTGGCCCGGTCCAGGCGGTAGATGACGACCAGCCCGATCCCGTTGAGCAGCACCGCGATCGGCAGCAGCAGCGGGTCCGCGTACGACGCCTTCCAGCGGACCACGGCGTGCGCCAGCAGCGCGAGCACGCCGAGCGCCGCACCGTACTCACCCGCGTCGGCGGGCACCGTGCCGTCGATGTTGACGCCGACCTCGGCGTAGCCGAGTACGGCGAGCAGCACCGCGCCCAGCACCAGCGCGAGTTCGGTGTTGCGCCGGGTCCGCACCGTCCGGCGCGGCCGGCCTGCGGTTCTCGTCACGGCGGAGGGAGTGGCCACGGACCGTCCTGCGGGATTGTCGCCGACCGGGGGATGGCGATCGGGGCGGACGGGCCGCGAGCCCCGTCCGCCCCGACGTGAGCGGCTGGTCTGGTCAGACCGGCACGGCGCCTCAGGCGGGGGTCGGGGCGCCCTGCGCCCGGGACGCCTCGACGGTCGCCTTCAGCTCGGCCTCGGCCTCGGCGGAGAGCGAGGTCTGGATGATCTTGCCCCCGTAGCGGGCCAGCGCGGGGACGACCTTGTCCGCGGTGGCCTTGCGGACCAGCAGGAACACCGCGGCGGTGCCCGGCTGGAGGTGCTCGCCGACCTCGCGCATGAAGTTGTCGTCCACGCCGATGTCGGTGGAGGCGCCGACCGCCGCGCCCGCCGCGCCGCCGACCGCCGCCCCGAGGAACGGCATGAAGAACAGCAGCCCGATGACGCCGCCCCAGAGCGCGCCCGACGCGGCGCCCGCGCCCGTGGTGCTGACCTGCTGGTGCAGCTTGATCCTGCCGTCGTCGCGGCGCTCCACGACGACGGCGTCCTCCAGGTCGATCAGCTTCTGCGTCTGCAGGCCGACCGCCTCGCGGCGCACCGCCTCGGCGGTGGCCAGGTCCGGATAGGCGATCGCGAAGAGGTTGCTCACGGGTGGGTCCTTCCAATCAGTCGGACATGCCGGCCGGGCGCAGGCGCTGGTGCGTCGTCGCCCTGCCCCGTTCGTCACCCTAACGAGCGCTATCCATATTTATTGGCTCTTCCATCCGGTGTGTCCTTTATTGGCCGGGTGGCCCGCGGCGGCCACCCGGGGCGGCGGCCGGCCAGCGCCGAGGAGCCCGCCGCCACCGCGGCCAGCAGCCCGGCGGCGAGCAGCAGTTCGAGCCAGGGGTAGCCGACCCGTCCGCTCCGGCACGTACGCCGCCCGGCCCGCCCGCCCCACCCGGCCGGCACTCGGCTGCTCGATCCCCGCGACCAGCTTCAACAGCGTCGACTTGCCGCTGCCGTTGGCCCCTTCGACCCGGACCAGCTCCCCCGGACCGACCGTCAGGTCCACCCCGCGCAGGACCCACCGCCCGCCCCGCCCTTACCGCTTGCCGACCCCGGCCAGCTCCATCCGCGCGCTCCCTCCGCATCGCCCGCCCGGCAGGCTAGTCCGACCTCCGCAGGACCGGCGTCAACATCCCCCGCCCCCAAGGACGGGCCCCTCTTCCCGCCCCGAACCACGCCGCCCCCGCACCCCTCCGCAGGGTCCGGCGAACTGTTGCCCCCCGGCTGGCGCCTGACGATCCGCCCGGCCGGGAGTGCCGGGTACGGCCGGGCCCTAGGATTCGGCGGGTGACTACCGGACGACGACCAAAGGCCAGGCTCGGCAGCCTGCTGGCCGCCCTGGCGATAACAGGCGGTGCGCTGCTCAGCGGCCTGCCCGCCCATGCCGACGAACCATCAGCCGGCTCCACCGGCAAGGAGGCCCCCCGGGTCGACCTCGTACTGGACGTCAGCGGCTCCATGCGGGCCGCCGACATCGAGGGCAAGAGCCGCATCGCGGTGGCCCAGCAGTCCCTGAACGAGGTGATCGACGCCCTGCCCGCGGAGACCGACTTCGGCATCCGCACCCTCGGCGCCAACTACCCCGGCGACGACAAGGCCCAGGGCTGCCAGGACACCAAGCAGCTCTTCCCGGTCGGCAAGACCAACAAGGTCGAGGCCAAGACCGCGGTGGCGACCCTGCGCCCGACCGGCTGGACCCCGATCGGCCTCGCCCTGCGCGGCGCCGCCCAGGACCTCGGCAAGGGCGAGACCACCCGCCGGGTGGTCCTGATCACCGACGGCGAGGACTCCTGCGCCCCGCCGGACCCGTGCGACGTGGCCCGCGAGCTCGCGGCCCAGGGCATCCACCTGGTGGTCGACACCCTCGGCCTGGCCCACGACGACAAGACCCGCCAGCAGCTGCTCTGCATCGCCAACGCCACCGGCGGCACCTACACCGACGTCCGTTCGCAGGACCAGCTCACCGAGAAGGTCAAGCAGCTGGTCGTCCGTTCCAGCGACACCTACGCCGTGACGCCGGTCAAGACGGCGGGCACCGACAAGTGCGAGAGCGCACCGGTGCTCACCCCCGGCGTCTACAGCGACCGGGAGAAGTTCTCCGAGCACCGCGTCTACCGCATCCCGGTCAAGGCCGGCCAGGAGCTGCGCGCCTCGGTCAGCGTCTCGCTGGACCGGCCGGTGGCCCGCGACTACGGCGTCCTGCTCCAGGCCACCAGCACCGGCGGCCAGGAGCTGGTCCGCGGCACCGACGCGGGCAGCGGCCGCACCGACGTGGTCTCCACCGGCCTGCGCTGGTCCACCGCCGACTCCAAGGGCTACGCCTCCGCCACCCCGTCCGGTTCGCCGAGCGGCAAGCCGGAGACCACCGTCTGCCTGGTGGTCAGCAACTCGCTCGCCGCCCAGGCCGGCGTGCAGGCCGACCCCGGCCTCCCGCTGGAGCTGACGGTCGACCTGGCCACCGCCTCGCCCGCCCCGGACGGTCCGGCGATGGGTCTCGGCCGCGGCTGGATCCTGCTGCTGGTGCTCACCCTGGCCGGCCTGCTGACCGGCCTGCTGTTCGGCTGGATCGCACGCTGGCGAATCGCCGTCTGGCGGGAGAACTGACGATGCCCACCATGACGACCCACCGCGCCCTGCGCGCCGCCCTGGCCGCGTTCGCCGTGCTCCCGGCCCTCGCCGTGGCGGCGCCCGCCGCCTCGGCCGCCTCGCCGTCCCCCTCGCCGACCACGAGCGGGAAGCCCACCCCGGTCACCAAGGCCGGGACGTCCTTCCTGACCGCCATCAACCTCGCCGCCGGCCAGGACGCCAACGTCGCCGCCTCCACCGGCGACTACCTGTACTGGGCGTTCGGCGCCTCCGAGGGCCAGACCCCGACGATCGGCCTGACCGTCAACCTGGCCCCCGCCGCCGACCGGCACGGCCCGCAGACCTGGAGCGTCGAGGTCTTCGACGGCCTGCGCCGCCGCCAGTCCTGCACCGCCGGCACCCAGAACGCCACCGGCGACGCCGCAGCCTCCTCGCTCGCGCTGAGCTGCACCATGCGCGAGGTCCGCTCCTGGGCCGAGCCGTGGTCCGGCGACCCGCTGCCGGGCACCTACTACGTCCGCCTCGCGCTCTCCGACGCCCCGCAGCCGGACCTCGGCCTCGCCGCCTCCGTCCAGCTGCACGTCGGCGTCAAGGGCGACGCGGACAACGCCCAGCCCGAGGGCGGCGAGCTCAAGGCCCCGCTGGTGCCCCCGGCGGGCGGCGGCGCGGCGAACGCCGCCCAGGCGGCCGCACCGGAGGAGGCCGAGGACCACTGGTACTCGGGCTGGTTCTCCGGCTGGAACAGCCGCTGGTTCTGGACGGTGGCCGGCGGCGCGCTGGCCGCCCTCGCGGGCGTGGCCGGCTACACCCTGACCCGCCACCCGCGCGGCGGCCGTCCGACCCGCTACGGCAGCGTCCCGCCGCAGGCCGGCGCCCCGCAGCCGGGCCCCTACGCGGGCTCCGGGCAGCCCTGACGGTACCCGCCCCTCCCCGAGGGCCGGCCGGACACCTCCGGCCGGCCCTCGGTCGTCCCGCCGCCCGCCGCCGCACCGGCGCACCGGCCCGGCAGGACCTACGCTCGAACCATGGCCCGGCAGCCGGACGGCAGGATCGTGGTGGGCGTGGACGGCTCACCGCTCTCCCACGCGGCCGTCCGCTGGGCGGCCCGGCTGGCCGCCCAGAGCGGCGGCGTCCTGGAGGCGGTGGCGGTCTGGGAGTTCCCCGGGCTGTACGGCGAGCGGGGCCTCGTCCCGCCCGCCCTGGACGGCTTCGAACCGGAGCGGTACGCCGCCCGGATCCTCGACGAGGCGCTGGCCGCGCTCCCCGGCGGCGCTCCCCCGGTCCGGCGCCACCTCAAGGCCGGCCCGCCCGGACCGGCGCTGTCGGCCGCCGCCGAGGGCGCCGACGCCCTCGTCCTGGGCAGCCGCGGCCGCCATGCCCCGCCCGGCGCCGCCCTGGGCTCGGTCAGCCACTACTGCGTCCACCACGCGCCGTGCACCGTGGTGATCGTCAGACACTGACCGCGGTCGACACCCCGTCAGCGCGCGCCCTACCCGCACAACGCAGAAGTCCCGCCCGATCTGAACGATCGGGCGGGACTTCCGTTGGGTGGAGCTGAGGGGATTCGAACCCCTGACCCCCTCGATGCGAACGAGGTGCGCTACCGGACTGCGCCACAGCCCCAACGAGATGAAACTCTAGCACCCTTTGGAGGGGATCCGTGACCACCCCCGCTGGTGGGGGGTCCGGCGCGGACTACTCGTTGGCGGCGCGGGGCCGCAGCTCGGAGGCGGGCGCCTCCGCGTACTGGTCGAAGAGCGGGGTGTTGCGGGCCTCGGTCGGGTGCGCGTCGGCAGAGCGGCCGGCGGTCCAGGTGCCGGGGGCCGACAGGTCGAGGCCGCGGGTGACCCGGGGGGCCACCGGAGCGGTCACATAGGTCGGCAGCGGGACGGGCACCGGCTCCCAGGAGTCCGGACCGGCCGCACCGCGCTCGCGCATGCCGTCGACCCACTCCTCGTGCTCGGTCACCTCCGCCACGGCGGAGGCCGAACCGGTCCGGCGCGGGGCGCCCTGGGCCGGGTCGGTGGCGAGCCTGAGGTGCGGGCGGCCGCGCCCGGCGGCCGTGCCCGGCGCCGGGGCGGGCTCGGCCTGCGCCGCGGTCTCGGCCTCCCGCGCCTCGGCCCGCTGCCGCTCCCGCTCGTGCCTGCGCAGCCGCTCGGCGGCCTGGGCGGCGCGGGCCCGGTCGAGCTTCACCTCGTACCGCTGGCGCTCCAGCTTGCGCAGGTGGCCGATGTAGAGGGTCAGCAGGGCCGCCGGAACCGCCGGGACCCAGAGGAAGGCCAGCCCGGCCACCGCCGCGACGACCGCGCCGAGCGCGAACGCCAGGAAGAGGACGGTGACCATCCGACGGCGCCGGGCCAGCAGCCGCGCCCGGCGCTCGGCCCCGGCCCGCCGCTCGGCGGAGTCCTCGGCCGCACGCTCGGCGGGGTGGTCGGCCGGGTGGTCGTCGGCGGGCCCGGCCGGGCGGTCGTCGGACCGCGCCGCCGCATGCCCGGGTGCCGGCCCGCCCGCCGCACCGTCCGCGGGGTCGCCGGAGGCGGCCTCGTCCCGTGCGGGAGGACCGTCGTCACTGCTCTGCTCGTCGTCACGCAGGTCGTCGCCCAGGGCCCGGGATGCCCGCCGCTCCAGCGCCGAACGCCCGGCCAGCAGGCGGATGGCGGTGCTGAAGCGCTCCGTCGGACGCGCCTCGTTGAGCTCGTCCTGCCTGCGGAGCCACATCGGCACCAGATAGGCGGCCCAGGCCCCTACGATGACGGCGTAGATAAGGCCGCTACTGCTCACGTTTCACACCGTACGGGCGCCGGGGAAGGCCTGGCAGCAATTTGGCACGGCGTGTCGTGTGATCAAGCTGATTCTCCGACTATTTTGCCGGTATTTGTGCCTGTCCGTCGCCACGCCGATGCCATATCGATATTTCTTTCGAACATATATTCAATTACGAGGTCTGCGGCCTGAACTGAGCGTCCGCCACCGCTCCAGCATCCCCTCGGGGACCTCCTCGGCGGTGAGTGCGTACACCAGGTGGTCCCGCCAGTCCCCGTCGATGTGCAGATAGCGGGGGCGCATTCCCTCCGACCGGAAGCCCAGTTTTTCCACCACCCGGCGGCTCGGCCCGTTCTCCGGCCGGATGCACACCTCGATCCGGTGCAGCCCGAGGGCGGCGAAACAGTGGTCCACCGACATGGCCACGGCGGTCGGCATGATGCCGCGCCCGGCCACCGCCTCGTCGACCCAGTAGCCGACGTTGGCCGAGCACATCGAGCCCCAGGTGATCCCGCCGACCGTCAGCTGTCCGACCAGCCGGCCCTGGTGGAGCACCACGAAGGGCAGCATCCGCCCGGCCGAGGCCTCGCCGCGCAGGAAGCGGACCATCTGCCGGTACGTCGGACGCGGGCCGGCGCCGTGGCCGGCCGGGCCGGGCGGCACGGTGGCCTCCCAGCGCCGCAGCCAGTCCCGGTTGCGGCGGCTGACCTCCTGCCAGTCGCGCTGGTCGCGGGCCCGGATCGGGCGCAGCGCGACATCCCCCTCGTGGAGCTCTACCGGCCAGCCGGCGTTCAGTGCGTACTCCCAGGGGCAGGCGGGGTGTCGGGCCGGGGGTGGTCCCCGCCGCCGAGCTGGTCGACGGCGTGGGCCAGCAGCGGCTCCAGGACGGCCAGGCCGTCCTTGACGCCACCGGTCGAGCCCGGCAGGTTGACGATCAGGGTACGTCCGGCGAGGCCGGCCAGCCCCCGGGACAGCGCCGCGGTGGGGACCTTCTCGCGGCCGTACGCCCGGATGGCCTCGGCGATGCCGGGGATCTGCCGGTCGATCACCCGGGCGGTCATCTCGGGGGTGAGGTCCATCGGCGAGATGCCGGTGCCGCCGGTGGTGAGCACCACGTCGTAGCCGGCCGCGACGGCCTCCCGCAGGGCCGCCTCGACCGGCTCGCCGTCGGGGACGACCCGGGGGCCGTCGACGGTGAAGCCCATCGCGCGCAGGCCGGCCACCAGCAGCGGGCCGCCCTTGTCGGCGTAGACGCCGGCCGAGGCGCGGTTGGAGACGGTGACGGCCAGCGCCCGCATGACCGGCGCGCTCACTCCGGGCTCCCGGGGGCGAACCAGTCTCCGCTCTTGCCGCCGGTCTTGGCGATCACCCGGACGTCCTCGATGGCGGCGGCCTTGTCGACGGCCTTGACCATGTCGATCACGGTCAGGCCGGCCACCGCGACGGCGGTGAGCGCCTCCATCTCGACGCCGGTGCGGTCGGCGGTCCGCACGGTGGCGGTGATCTCGACCGCCTCGTCGGTGACGGCGAGGTCCACCTGCACGCCGGAGACCGCGATGGGGTGGCAGAGGGGGATCAGCTCCGGGGTCTTCTTGGCGCCCATGATCCCGGCGATCCGGGCGACGGCGAGCGCGTCGCCCTTGGGCACGCCCTCCCCGCGCAGCAGCTCGACCACCCGGGGGGCGACCCGGACCCGGCCGGCGGCGACGGCGGTGCGCACGGTGGCGGTCTTCTCGGACACGTCGACCATCCGGGCCGCGCCCTGCTCGTCGACGTGGGTGAGGCGGTCGCCGGGGGGTGAGGTGCTCACGGGGTGCTCCAGGGGGCGCGCAGGTCGAATACCGCGCTACCGTACCCCCCGCTCCGGCCGGTGCGTGGGACGGGCCGTGTCAGTCCCCGAGACGGCCCGCCACGCCGTGCGTCAGTCGCCGAGCAGGACGACGTCGACCGCGCTGCCCGCGGGCAGGTCGACGACGTCCTCCGGCACGGTGATCAGGCAGTCCGCCCGGGCCAGGGCACCGACCAGGTGCGAGTCCGCGGCGCCGACCGGCTCGACCACGCCGTCGGCCGCCGAGTACCGCCCGCGCAGGAACTGCCGCCGCCCCGCGGGCGAGCGCAGCGCCACCGGGCAGACCGCGCGGACCACCGGGCGGTGCACGTCGGCGGCGCCGAGCATGGTGCGGATGGCCGGGCGGACGAACAGCTCGAAGGAGATGTACGCGCTCACCGGGTTGCCGGGCAGCGCCATCAGCGGGACGCCCGCCCCGGCGCCGATCCGGCCGAAGCCCTGCGGCTTGCCGGGCTGCATCCGCAGCCGGCGGAAGTCCACCCCGCCGTAGGACTCGAAGACCTCCTTGACCACGTCGTACGCGCCGACGCTGACCCCGCCGCTGGTGACGATCAGGTCGGCCCGGCCGAGCTGGTCCTCCAGGACGGCGCGCAGCCGGTCGGCGTCGTCCGGCACGCCGCCGACCCGGTAGGCGATGGCGCCGGCGTCCCGGGCGGCCGCGGTGAGGGTGAAGCTGTTGGAGTCGGAGATCCGGCCGGGACCGACCGGTTCGCCGGGCTGGACCAGTTCGCTGCCGGTGGAGAGCACCACCACGCGCGGTCGCGGGCGGACCCGGACGGTGGCCCGGCCGATCGCGGCGAGCAGGCCGAGCTGGGTCGGGCCGAGCCGGGTGCCGGCCTCCAGCACCCGGGAGCCGGCGGCGACGTCGCTGCCGCGGCGGCGGATGTGGGCGCCCTCGGCGACCGGGCGCCGGACCCGGACCTCCTCGTCCTCGACGGGCGCGGTCATCGCGTCGGCGGCCTCGCCGGTACCGCTGCCGCCGTCGGTCCACTCGACCGGGGCGACGGCCTCGGCGCCGGGCGGCACGGGTGCGCCGGTCATGATCCGGGCGGCCTGGCCGGGGCCGACCCGGGGCAGTTCACCGGCGCCGGCGGCGATGTCGCCGACCACCGCGAGCACCGAGGGGTACTCGGCGGTGGCCCCGGTGGTGTCGGCGGTGCGGACGGCGTAGCCGTCCATCGAGCTGTTGTCGAAGGGCGGCAGGTCGCCGTCGGCGACCACGTCCTCGTCGAGCCGGCAGCCCTGGGCGTCGAGCAGTTGGAGCTCGATCGCGGGCAGCGGGCCGACGGCCGCCAGGACGTCGGCGAGGTGCTCGTCGACGGTCCACAGACGGGCCGGGCGAGCGGCCGGTGCCGGGTCCGCGGATCCGTCGCAGCAGGCTGCGGCGGGGGTGGTACTGCTCTCCGTGGACCCGGTCATCGGCGCACTCGCTCTCTGTCGGTGTGTCAGTCCTGCATCTCGGAGGCGACGAACTCCTTGAGCCAGGAGCGGAACTCCGGGCCCAGGTCCTCGCGCTCGGAGGCCAGTCGGACGATAGCGCGCAGGTAGTCCGCCCGGTCGCCGGTGTCGTAGCGGCGGCCCTTGAACAGCACGCCGTGCACCTGGCCGCCGGACTCCGCGTCGCGGGTGGTCAGCTCGCGCAGGGCGTCGGTGAGCTGGATCTCGCCGCCGCGGCCGGGCTGGGTCTCGCGCAGGACGTCGAAGACCGACGGGTCGAGGACGTAGCGGCCGATGACCGCGTAGTTCGACGGGGCGTCGGCGGTGTCGGGCTTCTCGACCAGGTCGGTCACCTGGAAGACGTCCTCGCCGAAGCCGTTGGCCTTGACGGCCGCGCAGCCGTAGAGGTGGATCTGCGACGGGTCGACCTCCATGAGGGCGACCACCGAGCCGCCGAGCTCCTGCTGGACCTCGATCATGCGGGAGAGCAGCGGGTCGCGCGGGTCGATCAGGTCGTCGCCGAGCAGGACGGCGAAGGGCTGGCCGGCCACGTGCTGCTCGGCGACCGAGACGGCGTGGCCGAGACCCTTGGGGTCGCCCTGGCGGACGTAGTGCATGTTGGCCAGGTCGACGGACTCGCGCACCCGGCGCAGCCGGTCCTGGTCGCCCTTGCGGGCGAGCAGCTCCTCCAGCTCGTACGCGCGGTCGAAGTGGTCCTCAAGGGCGCGCTTGTTCCGGCCGGTGACCATCAGTATGTCGGACAGCCCGGCGGAGGCGGCCTCCTCGACGACGTACTGGATCGCCGGCTTGTCGACGACGGGCAGCATCTCCTTCGGCGTGGCCTTCGTGGCCGGCAGGAAGCGGGTGCCCAGTCCGGCCGCGGGCACCACGGCCTTGGTTACCGGAATTCGGGAGTTGGTCGTCGTCATGCGTTTACCTTACTAAGGCATGTTTTCGCCCGGCCGAGCGCATGGAAGCGGCTGTGACAGCACGTCGCGTGGCCCGGCCACAGTGGCAGGCGTATGGGCAGTGGCGGGTGGGCTGAGGGGGTCCCCACCGACACAGGGCGACAGACTACCCGGCTTTTCCGAACGGTCACGTTCAGCCTCGGGACCACCGTCCGACCTGGGGGAAAAGGCTCCGTGCCAGCGGTCGCCGCCCGCCGCGCGGGCCGCGGCCAGGGCCCGGTCGGCGGCCCGCAGCAGCACGGCGGCGTGGGTGCCGTCCTCCGGCAGGACGGCCAGGCCGACCGCGGCGGTCAGGCCGTTGCCGTGCGGGCGGCGGTCCTCGCGCGGGCCGGAGGACCAGTCCAGCAACAGGTGGCGGCGGACGGACCAGACCAGGCGCGCGGCGACCTGTGCGGCGCCCTCGGCCCCGGTGTCCGGCAGGACGATCAGGAACTCCTCGCCGCTGTACCGGCCGAGGGTGTCCGAGCGGCGGATCTCCATGCCGAGGCGCTGGGCGAGGTCGCGGAGTATCGCGTTGGCCCGGGCGCGGCCGTGCTCGGCGATGACCGCCTCGAAGCCGGTGATCTCCAGCAGCAGGACGGCCAGCGGACGCGGTCCGTCCTGCGGTCCGGCCTGGTCGGCCCGCCGGGCGCGCTCGATCTCCCGGTCCAGGGTGAGCTGGAGGTGGCGGTAGTTCCAGACCCCGGTGAGGGGGTCGCAGGAGGCGGTGCGCTCCAGCTCCGCGCAGCGCTCCTCCAGTTCGGCGACCCGCTCGCGCAACCGGGCCTCCCGGTCGGCGGCGGCGCCCTCGCCGCGGCGCAGCCGCCACCCGAGCAGGGTGGCGCCGGCCAGCGCGGGCGCGCTCAGCACGGCCAGGGCCTGGACCAGCAGCGGGGTGGACATCGGGGCGCCTTCCGCATGTCAGGCTCTGAGCGTGACGGGGCACAGAGCCGTGGAGGATCCCATGCACAACGAGAAGAGCGCGCTGAGGACACGGCTGCTGGCCGAGCGGCGTGCGCTGACCCCGCCTGCCCGGGAGGCGGCCGCGCTCGCCCTGGCCGGGCACGCCGGGGAGCTGGCGGCGCCGGGGGCCACCGTGGCCGCCTACGTGTCGGTCGGCGGCGAGCCGGGCACCCGGCCGCTGCTGGACGCGCTGCTGGCGCGCGGCGTCCGGGTGCTGCTGCCGGTCCTGCTGCCCGACAACGACCTGGACTGGGCGGTGTACACGGGCTCGGACGGACTGGCGCCGGCCGGGCGCGGCCTGCTGGAGCCGGTCGGCGAGCGGCTCGGGCCGGAGGCGGTCTGCGCGGCCTCGCCGGTGCTGCTGCCTGGCCTGGCGGTGGACCGCCGGGGGCTGCGGCTGGGCCGCGGCGGCGGCTCGTACGACCGGGTGCTGGCCCGGCTCGGCCGGGCCGGGGCGCGGCCGCTGCTGGCCGTGCTGCTGTACGAGCACGAGCTGCTGGAGAGTGTGCCGGCCGAGCCGCACGACCTGCCGGTGGACGTCGCGCTCACCCCGTCCGGGCTGCACCGGCTGGGGTGAGGCCGACCGCGGCACAGACGGCGGCGGCCCCGCTCCCCCGGTGTTCGGGGGGCGGGGCCGCGTCGGCGAACGGGTGTCAGCCGGTGGTCAGCACCAGTCGGTGCTTGGTCGCCTTCTCCACCGCGTCCGGGGAGTAGGCCCAGCTCAGCAGCTCGCCCTTGAGCCAGAGGTCGGTCTGGTCGTTGTAGTTGGGGTGGAAGGCGTGGCCGGAGGCGCCGCCGACGTTGACCCAGCGGGAGGCGTCGAGGTCGCTGAGGTCGACGACCATCCGCATCGAGGGGATCCAGTCCACCTCGTAGCCGGCGGCGGCGTTCCAGCCCGCCGCGTCGACCGCCGCCGAGCCGCCGGAGAGCCGGTACGGGCCGCGGTTGAGCAGCCGGTGGACGAGGCCGGAGGCGATCGAGGAGTCGTCGGTGCCGAGGGTCTGCTCGCGCAGCGTCAGCTTGTGCAGCCGGCCCCAGCTCCAGGTGGAGACGTCCTTGCTGAGCTTCGCGGTGAGCTCCTGGCGGGCGTTCTTCATCGCCTCGGCGAGCAGGTTGTCGAGGCCCTTCTGCTCGTGGTGCTGCGAGTCGATGTACGTCCACCAGCTGCTGTCGGGCTTGTCCAGCTGGGCGCGCACCACCTCGGTCCAGCGGTCGCCGCCGTCCGGCTGGGCCTTGCCCGGGTCGCGGGTGCCGCACTCGGTGACGATCGAGGCGGTGCGGCCGCTGTCGGGCTTGGTCGGGTCCGCCTGCTGGCGCACCAGCAGGCAGTTGTCCTTGGCCCGCAGGTCGGCCGGGAACTTCTGGCCGAAGGAGAGGCTGAGCAGCTGGCTCCAGACGCCGTTGTAGTAGGCGGCGGCGGCCGAGTCGGCGTCCTGGTGGTAGTTCCAGTCCTTCAGCAGGTTCTGCGCCTCGCGCACGTACGGGTCGTCGATCTGGACCTTGAGCAGCAGCGGGACCAGGGTCCGGGCGAGGACGCTGGTGTTGTCGAGCTGCATGTCCTTCATGTCGTCCGGCGAGATCTTGCCGTTGTTCTTGAGCTTGAGGTCGATCTGCTCGGTGATCTCCTTGGCCCGGGTGCCGTACTCCCAGTCCTTGGTCAGCGAGTACTTGTACGACGGGTCGACCACGGCCTGGTTGGCGGTGACGATGTACCCGGCGGACGGGTTCTGGCTGTAGGGCAGGGCGGAGAAGGGGATCGAGCCCTTCCACTGGTAGGCCGAGTCCCAGCCGGGCGCCGGGTAGGTGCCGTCGCCCTTGCCGCGGACCGGGATGTTGCCGGGGGCCTGGTAGCCGATGTTCTTCGCGTCGGCGTAGATCAGGTTCTGGGCGGGGACGGCGAAGTCCTTGGCGGCGCCGCGGAACTCGTCCCAGTTCCTGGCGCGGTCCAGGGCGAAGACGGCGTCCATCGTCTTGCCGGGGCTGAGCGCCGTCCACTGCAGGGCGACGCCGTAGCCGCCGGTGCCGCGGTCCGGGGCGGCGTTGCCGTTCGGCGCGTACTTGCCGACGTTCTGCTGCTCGGTGCTCGGGTCGGAGATCAGCGGGGCGCCGGTCTGGGTGGTGCGGACGGTGATGGTGCGGTCCTCACCGCCGGCCACCTTGATGGTCTCCTTGCGCAGCTCGAACTTGGTCTCCTTGCCGTCCACCAGGTAGGTGTCCGGGCCGGTGACCTTCTCCAGGAAGAGGTCGGTGACGTCGGCGCCGAGGTTGGTGAAGCCCCAGGCGACGTCCTTGTTGTGGCCGATCACCACGCCCGGCAGGCCGGCGAAGGTGAAGCCCGAGACGTCGTACTGGCAGGCGGGCGAGGCGGTGCGGCAGTGCAGGCCCATCTGGTACCAGACCGAGGGCAGGCCCGGGCCGAGGTGCGGGTCGTTGGCCAGCAGCGGCTTGCCGGTGGTGGTGTTGGAGCCGGCGATCACCCAGGAGTTGGAGCCGATGCCCTGCCCCTGGCGGCCGAGCAGTTGCGGCATGCCGTCGATCCGGTCGGTGACGCCCTTGAGCAGCGCCTTGGTCGCGGCGGCGCCCTGGGCGGTGGCGGTGCCGGCGTTGGCCTGGCCGGAGCCGTCGGCGGGCCGGTAGGTGTCGCCGACCACGGTGCCGGTCTTCACGATCGTGCCGTTGCGCGCGTACGGGTACTCCGGGTACAGCTCGGCGATCTTCTCCGGGCTGAAGTCCTGGGCGAGCAGCGAGCGGTCGATCTCCTCCTGGAGGTTCCCGGAGAGGTTCCAGGCCATCGCCTTCAGCCAGGACACCGAGTCGACCGGGCTCCACTGCTCCGGCTTGTAGTCGCCGTTGACGACGCCGAGCAGGGAGTACTCCAGGGAGGCGCTCTCGCCGCCGGGGTGCTCGGCGAGCCAGGCGTTGACGCCGTCCGCGTAGGCCTGCAGGTACTTCTTCGTCTCGGGCGCGAGCTGGGAGTCGTACTCCTTCTGCGCCACCTGGCGCCATCCCATGGTGCGGATGAAGGAGTCGGTGTCGACCTGGCCGTCGCCGAACATCTCCGAGAGCCGGCCCGCGGTGATGTGCCGTCGGACGTCCATCTCCCAGAACCGGTCCTGGGCCTGGACGTAGCCCTGGGCGCGGAAGAGGTCCTCGCTGGTGTCGGCGTAGAGCTGCGGGATGCCGTTGGCGTCGCGCTTGACGTCGACCGGCGCGCTCAGGCCCGCCACCTTGACGCTGCCGTCGACCTCCGGGAAGGACGCGCGCACCGCGGCCACTCCCCGGTAGCCGCCGTAGCCGGCGCCGGCCACCAGCAGCACGACCAGCACGATCACGATCAGACGGGCGCGCCGGAACTTCTTCGAGCGGGGCATCTGGGTCCTTGCGGTCCTCGACTGGGGGGCGGGCGGGCATGTCCAGGGCACTCGGCCATGACAGGGCACCACATTAGGCCGACTCGGCTGGCGGGCGTGCACGGGGGACGCCCACGGTGGGATCGGACGGGGTCGGCAAAGAGGCCTCGGGGGCCGGTGGGAGGCCCTGAGACGGAGCGAACCTAAAGATATGGCAAAATGTTAGACTGAGTAACGATCCGCTAGGGGAGCAACCGGCGATCCGTCATCGCCCGCCGCCCCTCCTCCCGTCGGCTCGCCCCTTCGGCCCCACCGCCGTCGGACACCCCGCCCGCCCCCAGCCTGCTCGAGGTGCCCCTGCGTGAATGTCGACCACCTGAACCAGCTGCTCCTTGAGTTCTCCGTGATCCTGCTGGTCGCGGTGGTCGCCGTGCGCATCTCGACCCGGTCGGGGCTGCCCAGCCTGCTGATCTACCTCGGCATCGGTGTCGCACTCGGCCAGAACGGCCTCGGCGTCTCCTTCAACAACGCCGCGCTGACCCAGGTGATCGGCTACGCGGCCCTGGTCGTGATCCTGGCCGAGGGCGGCCTCAAGACGAGCTGGCGCGAGGTCAGACCGGTGATGCCGGCGGCCACCGTGCTGGCCACCGTCGGCGTCGGGGTCAGCGTCTTCGTCACCGCCGCCGGCGCGCACTGGCTGGTCGGCCTGGACTGGCGGACGTCGATGCTGCTCGGCGCGATCGTCTCCTCGACGGACGCCGCCGCCGTCTTCTCCGTCCTGCGGATGGTGCCGCTGCCGCACCGGCTCACCGGCCTGCTGGAGGCCGAGTCCGGCTTCAACGACGCGCCCGTGGTCATCCTGGTCGTCGCCTTCGCCACCGCCGGCGAGCTGGACTCCTGGTACGTCCTGGTCGGCACGATCATCGCCGAGCTGGCGATCGGCGCGGCGGTCGGCTTCGCGGTCGGCAGGATCGGCGCGTACGGCATCAAGCACGTCGCCCTGCCCTCCTCCGGCCTCTACCCCATCGCCGTCATGGCACTGACCGTGCTCGCCTACGCGGGCGGCGCGCTGTTGCACGGCTCCGGCTTCCTCGCCGTCTACATCAGCGCGGTCATCCTGGGGAACGCCAAGCTGCCGCACGGCCCCGCCGTCCGCGGCTTCGCCGACGGCCTGGCCTGGATCGGCCAGATCGGCATGTTCGTGCTGCTCGGCCTGCTCTGCACCCCCGAGACGATGGGCTCGGCCGTGGTGCCCGCGCTGGTGATCGGCGGGGTACTGGTCTTCCTGGCCCGGCCGCTGTCGGTGGTGCTCACCCTGACGCCGTTCAAGCTGCCCGGCCGCGAGCAGGCACTGCTGAGCTGGGCCGGACTGCGCGGGGCCGTGCCCATCGTGCTGGCCACCATCCCGATGGTGTCGGGCGCACCGAGGGCCCAGGACGTCTTCAACATCGTCTTCATCCTGGTCGTGGTCTTCACGCTGCTCCAGGGCCCGACCCTGCCCTGGGTGGCGAAGCGGCTGCGGATCTCGGAGGGCTCGATGGGCCAGGACCTCGGCATCGAGTCCGCGCCGCTGGAGAAGCTGCACGGGCACCTGCTGTCGGTGACGCTCTCCCCGACCTCCCGGATGTCCGGCGTGGAGATCGGCGAGCTGCGACTGCCGGCCGGCGCCGCGGTGACCCTGGTGGTGCGGGAGGGCAGCAGCTTCGTCCCCGACAAGGCCACCGTGCTGCGCGGCGGCGACGAGCTGCTGGTGGTCACCACCGACGAGGTGGGCGAGGCGGCGGAGCGGCGGCTGCGGGCCGTGGACAAGGGCGGCAAGCTGGCCGGCTGGCTGCACGGGCGGTAGTCCTGCCCGGGCTCCGGGTGCGGCCGACACTCGGCCCCGCTCGGCCGCCGCGCGGCTTGGCGCTGGCTTCCTACGGCCTTCGCGCGGTGTTCACCTTTCATTGGCAGGACATTTTTGATGCCGCCCTGTATTGTGGAGGCAGGCGCGACATCTACGCGCGTATAAGTATGATGGTTGATACACACCCAGCATCTGCCTGAAGCAGAGTTGGCGCGACCGCTCGGCGGCCGCGGCCCGGACCTCGGCAACCACGCCGATCCGGCCCGGTAACTACCCCGGTCGACGCGCGAGAGGACGACTCTCGGCGCCGTCGGGGCCCCACCATGCCCCTTCCGCGCTACCAGGCAGCAGGAAGGACCGACCGTGACGGCCCGCCGAACGGTCGACAACAACGGCGTCGCGAAGGACGCCGGCGCCGACGCGCCCACCCGGGTCGGGTACGGCACGCTGCTGCGCACACCCGGCGCCCGGACGTTCCTGGTGCCCGCGTTCGCGGCGCGCCTGCCGTACGCCATGCTCAGCCTGGGGATCGTCCTGCTGGTCCTCGACACCCACGGCTCGTACGGCACCGCCGGCACCGTCGCGGCGGTCTCGGCCGTCGCCCAGGCCCTGATCGGCCCGCAGACCGGCCGGCTGGCCGACCGGTACGGCCAGGCCGCCGTGCTGGTGCCCAGCGTCCTGGTGCACGCCGTCTCGGTCGGCGCGCTGATCGCGCTGGCCCTGGGCCACGCCCCGGTCTGGGCGCTGCTGCTGGCCGCCGCGCCGGCCGGCGCCAGCGTGCCGCAGGTCGGCGCGATGGTGCGCGCCCGCTGGGTGGCAAAGCTCTCCTCGGAGGGCGCCTCCACCCCCGTGCTGAACACCGCATTCGCCTTCGAGTCGGTGACCGACGAGTTCACCTTCGTGATCGGCCCGGTGCTGGCCGGTGCCATCGCCACCTCGCTCAACCCCTCGACCGGGCTGATCGCCGAGGCCGCGCTGACCGTCGTCGGCGGGCTCGCGTTCGCCGCCCAGCGGCGCACCGCCCCGGCCCGGCACCCGCACCAGCCCGGTGTCCGCCGCGCCTCCGCGCTCGCCTCCCCGGGCGTTCGACTGCTGGCCGGCGCGTTCCTGGGCGTCGGGACCGTCTTCGGTGCCATGCAGGTCTCGGTGACCGCCTTCACCGAGTCGGTCGGCCAGCCCGGGGCCAACGGCGCCGTGTACGGGATCTTCGCCGGCGGCTCGATGCTGGCCGGCGTGCTGTACGGCATGGTCGCCTGGCGGCAGGCCGCGCGGCACCGGCTGCTGGCCAGCTACGCGCTGCTGGTGCTGGGCTGCTCCACGCTCTGGGCGATGCCCAACCTGGTCGCGCTGGCGATCGCCGGACTGGTCTGCGGCCTGGCCATCGCGCCAACCCTGATCACCGGGTACACGCTGGTCGAGACGCTGGTCGCGGACGGCGCCAAGACCGAGGCCTTCACCTGGCTGACCGGTGCGATCGGCCTCGGCCTGGCGACCGGGTCCACGGTGGCCGGGCAGCTGATCGACGGGCACGGCCCGTCGGCCGGGTTCCTGGTGCCGGTGGCCGGGGCCGGGCTGGGCCTGATCGCGCTGGTCGCGCTGCGGCGGTTCCTGATCGCGCCGAGCGCGCCGAGTCGGACGGTTGCGTCCGGTGCGGCTGGAACCTCCGGCGTGGTGGTCGCTGGCGGTGCGGTGGCCACTGGCGGTTCGACGGTCACCGGCGGTTCGGTGGTCGCGGGCGGTTCGGAGCGGGATGCGGCGCCGCAGCTCGTGGGTGCCGCCAAGGCCTGACGGAGGCGGTACGGGCGCCGCTCCGAGTGCGGGGCGGGCGCCGGTTCCGGGTGGGGTGGGCGGCGGCTCGCGGCCGTCGCCCGGTTCATCTCACACCGGAGTCGCTGGACTGATCCAGCGGAATGCCGCATCATTGAACATCGTTAGCACTCATCAGGCGAGAGTGCCAGGAGGAAGACAAGTGCCCACGTACCAGTACCAGTGCACCGAGTGCGGCGACGGCCTGGAGGCGGTGCAGAAGTTCACCGACGAGGCGCTGACCACGTGCCCCGGCTGCCAGGGACGGCTCCGCAAGGTCTTCTCGGCCGTGGGCGTGGTCTTCAAGGGCTCGGGCTTCTACCGGACCGACAGCCGTTCGTCGTCCAGCAGCTCGGTGGGCGCGAACTCGTCCTCGGGTTCGTCGGCCTCGGGTTCGTCGGCCTCCTCGGCCGCGGCCTCGTCCTCGGGTGGCTCGACGCCCGCCGCCAGCCCCGCCCCGGCGGCGAAGCCGGCCGGCTGAGCAGGGCCGAAGGCAACACCAGAAGCATTCGAAAAGGCCCGGTGGCCCCGCTTTTCGGCGGACCACCGGGCCTTTTCGTTGGCCCGGGCACGCCGGATTAGCCCGGACGGGTGTACGAAGTTATCCACACCCCCGGGTTTTCCACAGGCTACGGAAAGGGACTTCCGCGGGCTTTGCGGCGGGCGCAGAGTGTGCGTCACGGAGACCGGCCGATTCGGGGCCGGGCTCGTGCGACCACAGGTGGTGTCCCGCATGACCGCGACGTTTCCCCTCCCCCTTCCGCTCCCCCTGGCCCAGCGGCCGGCGCCGGCCGCGCGGTACGCCGTGCCGCTCCCGGCGCTCGCCGTGCCGCCGGGCCGGGAGGTGCCCTCGTTCCCGCCGATCAGACGCGGCGGCACCGGGCGGTACCGGCTGGCCCAGGCCCTGCGTCAGCGGTCCGCCGTCCTGGCCGTAGGCCTGCTCCTCGCGGCGGCGGCGCTCACCGCCGGGGTGCCGCGGGCGGGGCTGCCACCGCCGGGGGCCACCCCGATCCACCATTCGGGTTGTCAACCGGGAGAGCTCGAAGATCACCCGTGACCTGGAGACGACTTCGTCGTTCACGCGGCATGAAAGGCTTCAAAGAATTCCTGCTGCGTGGAAATGTCGTCGATCTGGCCGTCGCCGTCGTCATCGGTGCGGCTTTCACCAACATCGTCAACGCCTTCGTCAAGGGCGTGATCAACCCGCTCGTCGGCCTTTTCGGAGCCAAGGATCTGGCGTCCTACAGTTCCTGCCTCAAGGGCCCCTGCGAGGTGAACGCGGCCGGTGAGGTCACGTCCGGCATCTACATCCTCTGGGGCTCCGTGCTCAGCGCGGCCCTGCAGTTCCTGATCACCGCTGCCGTCGTCTACTTCGTCCTGATCCTGCCCATGACCAGGTTCACCGCCAAGCGCAAGACCCTCGACGAGGAGATGGCGGAGGCGGAGGCCAAGGAGGTCGCCCTGCTCACCGAGATCCGCGACGTGCTGGTCACCAGCCAGCGCTGAGCACCAGCCGGCGCTGAGCACCGGCCCGCTCTGAGCACCGGCCCGGCCGCGCTCCGGGATTCAAGGCTCGGGGCTTCGGCTCAGGCCGGTCTCAGCCCCCGTGGTGCGGCGGGCGCTGGCTCAGGTACCAGTCCAGCCCCCGTCCACCGCTCTGCCCCGCTCCGGGTCGGTCGCCCCAACCGGAGTCGGTGTCGTCCCGGGACTGCTGGTCCAGCGGATCCCGGAACACCAGCCGGGCCTTCGGTGCCGGCTTGTCCCCGGCGCCTCCGGTGGCCCCGGTACCCCCGGTGCCGTCCGTGGCGCCTTCCGACCCCTCGACGCCCTCGACACCTTCCGTGCCCCGTACGGGGTTCTGCTCGCCCACCGGTCCGCCTCCGTCGTCCTCTGCCGTTCCGATCCCCTGCATCTGTCCCTACAGCCTAGAAGCCCCTGGCCGGCCGCCGCCGACGCCCGGCGGGGCCCGGGGGGGGGGGCGGCCCCCCCCCGGCCCCCCCGGGGCCGCCCCCCGCCCCCCCGCCCCCCCCCCCCCCGGCCGCCGCCCCCCCCCCCCCCGCCCCGCCGCGCCGCGCGG
>NZ_JBICZP010000002.1:0-91145 GCF_043202015.1 Kitasatospora sp. NPDC048239 | reverse complement strand
GGGGGCCGCCGCGGGCGTCCGGGGCGGTTCCGACCCCCGCCCTGTGGCCCAACCGCCCCCCCCCCGGGGGCGGGCGCCCCCCCCCCCGGGGGGGCCCGGGGGGGGGCGCGCCCCCCCCCGGGCCCCGCCGGTCGGCCGACTCTCGCCAGTCGGCCGCCACGAGGCCGTCAGGCGGCCTCGAAGCCCGCGTGGTCGGCGATCCGCTTCAGCTCGGCCAGTGCGTGCTTCTCGATCTGGCGGATCCGCTCACGCGTCAGCCCGTGCTGCTTGCCCACCTCGGTCAGGGTGCGCTCGCGGCCGTCCTCCATCCCGTAGCGGGAGCGGATGATCGATGCCGTGCGGTCGTCCAGCCGTCCGATCAGGCCGTCCAGCTCCTCGCGGCGGAGCATGACCATCACGGCGTCCTCGGGAGACGTCGCCCCGGTGTCCTCGACGAGGTCGCCGAACTGGGTCTCGCCCTCGTCGTCGACCGACATGTTGAGGCTGACCGGATCCCGGGCCCAGTCCAGCACGTCCTTGATCCGCGCCTCGGTGGTGTCCAGCTCGGCCGCGATCTCGGCCGGCTCGGGCTCGCGGCCCAGCTCCTTGGACTTCTCCCGCTGCACCCGCCGGATCCGGCCCAGCTCCTCGACCAGGTGGACGGGCAGCCGGATGGTGCGCGACTGGTCGGCGATCGACCGGGTGATCGCCTGCCGGATCCACCACGTCGCATAGGTGGAGAACTTGAAGCCCTTGGCGTAGTCGAACTTCTCCACCGCCCTCACCAGGCCCGCGTTGCCCTCCTGGATGAGGTCCAGCAGCGGAAGGCCGCTGCGCGGGTAGCGCCGGGCGACCGCGACCACGAGACGGAGGTTGGACCGGATGAAGACGTCCTTGGCGCGCTCGGCGTCCTCGGCTATCGCCTCCAGCTCCTCGCGCTTGACGCCCTTGGGCGGCTCGCCCTCGTCCAGCAGGTGCCGGGCGTACACGCCGGCCTCGATCCGCAGCGAGAGCTCGACCTCTTCGGCGGCATCGAGCAGGGGTGTCCTGGCGATCTCGTCGAGGTACATGCCGACCAGGTCACGGTCGGCCTCAAGGTTGGTCGGGCGGGCCGCGCGAGTCCGGTCGGCCCTGTCGCGAACGACGGCACGGGTGGCCATGCTTGCTCCCTTTGCTGGTGTTGCCGAGGTCTGCCTGCCTGCCCCGAGAGGGCAAGAAATGCGGGCCCCGGGGGGCTCACACGTAACGATCCAACGAACAGATTCCGGACAACATTCCCAAGTCGCTCAGATTCCTCCAGCGATGCAGTATCCTGCCGCTTTCCACTCCGGATTCCGACGGAGGGTGACCGCTCCGACACTGCGGGTGCGAGCCGTGCGATCGGTTCGGAGCGATCGGTTCGTGGCGGCCGCCTCGGCCGCGCCAGTTCACCGCACAGTCCACTGTCCGGTGAACCTCCGGGCCGTCGCGTGCGTTCCCACGCGCCACGCCGACACACCCTCCACACTCCCGGTTTCCGCCCGCGCCCGCGACCCGGCGCACGCAGGTCCTCCGCACAAACGATGCCGAATCGCGATCGCCGCACGGTCCGATCACCAGGGCGCACTGGGAAGGTGTCAGCCATGCACCTGACCAAAAGCTCGCCCGCCGTTACCCGGCGTAACCAGCGCCTGCTCCGGTACTCGGGGATCGCGGTCGGCTGCGCCGTCCTGTTCGGCGTCCTGGCAGTCCTGGTGCAGACCTGTTGGGGCCCGCTCGACCGGTTCGACCAGGGCTGGGTCGCGAGCATGCACGACTACTCGCAGAGCCACACCGTCTGGACGGCCTCGGTGCAGACGCTCTCCGACATCGGCGGCACGGTCACGATGCGTACGCTCCTCGGCCTGGCCGCCGTCTGGCTCTGGCTGATCGGCGCACGGGTGCTGTCCGGATGGGTCGCGACCCAGGCTCTGGTCGGCTGGGGCGGGCAGTGGCTGCTGAAGCTCTCCTTCGACCGCCCGCGGCCGCACTTCCCCGATCCGGTCTCGCACGCCGGAGGGCCGGCCCTCCCCTCCGGGCACGCGATGGCCTCGGCGATCACCTGCGCCGTCCTGGTCGGGCTGTTCTGGCCGCAGGCCCATCGCGCGGGGCGCACCGCCGCGTGCGCCGTCGCCCTGCTGACCGCGCTGGCGATCGGGTGGACCAGGGTCGCCCTCGGGGTGCACTGGCCGAGCGACGTCCTCGGCGGCTGGCTGGCCGCCGGGATCGTGCTGGGCGCCGTCACCACCGCCGTCGAGCTCTGGCGGCCGGGCGCCCTGGCCCGGGACGTGCGGCGGGTGAACTGGCGGACCAGACCCAGGGTCCAGCGCGTCCTGGCCGCGCCGGCCCGCCCCGCGCCCTTCGAGGACGACCTGGACGGCCTGGACAACCTGGACGGCCCGGACAACCTGGACGGCCTGGACAACCTGGACGGCCTGGACGAGACCACCGGCCGGGCGGACAACGCGGTTCGCTAGCCGGTACACCGTCCAGCCCGGTGACCCCGGCTGGCGCCGATCGCCGATGCCTGCCGCGAGACCGGCACGGCCGCCGCCGTCGGCGCGGCCGTGCACGAGGACGGCGACCTCCTGGTCTCCGCCCTGGTCTTCGGTCCGGACGGCTCCTTCGTCACCCGGTACGACGAGCAGTACCTGTTCAAGACCGAGCGCGAGTACTACCGGCCGGGCACCGGCGACCGCACGATCGAACTCGACGGCTGGCGGCTCGGACTCGGCATCTGCTACGACTCCGGCTTCCCCGAGCACGCCCGTGCGGCCGCGCTGGACGGCTGCCACGCCTACCTGGTCGGCGCCCTGTTCAGCGTGGGCCACGGCCACCACGAGCCGCGCACCTGGTTCCCCGCCCGCGCCCTCGACAACACCCTCTACACCGTGCTCGCCAACCATGTCGGCACCACCGGCCCCTGGCACACCTGCGGCGGCAGCGCGGTCCGGTCCCCCGACGGGCGCCTGCTCGCCGAGGCCGGTCCCGACCACCGCGAGCTCGTCCTCGCCGACCTCGACCCCGAGGTCCTGCGCGCCACCCGGGAGTCCGAGACCCTCCTCGCCGACCTCCACACCCGCGCCCCGGCCACTCCCCGGACCCACCACTCCCCGGACCCACCACGCCCTGGCCTGACGCCCAGCACGACCGGTACGGCGGGCACCGGCCGTGTCCGAGCCCCCCGGGGCCGCGCCGCCCGACGTCTCGCTCCCGCAGGAGCCAGGTCCGGCACGCGGGGCCCGACCAGGACCACGGTCCTGGTCCGAGGTCGGCCCCGGGTAGCACCCGGGGGCGGGAGCCGCTGCGAGAATGGGCCGCGGACGTCGGCTGCGGTCCTGGTCAGAGGGCCGGACGACGGCTTCCTCCCGGGGCTGCGGACCGCCGCGGGAACGGCTCGCGGACGACGGTCGCGGCGGCACCGGCGCAGGCCGGGCCGGTCGGCCACGGGGAGGACCACCAGCATGCCGACGCACCACCGGCCCACGCCACCGCCGTTGCCGCCTTCTCCTTCGCCTGTTCCTGTGGCTTTGCCGTCACCATCGGCCTCGACATCGACATCGACACCGACCTCGGCATCGCCGAGAGCCGACGGCCTGCCCTGGACGACCAGTGACGCGCTGGTGGCCGTCGGGGCCGCCGCCCTGGACCTCCTCGGCTACACGATCGGCGGCCAGGACCAGAACCGGCCGATCGCCCTGACCGCCATGGTCCTGCTCGTACTGGCGGCCATGCCGCTGCTCACCAGGCACCGCCACCCGCTGGCGTCGCTGGCGGGTGTGCTGGCCCTCGGCCTGGCGCTGAACCTGAGCGTGCTGGTGCCGCCCCACTTCAACTGCACCCTCTGCATCGCGCTGTTCTCCGTGGCACGGTCCCGCGGGATCGCGGTGGCGGTGCCGGCCGGCCTCGTGGCGGCGGTCGTGCCGCTGCTGGGCCGGGGGCATCCGCTGCCCCCGCCGATCGGGATCGCGGCGGCCAACGTGCTCGCGGCGGCGCTGATCATCGCCGCAGCCGAGGCCCTGAAGCGCTGGCAGCACGAGGTGGAGGCCAGGCGAAGGCTGCTGGCCGACCGCGCGGTCGCCCAGGAACGGCGCCGTATCGCGCGGGAGTTGCACGACATCGTCGCCCACCACATCACCACCATGCAGCTGATGGCCGGCGGGGCGAGGGCCAACCTCGGAGGCGACACCGAGGTGGTGCGCGACGCCCTGGTCACGCTGGAGGGCTCCGGGCGGATGGCGCTGCGCGAGATGCGCCAACTGCTCGACGTGCTCCGGGCCGGCGACGAGCCGGACGTGGCACTGAACGGGGCGTCGCCAGCCCCCCAGCCCGGTGTCGGGGACCTCGGACGGCTCGTCGAGGAGTCCCGGCGGGCCGGCCTGCCCACCGACCTCGCCGTCCTCGGGGAGGAGCGCCCGCTGCCGCCGAGCACCGGCCTGGCGGTCTTCCGGATTGTCCAGGAGTCACTCACCAACACCCGCAAGCACGCCGGCCCCGCCCGGGCACGGGTCCAGCTGACGTACCGTCCGGACCGGATCACCGTCGAGGTGTCCGACGACGGCGCCACCGCCTCGGCCGACGCCCTGGTGGGCGCCCTGGCAGGGGTGGGAGGTGCGGGCGGGGCACGACCAGGCCGCACCGGGTACGGTCTGATCGGAATGCGCGAGCGCGTCGCACTGCAGGGCGGCAGCATGGTGGCCGGCGGCCTCGACGGCGGTGGCTTCCGGGTGGCGGCCAGCCTGCCGCTGGCGCCGGTCGACGGAGAGGAACGGCTCGGATGACGGGATCCCCGGAGCGGATCAGGGTGCTGATCGCGGACGACCAGCCGCTGGTGCGGCGGGGCCTGGCACTGATCATGGCCCCCGACCCCGGGTTCGACGTGGTGGCCGAGGCGGACAACGGGCAGCGGGCGGTCGAACTCGCGCACCAGTACCGGCCCGACGTCGTGGTGATGGACATCCGGATGCCGGTCCTCGACGGGGTCCAGGCGACGGAGCGGCTCACCCGGGAGCTGCCCGCGAGCCGGGTCCTGGCACTGAGCACCTTCGACATGGACGAGTACGTGGTAGCCGCCCTGCGCGCCGGCGCCTCCGGGTTCCTGCCCAAGGACGTCTCCCCGGAGGAGCTGCTGGCGGCCGTGCGCACCGTGCACACCGGCGAGGCGGCCGTGGCACCGCGCCTGCTCACCCGGCTGATCTCCACCTACGTCACGGCGCCCCGCCTTCCGCAGCCGCCGTCGCCGGCACCTGGTCTGGGCGAACTGACGCCCCGCGAGGTCGAGGTGTGGCACCTGCTGGCCACCGGCCTCGACAACGCCGAGATCGCGTCGGCGATGGGGATCAGCGTCTCCACGGTCAAGAACTACATCACCAGCGTCTTCGGCAAGCTGAGTGTCCGCGACCGCGCCCAGGCGGTGATCGCGGCCTACGAGTCCGGCCTGGTCGCGGCCCGGTCGGCGAACCCGACGGGCTGAGTCGGGTCAACCCGGCCGAGGAGCGAGGGAGGGGCCGCGTCCAGGGCCAGGCCCCTGCCCGCGCGGCTCCGGCGGTCCAGCCCGCGCCCCGCCCTCACGCCCGCCGAAACGCCGGCAGGCCCCCCGCCCGAAGAGGGCGGGGGGCCTGCCGGTGATCACTGTGCCCCAGGCAGGATTCGAACCTGCGACACCGGCTTTAGGAGCACAGGTGTGACTGACGCGCTCCGACCTGCAGTTCTGACGGAGCTCCCAGCGCCCCTACTTCTGACCGCCGCCGTCCGCGATTCCCCGCGGCTCCCCGCCCGTCATGGCACGACTGTGGCACGACATCAGGACATCCCCAACCGGAAGTCCTCGATCTTCTGGCGAATCAACTCACTTGGATCATTGCCGAACGAGGCATCGGCGAGCATCTGAAGAATATCCGCCTCGTCGAGCACGACAATCATCTTTCTATGCTGAGTCCACTGATCACGAATGGAGTGGAGTGCAGATTTCTTAGCGCCAGCTCTCGCCATGATGATAGCAAAGAGCCCCGCTCCATGACTGGAGAGGTAATTCGCAATCTGAAGAACCTCTCCCTTCTCGATCCCCTGAGTGTAATTCTTTGGATCGACAACTACATAATCCGCATGATACTCCCGGCGCATAAACTCCCAGAAGCCGTCGGTTGCATAGTTCGGGAGGATTATATCCTTTCTATTTACGCCGGATTCATCACTCCTCTCCCAGATCGGAGACCTGAGGGGCGGGCAGAAGAGAAGCTCCAGGATATCTTTGCAGATTTTCTGATAGGCCGGCCAGGCACCCCTGCCAGGAGGGATCTCAGCCAACCTTCTCTTCAGGTCGACATGCTGACTGTCGGGAATGCCATCGAAGTGCTCATCAGCCAGGAATCTAGAGGCTTCTTCTCGCAATCCGACTGCTACCGCATGTTTCGCAATCCAGGCCGCATCCCAGACTTCAATTCCAGCCGACTCAAGTCGATCAAGTACGCGCTCCGAGAGAACTCCGGGGATCGCAAGTACTGGCCTGACATTCGCGCCAGCGGGCAGCTCCGGCTCAATCAAAGCGACATAATGAGTTAGCTGGTCCACATAGTCGACAACGCGAATACCTGTCTGCGGCGAGACTCGCTTGACCTCGATGATGCAAAATTCATCGTCGAACTTCGCGAGAAGGTCAACCCTTCTCCCCTGTCCCGCACTGGCATCAACGGCGATGTCGCGGTAGCCCGACTTACTCATGACTACTGCCAGAAAATCAACCAACTCATACTCGCGAAAGCGCCGAGGGCTCGACGAGTCAGCCACAAATCCTCCCCATTGTCTCTTGCAGTGCCTGTAATTCCCCCTGGCCTCGCTCACCCTGGCGCCAGTTAGCATGAGCGGCGCGCCGTGAGACGTCGGCCGTTAGACCACGATACGAAGGGTTCGGTCAGTGAACCCATGCTCGGCTGGGCCCGTGGCACGCTGAGCCAGCCAGCCCGACACTCGCGGACCGCCATTCACGGCGCCCCCCTCTCTCACCGTTCGCACGTGGGTGAACCCGTGGTCCAAGTAGTACTGCTGTAGCCGTTCATTCGTGGTCCAGGCATCCAGCCGGAGCCACATGGCACCCTCACTGGCGGCGCGCTCGCTCGCCCAGTTCAAGAGTCGCCCGCCAATGTCACGGCCGGCGTAGTCGCGCGACACGGTCAGCTTATTGACGAATCGGGACGGCTCGGCGAGTTCGTCATCACTCCAGAGCCCCTGCTCAGCCTCTGGCGTGACGGTTATCGCCCCAGCCGTCTCCGCGTCGTCTCGCAGCATGAAGACGGTGCCGGCCTCGATCGTGGCCAGCAGCTTGCCGGCGGGGTAGTCACGACTCCACTGGTCACTACCGAGGGCCCGAAGCCAAGCAGCTGCTTCACGCCGAGCGGCGAGCAGATACTCAAGGTCGGCAGGCTTCGCGGTTTCGATGATCACTTGTCGCCGCCCAGAGCAGTCAAGTCGCCGATTTCGTAGTTCATGTGGTTCAGGTCTCCACGGAGCGTCGTGACGGTGTAGCGGATCGGCCTGTCCGCCGAGTAGCCAGTCCGACGCCAGACGAGCACCGGAACGCCGTCCCCGGTCTGGAGCAACCTGCTCTCGTCGGGCGTAGGCATCCGGGTCGAGATGTCATCGAAGTAGCCCACCTGCTCAACCCCGATTCCGGCCAGGTACCGAGTCGTCCCCTCGTCAATGTCGCCCGGCTCGGCCAAGCGTGGAGCCCTCTCAACCAGCCACATCGGGTAGTTCGTGGCCTGGGTCGACCACGGCACTCCGTCGACGTAGCGGTGGCAGAACCGCAGGACCGTCGTCGCACCCTCCGAGATATGAAGCTGCTCCGCCACCTCGGCGGGCGCGGGCTGCATCTCGACGCGAAACTCCTGATGCGGCTGGCGCCCGGCCAGTGTCACATCGGTGTTGTAGGCGTCTCCGTTCTGGGGGAAGGTCAGGTTCTCGAAGCGAGAGGCGTTCAGGCTGAAGACCTCGCGCGACCTGACCTCGTAGCCCAGCCCTTGGCTGGGCGCGATAAGGCCCTCGGACACAAGCACCTTCAGGCCATTGCGGACGGTGTTCCGGGAGGCGTCGAAGCGGTCACAGAGCTCGCGCTCGGACGGCAGGCGGGCACCAGGAGCGAGGGCTCCAGAACTGATCTCGCTCCGGAGGGCGTCGGCCACGCGACGGTACAGCGGCTGGGTGCTCATACCTCAATGATGACGCATCCAGTCAACTGGTTCCTACATGTTGAACCAATGGGCTTGACGATTGCGCTCCGTGAGTGCAGCATCATGTTCAGCAGCTTGTACCTACCAGTTGAGCCAGAGGCCCAACAGGAACAAGTAGCGCTTGCTAGGTCTTGCCCAAACGGGTGTGACCTGCACGAATGCGTCCGCGAATGGCCGGCTACCGCCGAGCCCAGGGCGAAGCGGCCTCACGGGGCCATGGTTCCCGGCGCCTTTTCAGTCCGGAGGGCAGTGATCGCAAGATCCGCGTCTGCCTGAAGCGGGAGCACGCTCCCGAAAGACGCACCAGATCAACAACGAGTGTCTTTGGTCCCCGATCCGTCCTGCGACGGGTCGGGGGTCATGGCTACTCGTGATGTGACGAGTGGCCTGGGCCTGGATATGTCGGGGCCGCCGCGCTTTCCTTGGCCGGGCGCGCGGCAGCCCCTGGGGCCCCACCTCCCCTTCTGGAACGAGGTAGACCCGTGAAGTCGATTGTTGCAGGCCAGTGCGCCGTGGACTCCGAGGAGTTCGCGGAGCTGGCGTTGGGCGTGGACGAGGAGCTGTTCGCCGGGGTGCCCGGTGAGTCGGCGCTCGCGTACCGGGCCCGGATGGACGTGGCGCTGGCGGTGCTGGCGGACCTGCGTCGGGAGGACCCGGAGCTGGCCGCCCACGCCGAGCGCCTGATGGACCAGGCGCCCGTGCCGCTGTACGCCGCCCGCCGGCCCCGCATCCGCATCGGGCAGGGGAGGGCGGCGGCATGAGCGGGCTGAGCGAGTACCGCGCCGAGCGGCGGGCGGACCGGCGGGACGAGCGCGAGCAGGACCGGTTGGACGCCGAGGCCGCCAGGCTCCGCCGGGAGGCCGATCGGCTCGACGCCGAGCAGGCCCGCAGCAGGGCCCGTGCCGCGCGGGCCGAGCGACTGGGCCGCCTGGTCGCCTGGGTCACGACGAATCCGGCGCGAGCGTTCGTGCGCCTGGTGCAGGCGTGCTCGATCGTGCCGGCCGTGGTGTCCCAGGTGGCCGCCCTCGACCACGCGGACGTGGCGCTGCTGCTCGCGGTGCTGCTGTCCGCGATGCTGGAGGGCGGCGCGTGGGCGCTGGTCGCCATGGGCGCGCAGGCCGAAGGTGAGCGCTCCACCCGCACCTACCGCCTCGGCGCGTGGGCCGCCGGGCTGGTCGCGGCCGGGATCAACCTCGCCCACGGCTGGCAGCAGTACCCCGACGCCCGGTGGGTCGCCGCCGTGCTGGCCCTGTCCAGCATCGGCGCCGTGTGGCTGACCGACCTGCAGACACACGGCGGCCGCGGTCCGACTACCGCCGAGAAGAAGCAGGCGAAGGAGAAGGCCGAGCACGCCCGGCGAAGGGCTGAGCACCACCCGAAGGTGCGGGCCGTTGCGGACCGTCTGCTGTCCGCCGCCGCTTACGGAGCGCTGTCGGCCGACGAAGCGTGGCGGATCGCGTGGGAGTACGTCCATGGCGTCACCACCCCGGGACTGACGGCCGAGCTGCTGGCCCAGCGGCTCAACGCCCGGGCCCGGGTGGCGGAGGTGAGCACGCTTCCGGCGCCGGCCGATCTGTGGCCGGGAATGCCCGACGACCCGTTCCCCGCCCTCACCCTCCCGCTGCCCTCCGGGCCGTCCGATGGCGTCTACCTCGACACCGTTCCCGAGGGTCTGGGGAGCGCTTCCCCGATCACGGCAGAAGCGCTCGAAGCCCTTTACGGAAACGGGTCGAACGTGTCCGCACCGAACTCTGGCGAACCTGTGAACAAGCCCTCCGCCGACGGCGGCGGTAGCGCTTCCGGTACGGCCGGGGACCGGACGCTCGACCCGGCCGATCTCGCCCGCGTGCGCGTGCTGGCGGCCAACCTCGCAGCCAACGGCGAGGAGCTGTCGAGCCGTAAGGTCCGCGCGCTGCTCGGCTGCCGTACCGGCTACGCCGTCCGCCTGTGCGCCGCGGTCAGGGCCGAGCGCACCACCTTCAACGACACCGGCGAGGAGAACGCACAGTGACCACCGGCACCGACTCACTCCCCACCGCCGCCGACCAGATCAAGGCGGCCGGCGCCCTGCTGGCCATCCTCACCGCCCACGCCGCCCTGCCCGCGCCCTCCGCCCGGCTGCAGCTGGCGGTGACCGGCCACCCCACCGACCCCGTGTGGGGCGTGGAACTCGTCCTGTACGACGGCCTCGACCTGTTCGAGCAGTGGCGCGACGCGCTCGGCCTGGACCCGACCAGCGTCGACCACAAGCACAGCTACGGCAGCACCACGGCGTGGCTCACCGCCACGGGCGCGGTGCACGGCGTCCCGGTCGGCCTCCTCGGCTTCTACGACCTGCCCGAGCCCGCCACGACCTGGGAGTAGCGGTGTCCCGTCCCCGCTTCTGGGACCCGACCGGCGACCGGCACGGCGGCACCCCCACCTTCCCCTGGCGGATGGCCCCCACCGGCTACCTCACCCGCCGGCAGCTGCGCGCCCGGGGCCTGCGTCCCGGCGGCCAGCCCGTCGCCGCGCAGGTCCTCTGGCGCTCGCGCCGCGCGGCCGGCGGTGTGCGGGCCGCCTACCTCTACCGCCTCACCCTCGCCAAGCCCGTCCGCCCCATGACCCCCGGCCGGGAACGGGCCCTGGCCGCCGCCAATCGGGCGCGGCGCCTGTGCCCGGCCTGCGGGCGGGACGCCGGATACGTCCTGCCCGCGCACCTGGGCACCTGCCTGCCCTGCGCCGACGGCCTGCCGATCGCCGCTTGAACATCCACAACTTCCCCGCACCAAAAGACCTTTGGAGTCTTCGTGACCAGCGTTCGCGCTGCCCGGTTCGCTGCCGCTTACGCCCTGCTGCGGGCGTCGGCGGACGTGGCCGACCACTGGATCCAGTCCGACCATCAGGCCCGTATCAAGGGCCAGCACGACCGCAACGAGGGGCAGTCCAGCGCGGCCGGGCGCCGTGCCTGCGTCGCCCACGTTGCCGCCTACACCGCCACCCAGGGCGCCGTCCTGCTCGCCGGTACCCGCCTGCTCGGCATCCGGCTGCGGCTCGGCCCGGTGGCCGCCGCCCTCGCCCTGTCCGCCGTCACGCACTACATCGCCGACCGGCGCGAGCCGCTGCGGCGTCTGGCCGACGCGACCGGCAAGAGCACGTTCGTGCGCCTGGCCGACCACGGAATGAACGGCGGCTACCTGCTCGACCAGGCCTGGCACCACGCCTTCGAGACCTGCGCCGCCCTCATCGCCGCCGCCTGACCGCAGATCGGAGTTCCATCATGACGTTCGCCGCTGGTGACGAGGTCCTGATCATGTCCTGCGAGGACGACCCCCGGGCGGCCGGCCGCACCGGCCGGATCGTCGACGAGATCCCGCCCGGGCCGCTCACAAACGGCCGCTGGACCGTCAACCGGATCGGCTGGTTGATCGGCCCCGCCCTGTGCCACACGCACGAGCTGCGGCCCATCGGCCGCTAGCAGTCTGCTTCACCCCGGGACGGCCGCTCAGCTTGCCGGCGTGTCCGGCCGCCCCGGGCCCTTTCCGCACCACAACCAGCAGTGAGGAAGGAACACCCAGTGAACCAGCCGCACAGCACCGAGACCATCCCCGTCGGGGGTGTGGTGGTGGACCTGGCCAAGGTCCGCGCCGCCCGCACCCCCGCCCCCGAACCGGCGCACACCCTCCCCGCGCCGCCCGTCCCGGACGCGGGCGCCGATCTCCCCAACTCCGCTGCCCGGAGCGGCCGTTCGCCGAAGGCCCCGGCGTGGGTGCGCGGGGGCCGCTCGGTTCGGGTGGTGCTCACCGACGAGCGGACCCGCACCGCCGCCCGGCTGGTGGTGCGCCACGGCGCCTACGTGGCCGCCGGGGGCCGTATCGCGGCGCGGCGGGCGTGGGACGGGCGGACGCTGGCCCGCTACGAGCGGATGATGCGCACCGCAGAGGCCGCCGGCCAGCACGAGGTGGCCATGGAGTGGGAGGTGCGAGCCGCCGCGTTCCGGGCCGCGCGCCACCAGCGGCGCATGGACCTGCTGAAGTCGCCTCAGCAGGCCGCGAAAGGCGCCGCGGTCGCGCTCGCCACCGCGCAGGGCGCGCTGCTGCTGCTCGGCATCGTGCTGGCGATCGCCGAGAAGGACATCGCCCGGGTGATAGCGCCGACCATGACCGTGATCGACCTGATCCGGTGGGTGGCGGTGTTCATCGGGATCCTGTGGGGCCCGGCCACCGTGGCCGGCCCGTGGCTCGGTCTGCTCGCCCTGTGGTCGCTCGGCCGCCGGCGCCAGGCCGCCCCCGCCTGGACCCTTCCGGCCACCGCCCGGGACGACGCCGGGGCGCCGATCACCCCCTCGATCGTGGTGACCGCGCTGCGGGATCTCGGCGTCGCCCCGCTGCGGAAGGCGATCCGGGAGATGGGCGATGCCGGGGCGGGGATGCTCGGCCCGATCCGGATCGCCGGCTGCGGCGTCGAGGTGGACGTCACCCTGCCCTCGGGGGTGTCGACGCTGGAGGTGCAGAGCAGGCGCCGCAAGCTCGCCGAGAACCTGAGCAGGCACGAGCACGAGGTGTTCATCACCATCCCGCAGGCCGCCCGCACCGTGCGCCTGTGGATCGCCGACAGCGGGGCGCTGAACGAGCCGATCGGCCCGTCCCCGCTGGTCACCGACCCGGACACCGCCGCCGACCTCTACAACGGCCGCGCCCCCTGGGGCCAGGACCTGCGCGGCGACGCCGCCACCCTGTCGCTGCTGCAGCGCCACCTGCTGATCACCGGCCTCTCGAACCAGGGCAAGACCGCGTCCTTGCGCGCGCTGGCCCTGTGGCTGGCCCTGGACACGTCGGTGGAGTTCCGGATCGCCGACCTCAAGGGCGTGGGCGACTGGCGGATGTTCGACGGCCTGGCCACCGTCCTCATCCAGGGCCCCACGGACGACCACGTCATCGGCGCCACCGAGATGCTGGAGCAGGGCGTCGCGGAGATGGAGCGCCGGATCGCGCTGCTGGAGCAGTCCGGCGCCACCGACGGCGTCACCCGCGAGATGGCCCGCACCGACCACCGGTTCCACCCGATCGTGCTGCTGGTCGACGAAGCGCAGGTCGCGTTCATGTGCCCCGCCATCGGGGACGACAAGCGCCCCTACGGCGGTACCAAGGCCACCAGCCGCTACTTCATGAACACCCGCAAGCTCCACAACCAGGGCCGGGCCGTGAACGTGATCCTGTGGCAGGGCACCCAGGACCCCACGAACGAGAACCTCCCCAAGCTGGTCCGCGAGGGCGCCCACATCCGCGCCTCCCTCGTGCTCGGCTCGGAGGAGCAGGCCCGCATGGCACTCGGGGACAAAGCGATCGACGGCGGCGCCGCCCCGCACAAGCTCCGCCAAGGCGACGACAAGGGCACCCTCGTCGTCGCGGGTGACGGTGTGAAGCTCGCCCCCGGGCAGAGCAGCATCACCATCCGCACCCACTACATCAACGGCGAGGAGGCCGCCGAGATCGCCGAGCGGGCCAAGGCCCGCCGCAAGGGTGTCACCACCCTCAGCGCCGTCGACCGGCCCGACACCGCCGATCCGCTCTCGGACATCGCGACCGTCCTCGGCGACGAGAAGCGCATGCGCACCCAGGAAGTCCTGGCCGGGCTCGCAGCCCACGACCCGGGCCGGTACCGGGAGTGGACGTTCGGCGACCTGAAGGCCGTCCTGGATGCGGCCGGCGCCGCCCCCTACAAGTCCGACGGGGTCCAGGTCGTGTCCCGGACCAAGGTCGAATCCGCCCTCCAGCTCCGCGCCGAGAACGACGGAGCGTAGCGAATCCGCTGGAGGGAGGCGCCAGGGAGGCAGGGAGTTCTCCCTGACCGCCTCCCTGAACCCCCACACCGCCCCTGATCAGCCCTGATGAGCGCGTCAGGGAGGCAGGGAGGCGCCCCCGGCACCCCCAATCCGGGCCCGGAAACGCCCTCCCCCGACCCGGGGGTGCCTCCCTCCCTGCCCACACGCCATCACTCTCCGTAATCCAACGAAGGGAGAGGCATGCCCGCCACGACCACCGCCCCGACCGGGATCCGGCCGCTGGCCGCCGTCCACCTGCGCGAAGCCCTCACCGCCGCAGCCAACCGCGAGCCCGCCGCCGCGCTGGCCGCGCTCATGCACATCGACCCCGTGTCCTGGACCGCCATCGAGCAGCGCACCGCACTCCTCGGCACCACGGTCCTGGACCTGCTCGCCACCGCCACCCGCACCGGAGGGACCCCGTGAGCACCACCACCGACGCCATCACCGCCGCCGTCCTCTTCGGCCCCGGCGCCGTCCTCGGCGCCGCCGCCCTCATCTCCCAGCGCGGCCACCGCACCGACTCCGCCGCCATCCGCACCGTGCTCGCCGAATCCGCCGCCGAACGCGCCAACCGGGCCGCCGACAGCGCGGCCCCGCCCGACGGCGGCGAAGGCGCCCCCGCACCCGCCACCGAACAGCCCGCAAGCCTGGCGACCGTCCTGCCGTTCCCCGGCGCCGCGCGCCGGGCCGCCTGAGGGGCCCCCATGGACCACCAGATCCGCCCGGCCGCCGACTGGCTGCCCGCCCGCCCGTGGAACGGCCTGACCGTCCTGGACGCCTACTGCTGCCAGGGCGGCGCCGGCATGGGCTACTGGCTCGCCGGCTACGACGTCCTCGGCGTCGACCTCACCGGCCAGCCCCGCTACCCGTTCCGCTTCGTGCAGGCCGACGCCGTCGTGTTCATCACCGAGCACGGACACGGGTTCGACTTCGTCCACGCCTCCCCGCCGTGCCAGCGCTACACCCTCGCCCAGAAGATCCGGGGCCGGGAGCACCCCGACCTCATCGCCCCTACCCGGGCGGCGCTGGAGTCCACCGGCAGGCCCTGGGTGATCGAGAACGTCCCAGAGGCCCGCGCCGAACTCCGGGACCCGGTGATGCTCTGCGGCGCAGCATTCAGCCTGCGCACCTACCGCCACCGCCTCTTCGAGACCAGCGGCTTCACCCTCACCCCGACGCCGCACCCCGCCCACACCGCGCCCCTCGCCAAGATGGGCCGCCCCGTCGCCGACGGCGAGTTCATGCACGTCGTCGGCAACTTCTCCAACGTCCCCCTCGCCCGCAGCGCCGCCGTGATGGACATGCCCTGGGCAACCCGCGACGGACTGCGCGAAGCCATCCCCCCGCACTACACCCGCCTCATCGGCCACCAGGCCGCCGCCCGGCTCACCACCGCCTGACACAGGAGAACCGCCATGGCCAAGCGCACCTACCTCGACCCCCACCAGATGGGCGCCGACAACATCGGCGACGCCGCCCGCCTCTTCCTCCTCGGCGTGCGCATCACCCGCGCCGACAACCGCGGCAAGTCCACCAAACGCCTGGAAAACCGCGCCGACCGCATCCAGCAGGACGCCATCGACCGCTGGAACGCCAAGTACGGCGACGACGAGCAGGACTGACCCAGCGCCGCGCCATGACAGCCGTCCTGGACTGGCGTGACAACGCCCACTTCGACCGCACCAGCGACCGCCCGTGTCGCTGGTGCGGTCGCCCCACCCCCCTGCGCGACGAGCGGTGCAGGCCCGCGCACAAGGTCTGCGCCGAACAGCACCACGAACCGGCCCCCGCCCCGGTTCCGGCGCCGTCGGGGACCGGGGCGGCCCCGGCCGCCAAGCCCCGACCAACACGGAAGGAGAGCCCGTGTCCGCCTGGGATCGCGCCCTTGTGGCAGCCCACCACGCTGCCGAGCGCGGCCTGAACGTCTTCCCCCTGACCGACCACAAGACCCCGGCTATCCCCAGCCCCCACCCGCCCCGCGCGGTCGGCGACTGCAAGGGCGGGTGCGGCAGGCTCGGCCACGGCGTCCACGACGCCACCACCGACCACACCCTCATCCAGCGGATGTTCGAGCGGGCCCGGTGGGCCAGCGGCTACGGCATCGCCTGCGGCCGCGAACCCCACCACCTCATCGGCATCGACCTCGACGTCAAGGACGGCCTCGACGGCGTCGCCGACCTACGCGCCCTCGCCGCCGACCACGGCTTCACCGTGCCGGCCACCGCCACCGTCGCCACCCCCTCCGGGGGCTGGCACCTGTGGCTCACCACCGAGCCCGGAACCCGCCTGCTCAACTCGGTGGGCAAGCAGCGCGACCACTCCCACGGCCTGGACGTGCGCGGCAGCGGCGGCTACCTGGTCGGCCCCGGCAGCACCGGCACCCACGGCGCCTACTACTTCGCCGCAGGCACGGACCCCAACAGCATCGCCCCCGCCCCGCCCGAACTGCTCGCAGCCCTCGCCCCCAAACCCGCCCCCACCGCCGTGCCGGACCCGAACCGGCTCCGGGAGCGGATCCACCACCAGGACGCCTACACCCGGGCCGTCCTAACCCGCGAAGCGGACAAGGTCCGCGCCACCGCGGAAGGCGGGCGGAAGAACCGCCTGTGGGCCAGCAGCGCGGCCGTCGGACGCCTCATCCACACCCGCGCCCTCGATGAGGCCCTGGCCCATGACGCGCTGCTGGACGCCGGACTGGCCACCGGCCTGAAACCCGCCGAATGCGAGTACGCCATCCGACGCGGGTTCAAGGCCGCCGCCACCGCCTCCCGCGCCGCCTGAGAACGGGCCCGCCGCCATGGGAGGCCGGAACAGCGCTTATCCGGCCTCCCATGGCCCCGCCCCGCCCACACACCCCCGGCCCCGCACGGGCCACCTCACCACCCGACCACACACCCGAAGGAGCACACGTGACCGTCCCCGCCCCCCGCCCTGACGGACCGCCCGACAACGTCACCAGCCTGTTCGGCGACGACTGGGACCAGCTGGAGCCCGCGCCCATCGACGCCGACGTGTGGGACAGCCCCGTCCCCCTCGGACAGGCCCGCGCGCTGCCGCCGTTCCCCGTGGACGCCCTGCCCGGCTGGCTCGGTGACATGGTGGCCGCAGCCGCCGAGGAGACGCAGACCCCCGCCGATCTCGGCGGCTGCATGGGCCTGAGCATGCTCTCCACAGCCTGTGGAGGGCGGGCGGTGGTGGCGGTGCGCGGGCGGTGGCGCGAGCCGGTGAACCTGTTCACCGTCATCGCCCTGCCCCCGGGCAACCGCAAGAGCAGCATCGTCGGCGAGATGAGCCGCCCCATGCTCGCCGTCGAGAAGATCCTGAAGGAGAACATCGCCGGGGTCCGAGCCGAGGCCGAGACGACGGCCAAGCTCACCCGGGCCGCCGCCGACAAGGCCACCGCCCGCGCCGCGAACGCCGAGCCCGCCGAACGCGAGCGCCTCACCCGCGAAGCGGTGGAACTGGCGGAGACCGCCGAGGCGGTGAGCGTCCCGGCCGTCCCGCAGCTCATCGCCGACGACGTCACCCCCGAGGGCCTGGCCTCCCTGCTGGCCGAGCAGGGCGGTCGGATGTCCGTCGTCTCCGCCGAGGGCGGCATCTTCGACATCATCGCCGGCCGCTACTCCGGCACCCCCAACCTCGAAGTCTTCCTCAAGGGCCACGCCGGGGACATGCTGCGCGTCAACCGCCAGGGCCGCGACAGCCAGTACCTCGAAGCCCCCGCCCTGACCATGGGCCTGGCCGTGCAGCCGTCCGTGTTCCGCGACATCGCCAAGGCCAAGGGCTTCGAGGGACGCGGCCTGCTCGCCCGCTTCCTCTACTCCATGCCCAAGTCCCTGGTCGGGTTCCGCAACCTCACCCCCGACCTGATCCCCCATCGGGTCGCCGACACCTACGCCAAAACCCTCGCCACCCTCACCCTGGCCATGGCCGACTGGACCGACCCCGCCGTCCTCACCCTCACCCCCGAAGCCGACGCCGCCCTCCTCGCCCAGCAGAAGGCCACCGAGACCCGCCTGAGGCCCGGCGGCCCCCTCGCACACATCGACACCTGGGCGTCCAAGCTCGACGGCGCCGTGTGCCGCATCGCAGGCCTGCTCCACCTCGCCACCCACCCCGGCGACGGCTGGACCCGCCCCATCGCCGCCGACACCCTCACCGCCGCCTGCCGCATCGGCGACTACTTCACCGCCCACGCCCTGGCCGTGTTCGACGCCATGGGATCCGACGCCGCCCTCGGCAAGGCCCGCGCCGTCATGGCCTGGCTCGCAGCGCACCCGAACATGAACCGCATCAGCCGCCGGGAGCTGTTCAACGCCCTGCCCCGCGCCGAGTTCCGCACCGTCGCCGACCTCGACCCCGCCCTCGCCCTGCTCGAAGACCACGGCTGGATCCGCCAGATCGCACCCCCCGCCCGCACCGGACGCGGCGGCCGGCCCCCGTCCCCCCGCTACCAGACCCACCCCACCATCACCCACCCCACCCACTGACCGACCCCGGAAACCCCCCGCAGAACCCGCAGAACCTGCAAAACCCCCGGACACCTCATCTGACCAGCACAAACGCCAAAGCCAGTCGCTACCGCAAAACCTCCGGAAACTCCCGCAGAACCCCACCACCCCGACCCGCCGCCACCGCGGCCGAGGTTTTGCGGGAGTTTCCGGAGGTTTTGCGGAACCCAAACTCGCCAACAAACCCGCAGATCAGAGCCCATGCAAAGGGGTTCTGCAGGTTCTGCGGGTTCTGCGGCGCCATCCCGGCCCCGCCACCGCCCAGGGAGGGCAGCAGTGACCGCAGCGCACCTCAAGGCCCGACTTCTCACCGTCCGGGAAGTCGCGGAAATCCTCGGGACCTGGACGACCAGCGGTGAGCGATTCCCGCGCCGGCTCATCGAAGAGCGCCGGATCACCTTCGTGAAGGTCGGCCGCCTTGTCCGCATCCCGGAGGCCGCCGTCGCCGAGTTCATCGCCGAGAACACCGTCCAGCCCATCCACGTCCGCCGCTCCGCCAGGAACAGGAACGCCGCCTGATGACCGCCAAGAAGAACAGCCGCCGCCGCTTCGGCTCCGTCCGCCAGCTCCCGTCCGGCCGCTGGCAGGTCCGCTACCGCGACCCGTTGACCGGAGAGCTGCGGCCCGACGAGAAGACCTACGCCACCAAGACCGACGCCGAGGTAAGGCTAAGTCAGCTCGAAGCCGACATCACCCGCGACAAGTGGGTCGACCCGGATGCCGGGAAGGTGAACTTCGGGGAGTACGCGACCAAGTGGCTCAAGGAACGCAAGCTGGAGGAGACAACCCGGGAGCGGTACGAGACGGCGCTTCGGCTGCACATCATGCCGGCCCTGGGCCCGAGGTTCCTCGTGGACATCACCCCGGCCCGGGTGCGCACCTGGCGGACCCACCTCCTGGAGTCCGGCGTCGGCGAGCCCACCGTGGTCAAGGCGTACCAGATGCTGCGGGCCATGCTGAACACAGCCGTGGACGACGATGAGCTGATCCGGCGCAATCCGTGCCGGATCAAGGGTGCCGACGCCTACGACGTGCCCGAGCGCCCGGTCCTGTCCGTGGCCGAGGTCTTCGCGGCCGCCGACGCCATCGCGCCCCGGTGGCGGGCGCTGGTCCTGGTGACCGCGTTCACCACGCTGCGGTTCGGCGAGCTGGCCGCACTCCGTCGGCGGGACGTCGACCTGAGCGCCCGGCTTCTGCGGGTCCGCAGGAATCAGGCGGAGCTGTACAGCGGGAAGCTGTACGACAAGGCGCCGAAGAGCCGCGCGGGGTTCCGCCCGGTCGCGTTCCCGGACTCCATCGTGGATGCCCTTCAGCACCACATGGAGCACTTCGCGGGGGCGGAGTCGGACGGCCACATGTTCATCGGGCCGCGCGGCGGCCGGCTGCGCCGGAGCAACTTCCGGGACGACTGGACCGCCGCGAAGGAGGGGGCGGGGATCCCGATGGAGGTGCACTTCCATGATCTCCGCCATACCGGGAACACCATGGCGTCGCAGAGCGGCGCGAGCACCCGGGAACTCATGATCCGCATGGGGCACAGCACCGCGCGGGCCGCGCTGATCTACCAGCACATGACCAGCGACCGTGACCGGGCCGTCGCCGACCGGATGGACGAGATGGTGCAGCGGGAGCTCTCGAAGGAGGTCCCGCCGGAGCGTTCTGGCACGGACGTGGCACGAGGTGACCAGCAGGACTGAACGGCAAAGGCCCAGACCGGAGGGATTCACCCTCTGGCCTGGGCCTTTTCTGCGTTTCGCGCTGTGCCCCAGGCAGGATTCGAACCTGCGACACCGGCTTTAGGAGAGCCGTGCTCTATCCCCTGAGCTACTGAGGCGGGGCCGGCCGGCCTGTTCGGCGACCAGGATGCGGGCGCCGGAGGGGCGTCCGGTCCACAGAGTACCGGATTAGGGGTCGGGCGGGTGGTGAGGCCGCAGGGGCTGATGGGATCATGGTGTACGCAAGGGGGACCGGGCGACGGGCTGTCAGATCACGGTCCAGTAGCCTGGGGCGAACCGGCTTGCCGGTACCGGCCGTTGGGGGGCTCACCCCGGCTCTGGCCTGTCCGCATCAAGCATTCCGCACCAGATTAGACGACGAGGCTCTTCAGCATGACATCAGCCGCCGGGTGGCGTCCGGTCCGCCGGGTACTGGGGCAGGTGTGGGTGCTGCCGGCACTCGCCATGCTCTTCGTCGGGGGGTTCCGCGTCGGGACGCCCGAGTTCTGGCGCGACGAGGTGTCCACCTGGACCGCGGCCACCCGTTCGTTCGGGGACCTGCTGCGGCTGCTGCAGCACGTCGACGCCAGCAACGGCTTCTACTACCTGCTGTTGCACGGGTGGACCGAGGTCTTCGGCGACTCGGTCATCTCGCTGCGGATGCCCTCGGTGCTGGCGATGACGGCCGCCGCGGCCTTCGTGGCCCTGACCGCGGAGCGGCTGTTCGGCGGTCGGGTCGCGGGCATCAGCGCCGGGCTGCTCTTCGCGGTGGTGCCGGAGATCACCCGGTACGCCCAGGAGGCCCGCTCGTACGCACTGGTCACCTGCGGGGTGGCCGGGGCCACCTGGTTCCTTGTGCGCGCACTGGACCGGCCGGGGTGGCAGCGCTGGGCGCCGTACTGCGTGGCCATGGCGGTGGCGGGCGCAGGGCATCTGATCTCGCTCAGCACCGTCGCCGGGCAGGTCGCCGTGGTCCTGCTGCACCTGTGGCGCACCCGGAGCGCGCTGCCGTGGCGGCTGCTCTGGCAGTACCCGCTGGCGGTGGCCGTCGCGGCGCTGCCGGCGATCCCGGTGATGATGCTGGGCAACGAGCAGTCGGGGCGGCAGCTGGGCTGGATCGTCCGGCCGGAGATGAACGAGCTGGTGCATCTCGGCGACTCGCTGTTCGGGGGGGTCGGGGTGTACCACGCCATCACCGTCCTCGCCCTGCTCGCGCTGCTGCTGCCCGGCGGGCGGCTGCCCGCGCTCCAGATGCTGCTGCTGGCGGTGCTGCCGGCGATCGCGGTGTGGGTGGTTTCGCGCAACGGCACCACCTCGTACTTCCTTGAGCGGTACCTGCTGTTCACGGTGCCCGCCTGGGCGGTGCTGGGCGGTGGCGGCATCGGCGCGCTGTACACGCTGGTGACGGCCCCCCGGCGCAGCCGGACGCCGGGGCACGCCAGGGCGGCGGGGGTGCTGCTCACCGTCGGTCTGCTGGTGGTGCCCCTGGTGGAGGCGAAGCCGGCGCTGGTCGCGGTGCGGACGGTCTACGGACACACCTGGGCGCGCGAGCACTTCCAGGCGGCGGCCGATCTGATCGCCGCCGGGTACCGGCCCGGTGACGGGGTGGCTGCTCCCCTCGGCAACCAGAGCTGGTCCATGATCGGCCCGGGTGTCGACTTCTACCTGCCGGACGGCGTCGAGCCGTTCCCGGTGTTCGTGGAGCACAGCGCCGCGCAGGCCGAGGACCTCTTCCCCTCCGCCTGCCCGCAGCCCGCCAACTGCCTGGGGCAGGCGCAGCGGATATGGCTGCTGGTCCTGGGTGACACCGCCGACCCGATGGCCGCCCTGCCCGGGGACCAGTCGCAGGCCCTGCGGGCGCACTACGGCGCCCCCAGCCAGGTCACGGCGCTCGGCGGGGTCACGGTCGCGCTGCTGGACCGCACCGGCTGAGGCGGCTCCTCGCCCGGATGCGGGTACCCGGTCGGCGGGCGATCATTGATCGCGGCGACCAGGGCGCGCTCGGGCGTCCGCGCGTCCGCGGCCGAGGAGGACGAGCCCGTGACCGACCAGCCGTCCGGCCCGCCCTCCGACCCTGACGACGACCACGGCGAGGACCACGGCGAGGGCAGGCACGACGGCGACGGCAAGCACGGCGACGACCACGGCAGCGGCGACAGCGGCGACAGCGGCAGCGGCAGCGGCAGCGGCGAGAAGCCCGGCGGCAGCGATGCGAAGGCCGACGGTGGAGAGGCCGACGACCGGCAGGCCGACGGCGCGAACGGCGGCCCTCCGGTATCCGGCCGGGTCGCCCGGATGCGGGAGCGGTCCAGCAGGCTGACGACGACCGCGCGCGGACTGCCCGAGCAGGTCCCGCTGGTCGGCCGGTCGCTCCGCCAGCTGCTGCGGGTGAACCTGCTGGACTGCGCGACCCGGCTCGCCGCCCAGGCCTTCCTGAGCGCGCTGCCCGCCCTGTTCGTGGTCTCGGTGTTCGCACCCGCGGCGGTGCGCAACGGCGTGGTGCACTCCCTGCGCACCGAGCTGGGGCTGCAGGGCCAGGCCCAGCAGTCGGTACAGGAGCTGCTGACCCCGAGCCATGCGGAGGAGACCACCATCGGGGTCATGAGCGCCGTGGTGACGCTGCTCTCGGCGACGGCGCTGAGCCGGGCGATGCAGCGGGTCTGCGAGCGCTGCTGGGAGCTGCCGAAGGCGGGCACCCGGCTGGCCGCCTGGCGCTGGCTGGTCTGGCTGGTGGTCTGGCTGACCTGCATGGTCTACCAGACCCCGGTACGGGACGGCTTCGGCCAGGGCGTCTGGCTGGGCGTGCCGCTGTCCTTCGTCGGCGGGACGGCGCTGTGGTGGTGGACACAGCACCTGCTGCTGGGGGGCCGGGTGCGCTGGCTGCCGCTGCTCCCGGGCTCAGTGCTCTGCGGGGCGGCGGTGACCGCCCTCGGGGTGGCCTCACGGATCTATCTGCCGCGCGCGATGTCGCACAGCGTCGCCCAGTTCGGGCCCTACGGGGTGATCTTCACCGGCCTCTCCTGGCTGATCGTGACCTTCACCGCGGTGACGCTGGCGATCGCACTGGGCCGGGTGGTGGCGGAGGAGGAGATGATCGCCCACTGGCTGGGCTCGCGGACCGAGCCGGGGGTCTGGGGCGGCGTCCGGATCTGAGGCCCGCTGCGGGCCGCCGGGGTCCGGATCCAGGCCCGCAAACGGCAGCGGAGTGGGAAGTCGGCCGGGCCGACTCCCCACTCCGCTGCCGTCGGGCGCCCGTCAGAGCGTGCGGGTCAGCCTGGAGAGGATGGACGGCGGGGCCAGGTCGGACTGGAGGACCACCGGGACCTCGATCCGGTTGTCGCCCTCACCGGTGCGCAGGACCCCGACCCGGGTGCCGGCCTTGGCGGTGTGGCCGACCTTCGCCGGGTCCAGGACCAGGGTGGCGGAGACGCCGGGGAAGCCGGCCACGGTCAGGTCCTTGGTGGCGACCACCGGGATCCTGCCGCCGAGGCCGTCGTCCACCTGGCCGACGACGTCGCCCTGCTTGGCCAGGGTCTGGCCGGTTAGCCCGTTCTGGGCGGCCTGGATCTGCTTGGCGCTGACGTTCTGGACCACCTTGAGGATGCTGGGCTCGGCGGTGGTCGCCGGCTGGCCCAGGGTGACGCCCAGGATCAGCCGCTTCACCCCGCCGATCTCCTTGTACGCCGCCCACATCAGGCAGCCGCCGGCCGGGGTGCTGGAGCCGGTCTTGACGCCGATGATGCCGTTCTTCGGGGAGATCAGGGTGTTGGTGTTGGAGATCTTCTGGTTGTTGAAGGTGGTGTCCGGCGTCGAGACGATCTGCCGGAAGATCTCGTCCTGCATGACCTGCTCGGCGAGCTTCAGCTGGTCCTTGGCGGTGCTCTTGGTGTCCGGGCTGAAGCCGGCCGGGTCGGTGTAGACGGTGTTGGGCATCCCGAACCGGACGGCGGTGTCGTTCATCTTCTTCACGAACGCCTCCTCCGAACCTGAGTCCCAGCGGGCCAGCAGCCGGGCCACGTTGTTGGCCGACGGCAGCATCAGCAGCTCCAACGCCTGGTACTGGGTGAGCTGCTGGCCCTCGGTCAGGGTGACCCTGGACTCGTCGACGTTCCCGGACTCCTGGGCGGCCTGCCTGTCGACGGTGATCTTCGGGCCGCTCTCCCCCTTCTTCAGGGGGTGCGCCTGGAGGATCAGGTAGGCGTTCATGACCTTGGTGACGCTGGCGATCGAGGCCGGGGTCTCCGGGCCGGAGCTGCCGAGGCTGCCGACGCCGACCACGCCGGCGGCGGACTGGCCCTTGGCGGGCCAGGCCAGGTCGAGCGGGTCGCCGGTGAAGGTGTAGCCGCCCTGCGCGGTCATCCTGACCTTGGAGTCGGGCAGCGGGCGGAGCAGCTGGGCGGCCACCACGGCGCCGAGCACCACGGCGAGGAAGACGGTCCAGATGGTGATCCGCTTGAGCGCGCGGCGCAGCGGCGAGACCGGGCGGGCGTTGAGGGTCGCCAGCACCTCCATCGCCTCGGAGGTGTTCTCCGGTGCGCGGAGCGGCTCGGGACCGGGCAGCGGTTCGGGGTCGGGCAGCGGCTCGGGCTTCGGCAGCGGCGGTGCGGGCGGCACCCTCGGGCGGTCCGGGTCGGGCAGCGGCTCGGGGGCCGGACCGGGTTCGGGCTTCGGCTTCGGCTTCGGGGCGGGTACGGGCTGCGGCTCGGGCTCGGGGGCCGGTTCGGGCTCGGGCAGCGGCCTCGGTGCCGGGGGCTCCGGCACGGTGCCATCCCCCGGAGCCGGGGCGGTCGCCGGGACGGTCGCCGGGACGGAAGGCGCGGCGGCGGCGAGGGAGCCGGCGGGGCGCGGCTTCTCCAGCTTCTCCGTCCTCCCCGCGCCCTCGGTCTTCTCCGCCTTCTCCGCGCTCTCCGCCTTCTCCGCGCTCTCCGCGCTCTCGGTCTTCTCCGCGCTCTCCGCCGACGCGGGCTGCTCCGCCGCGGGTTCCTCGTCCTGGGCGGGCGCCCCGTCGATCGGCTCCTCGTCCGTCACGGACGCTTCGGCCCGCTGCGTCCGGTCGGTCCGCTCGGACGGCACGACCGGGTCGGCGTCCCCAGCCGTCCGGATGGCGAGACGCGGGTCGCGCCCGGCCGGGCGGTCGGACGCCCCGTCGGCCGGTTCGGCCACCGCCGGACTCCCGACGGCGGTCGCGGACCCGTGCCCGTCAGCAGCGGACCCGCCCTCCGTGGGCGCCGACCTGACGAGCTCGTCGGGCAGCCGCAGCGCCGTGGTCGCGTTGTCGACGGGGAGGCGCAGCATGGTCGTCCGGGTGTCCACATCCCGGACCCGGAGCTGCACCGTACCCCCGCCCTTGGCCCCGGCCGCCGTGCCCTCGGCAGGCTCGTCGGCAGCGGCGGCCGCCGCGGCATCGGTGGCGGCACCGGTCCTCTCCCGGTCCCGCTCCTGCTCCCGCTCGCCGTCCCGCAGCACCCTGTCGGGGGACTCGCCCACGTAACCCAGCCTCCTCAACGCCCGGCGGGGCACCGGCAGACCCGATTTCGGGAAGCCGACGCCCCGCCCCGTGTACCTGTACAGTCTCCGCCACCGACGACGGATCCGGCCGCCCACACCCCGCCCGACCGGCGCTTATTGTCGCCGCGCGGTCGCACCTCGGCCTGTTCACCGGTCAGACGCCGGGCCCGCCACCGCCGGTTCCCTGCCGCGGCCGCAAGGTCACGATTCGGAGGCGTACTCGACAAGCCCGTGTGAGAGGCGTCACGCTGTCATTCATCCACGCGGGGAGGCTTGGATGGGCAAGAGCCGCAGAACTGTTCCCGAGGAACTCTTGCTGCTCGCCTTGGACCCGACCACGGGCACCACGGCGCAGCCGCAGACCCTCGACCTCGGACTCGCCGGGGCCCAGCTCGTCGAGCTGTCCCTGGCCGGACGGATAGTCCCGGAAGGAGACCGGATCGCCGTGGTGCTGCCACGGCCCACCGGCGATCCGACACTGGACCACGCACTGGAGCTGTTGCGCCGACGCGGCAGCCCGGTCCGCGCGGCGCACTGGATCGGCGGGCCCCGGCTGGGGCTGCGGCAGACCTACCTGGCGCACCTGGAGCGCTGCGGCATGGTCACGGCCGTGCCGGGCCAGGTGTGCGGGGTCCTGCCGACGACGCGCTACCAGGCGTCCGATGACTGCACCAACGCCGCGATCAAGCAGCGGCTGGACACCGCCATCCGCACGGGTGTGCCGCCGGACCCGAGGACGGCCGCGCTCGCCGCGCTGGCCCACTCGGTGGGCCTGGGCAAGCACCTGTACCCGGGCAACGAGGGTCGGTCCTCGCGCTCGCGGCTGCGCGATCTGATCAGGTACGACCCGCTGGGCGGGATGGTCGCGCACGCCGTGATGGACGTGCAGAACGGCCTGCCCAGCCAGCAGAACCGTTCACCCCAGAGCGAGGCCGCTCCGACCGGTGCGGGCCGCCCCGGTCCGCGCTCGACGGGCCGCAGCGGATCAGGCGGACGGGTCGCGGTGTCCCGCGTCGGCGTCCGCTGACGAGGCCGGGCGCCGGGCGCCCGGCAGGCGGTGTGCCAAGCGGCGCTCGCCACACCGTTCGCGCCGTCCACCGACAGTGAGCAACCAGCAGGCAGCAAGGGGCGGTCGCCCGCGACGAAAGTCGCCGGCGACCGCCCCTCTGCCGTCCCCGAAGTCACCCGGGCCTCCAGGGCCTCCAGGGCCTCCAGGCCACTCGGAGCCGTCCAGTCCCGTCAGCCCCACCCGGAACCGTGCGGAACCGTTTCGGCGGCGCTCCGGAGCCACTCCGAAGCCGTCCCCAGCCGTGTCCACGCCGTCCCCGCATGTGCCACCCGCACATGCACCCAGCAATCGCACCACTACCGGAGAGAGCCGCAGACCCGCATTACCACCCGGGGGTGTCCGCTGTCTCGCCGAAGCGCTTTTCCGATGATCTGTTCTACTGCGCTCCTGCGATTCCCCGGCGCCGACCTGAGCCAAGGTGTCATGCTGCTCCAAGTCAGGGGGGTTGGTCCCAATTTCCACAGTGTTCCGAGGAATGCCGCTCCAACGATCACCAGAGGTCCGGCCGGAGGTCGACGTGTCCGCGAACATCAATCCCACCGTGCGCCGCAGAAGGCTCGGCGCCGAACTGCGCAAGCTGCGCGAGGGCCTGGGGATGACGGCGGAGGAGGTGGCCGGGCGGCTGATGGTCTCGCAGTCGAAGATCAGCCGACTGGAGAACGGCCGGCGCAGCATCAGCCAGCGCGACGTCCGCGACCTCTGCGACGTCTACAACGTCAACGACGAACAGATGCGCGGCAGTCTGATGGACATGGCCCGGGAGTCCCGCCAGCGCGGCTGGTGGCACGACTTCAACGACATGCCCACCCCGTACAGCGTCTACATCGGCCTGGAGGCGGAGGCCTCCTCGATCCGGGCGTACGAGTCCTCCTTCGTCCCGGGCCTGCTCCAGACCGAGCAGTACGCGCACGCCGTGGTGGTGGGCACCCAGCCGGACACCGACGCGCTCTCCGTCCAGCGCCGGGTCCAGGTGCGGATGAAGCGCCAGGACCGCGTCCACGGCGAGAACCAGCTGGGCAGTCTCTGGACCGTCATAGACGAGGCGGTGCTGCGCCGCGAGGTCGGCAGCCGGGAGGTGATGGCCGATCAGCTCAAGCACATGCTGGAGCTGAGCCAGCGGCCGAACATCACCATCCAGGTGATCCCGTTCTCGCACGGCGCCCACCCCGGAATGACCGGGACATTCTCCCTGCTGGAGTTCCCCGAGTCAGCCGATTCCACGGTTGTCTACTTCGAAGGGGTGACGAGCGATCTCTACCTGGAGAAGGAGGCCGACGTGCGCCGCTATACCAGTCTCTACGACCACCTGCGGGCAGCGGCTCTGGGGGTCGCGGAGAGCCGGTCACTGATAGCGACGATTGAAGAGGGATACCACGAATGAGCACCACCTTCGAGAACGGGACGGTCTGGCGGAAGAGCAGTCACAGCGGCGGCAACGGCGCCTGTGTGGAGATCACCGCGCCGGATGCGGGCGCAGTGGCGGTGCGGGACTCCAAGGACCCGCAGGGCCCACGGCTGCACTTCTCCTCCGAAGCCTGGAACGCGTTCGCCGCCGCCGCCGGATCCGGTGCGTTCGGCGGGTTCTGACCCTGCGGGTTCCACCCGGGCCGCCCGATCTCGGCCCAGTTGCCCGTAGCGGGGTCCGCCGTCCTCCCGGCGGCAGGCCCCGCTACGGGCAACTGCGTGTCCGGGGGCTTCTGCTCCGATATTCCTGCTCCTGCTCAGCAGCCGGGCGTCAGCGCAGCACCGGGTACCGCGTGGACCAGGCAAGGCCCTCCGGGGTTTCCAGGCTGTGCAGTTCGGGCCCGTGCATCAGCTCCAGGACGAAGTCGTCGGCCAGCTCCAGGATCGCCCCGCGCCCCTCCAGGCCGGCCACCAGGCCGGGCGGCAGCGCGGTGTCCCCGTGCAGCACCCCGAGCAGGTTGCCGCAGATCGCGCCGGTGGAGTCGCTGTCCCCGGAGTGGTTCACCGCCAGCAGCAGTCCCGAGCGCACGTCGTGGGCGACCAGCGCGCAGTAGACCCCGATCGCCAGCGCCTCCTCGGCGACCCAGCCCTCCCCCAGCGCCTCGACCCGCTCGGCCGACGGCTCCCCGGCCCGGACCGCGTCCAGCGCCCCGCGCAGCGCGGCGGTGGTCTCCTCGTGCGCCGGCCGCTCGGAGAGCAGCGCCAGCGCCAGGTGGACGCCCTCCTCCAGGGTGCCGCCGCGGGCCGCGGTCTGGACGATCACCGCGAGCGCCCCGGCCGAGAGGTACCCGCTGGGGTGGCCGTGGGTCAGCACCGAGCACTCCACCGCCAGCTGGAACACCAGGCCCGGCTCCCAGGTGGTGAGCAGTCCGAACGGCGCCGCCCGCATCACCGTGCCGCAGCCCTTGGAGTGCGGGTTCTTGGGCGCCTCCAGGGTGCCCAGCCGGTCCGCCTCCGGACCGGAGAGGCCGGACAGGCAGGCCTGGCCCGGGGCGCGCTGCGCGTACAGCCACTCCTCGCGGCCGAGCCAGCCGAGGTCGGCCCGCCGCTCGTCCGGACCCCAGTCGCGCTGGGTGGCGGCCCATCGCAGGTAGGCGAGGTGGATGTCGGTGGGCGGGTGCCAACTGCCGGTGTCCCGGCGGATGTGGGCGCGGATCAGGCCGTCCAGCGTGAACAGCACCATCTGGGTGTCGTCGGTGACCGCACCGAGCCGGCCGTACGCGGGAACGTAGCCGGTGACGCCGTGCGGCCCGTGCAGCGCCCGGATCTTCTCCAGCGACTCGAACTCGACGCCGGCGCCGAGCGCATCGCCGATCGCACCGCCGATCAGGCAGCCCCGCACCCGGCTGCGGAAGTCCTGCTGCTGGGCGCGTGACCACAGTGGCATCACGACGGGGCGCCTTTCGTCCGGGGATCGGGCCGCGCGACGCTCGGCCGGTCGCGCGCCATCGCACTGTATTCGAATGCCCGAACAAGTCGAGGGGTTCCCTCGCTCACCAGCACTTCAACATCTTGTTGCTGCGGCGCCACCCGGCGGACACGAACCACCACCCGGGGCTCCCTAGCGTCCGGCCATGACCATCTCCCACACCCGTCCGACCACCGTGCTGGCCCTCACCGGCGCACTCGTCCTCGGCACCCCGGCGCTCGCCCTCGCCGCCCCGGCCGCCCCCGCGGCCGCCGCGGCGGCGAAGCAGTCCGCGCACGCCATCCCGTTCACCGCCGCCACCGCCACCCAGCAGGCCGACGGCGGTTTCACCCTCGCCTGGACCGCGCCCGGCACCCTGGGAGTCACCGTCTACGCCGGCACCGACCCGGAGGACATCCGCCACCGCAAGCCGGTCGCCCGGGGCGCCGGCAGTGCCACCGTGACCGTCACCGGCCTGGCCGCCGCCGACCGCTGGTACTTCGAGCTCGTCCCGGACCGCGGCGAGTCGCTCGTCGTCGCCGACCGCTCGCTGCACCTGGCGTCCGCCCCCAACTTCCGCGACGCCGGCGGCTACCGCACCACCGACGGCCACTGGGTGCGGATCGGCGTGGTCTACCGCTCCGGCGACCTCTCCAAGCTCACCGACGAGGACCTCGCCAAGCTGCGCCGCCTCGGCATCCGGACCGTGTTCGACCTGCGGACGCCCGGCGAGCAGAAGACCGCCCCGGACCGCGTCCCGACCGGCGCCACCGTCGTCGACGCCAACGTGCTGGGCGTCTCCGACACCGGTGCCTTCAACGTCACCACCCCGCAGGCCGCCGTCCAGGCGATGGTCGACGCCGAGCGCACCATGGTCTCCGCCGACAGCGCCAAGGGCGCCTACCACGCGCTGCTGAACTCCGTGGTGGAGCGCGACGACGAGAACGTCCTGTTCCACTGCACCGCCGGCAAGGACCGCACCGGCTGGGCCTCCGCCGCGCTGCTCACCGCGCTGGGCGTGCCGCGCGAGAGCGTCGAGGCCGACTACCTGGCCAGCAACACCTACCGGGCCGCCGAGATCGCCGCCACCCTGGCCAAGCTGCCCCCGGCCTACCAGGCCGTCTACAAGCCGCTGTTGGACGTCCGCCCGGAGTACCTGAACGCCGGCTTCGACGAGGTCCAGCGGAGCTTCGGCTCCTTCGACGCCTACCTGAAGTCCGGCCTCGGCCTGGACGGGCGCGACCTGCGCGACCTGCGCAGCCAGCTGCTGGTCGGCTAGGGCGTGCCGATGGGCGGTCCGCTCCCCAGGGGATACGGACCGCCCGGCGATCGGGCGGGCGGCCGGGTCAGTCCGCCAGGGGCAGCAGCTCCGGCAGGTGCCCGTCCGAGGCGAGCACGGCGGCGAGGCGCTCGGCGGACACCTCGCCGTAGGTGGTGGTGCGCTGGCGGTGCGGGCGGCCGGCCGCCTCGGCGATCGCCTGGAGGTCGCGCACCGACTTGTAGCTCCCGTACGCCGACCCGGCCATCCGCGAGATGGTCTCCTCCATCAGCGTGCCGCCCAGGTCGTTGGCGCCGGAGCGGAGCATCTCGGCCGCGCCCTCGGCGCCCAGCTTCACCCAGCTGGTCTGGATGTTGGGGATGTGCGGGTGCAGCAGGAGCCGCGCCATCGCGACCACCGCCCGGTTGTCCCGGGCGGTCGGGCCGGGCCGGGCGATCCCCGCGAGGTAGACCGGCGCGTTGGTGTGGATGAACGGCAGCGTCACGAACTCGGTGAACCCGCCGGTGCGCTGCTGGATCTCCGTGAGCAGCCGCAGGTGCGCCAGCCAGTGCGCCGGGGTGTCCACGTGCCCGTACATCATCGTGGAGGAGGAGCGGATGCCCAGCTCGTGCGCGGTGGTGACGACCTCCACCCAGGTCGCGGCGGGCAGCTTGCCCTTGGTCAGCACCCAGCGGACGTCGTCGTCCAGGATCTCGGCCGCCGTCCCGGGGATGGTGTCCAGGCCTGCCTCCCTGGCCTGCTGGAGCCAGTCGCGGATGGACAGCCCGGTGCGGGTCGCGCCGTTGACCACCTCCATCGGCGAGAAGGCGTGCACGTGGATGCCGGGCACCCGCTCCTTCACCGCGCGGGCGATGTCGAAGTAGGCGTGCCCGGGCAGGTCCGGGTGGATGCCGCCCTGCATGCAGACCTCGGTGGCGCCGACCTCCCACGCCTGCGCGGCCCGGTCGGCGACCTGCTCCAGCGAGAGGGTGTAGGCGTCCGCGTCGGTACGGCGCTGGGCGAAGGCGCAGAACCGGCAGCCGGTGTAGCAGACGTTGGTGAAGTTGATGTTCCGGGTGACGCAGTAGGTGACGTCCTCGCCGACCGCGTCGCGCCGGACGTCGTCGGCGATCCGGCAGAGCGCGTCCAGCGCCGGGCCGTCCGCGTGGAAGAGCGCGAGCGCCTGGTCGTCCGTCAGCCTGGTCGGGTCCTCGGCGGCCACCGCGAGGGCCCCGCGCAGATCGCCCGCCAACCGCTCGGGGGCGCCCTTGGCGAGGACCTGCTCGCGCAGCACCTCCCAGTCCCCGTAGACGTCCTCGAAGTCGGCCCGGCGGTCCCCGGTGCGGCCCTCGGTGTCGATGGTGGCGTGCAGGTCGGTCCGCCCGTACGAGGCGGGCAGGTCCTCGGGCTCCTGCCACGGGCGGCCGGTGACCACGGCGTCCGGGCGGGCCAGGCCGGTCTGCGGATCGCTGAGCGCCCGGACGTGCGGCAGCACCCGCGGGTCCAGCCAGGGCTCGCCGTGCCGGACGTACTCCGGATAGACCGCGAGGCGCTCGCGCAGCTCGAAGCCGGCCGCCGCCGACCGCTCGGCCAGCCGCTCGATCTGCGGCCAGGGGCGCTCCGGGTTCACATGGTCGGGCGTCAGCGGCGAGACGCCGCCCCAGTCGTCGATGCCGGCGCCGATCAGCCGCTCGTACTCCCCGTCGACCAGGTTCGGCGGGGCCTGCAGACAGGCCGTCGGGCCCATGATGTGCCGGGCCACCGCGACGGTCGCGACCAGCTCGTCCAGCTCGGCGTCCGGCATGCCGCGCATCGCCGTGTCCGGCTTGGCGCGGAAGTTCTGCAGGATCAGCTCCTGGATGCCGTGGTAGGCCCGGGAGACCTTGCGCAGGGCGAACAGCGACTCGGCGCGCTCCTGGTACGTCTCGCCGATACCGATCAGCAGCCCGCTGGTGAAGGGGACGGAGCTGCGCCCGGCGTCCTCCAGCACCCGCAGCCGGACGGCCGGCTCCTTGTCGGGCGACCCGTGGTGCGGGCCGCCTGGCTCACTCCACAGCCGGGTGGCGGTGGTCTCCAGCATCATGCCCATCGAGGCGGAGACCGGCTTGAGCCGCTGGAAGTCCGTCCAGCTCAGCACCCCGGGGTTGAGGTGCGGTAGCAGCCCGGTCTCCTCCAGGATGCGGATGGACATCGCCCGGACGTAGGCGATGGTGTCGTCGTAGCCGTGCGCGTCCAGCCACTCGCGGGCCTCGGGCCAGCGGTCCTCGGGCTTGTCGCCGAGCGTGATCAGGGCCTCCTTGCAGCCCAGCTCGGCGCCCCGGCGGGCCACCTCAAGCACCTCGTCCGGCGACATGAACATCCCGTGGCCGGCCCGGCGCAGCTTGCCGGGGACGGTGACGAAGGTGCAGTAGTGGCACTTGTCGCGGCAGAGCCGGGTGAGCGGGATGAACACGCTCTTGGAGTAGGTGATGACGCCGGGCCGACCGGCCTGCGCCAGACCCGCGTCGCGCACCCGGGCGGCGCTCGAACAGAGGTCTCCCAGGTCCGCCCCTCTGGCCTGGAGCAGGACCGCCGCCTCGGTCACGTCCAGCGCGACACCGTCCCGGGCACGGCGCAGGGCGCGCCGCATCGCGTTCGCGGTCGGGGTGTTCATTGCGTCCATGGCGCGACCCTACGCCAGTTCTCGTACGTCCGGAGGAGCGAACCCTGAGGAGGTATCAGGGTCGGATGCGACGGGAGACCGACCCCGATCTGGCCCTGCAGGGCGATGACTCCGGCGGCCCGCGGCCGTGTAATGGAGGGGTACAGGCAGTCGGTCAGGGCTATTCGGTCACGGTTACGGAGGGGTTGGACGTATGACGGACGACACGGCGACTCAGGAGCACCAGGGCGGCGTGCCCTACCGGTCCGGGCGGCGCACCGCGGTACGGGTGGCGGTGCCGCTGGTGGTGGCGGGCACGATCGCCGCCGGTATCGGACTGGTGCCGGCGCTGGCGGACGACTCGCCGCCGAACCTGCCCGCGCTGACGGCGGAGCAGGTGGTGGCGAAGGCCCTCGGCTCGCAGGCGCAGACGCTCTCCGGCACGGTCACGGTCTCCGCGGACCTCGGTGTCCCGGGCCAGCTGTTCTCCGCCGCGGGCGGCGGGATCGGCTCCGGCGGCTCCGGCGGCTCCTCCTCGGCCGCGCCGGAGGCCAAGCTGGCCGGCCTGCTCGGCGGCGACCACACCCTGCGGGTGGCGGTGGACGGCCCGGACCGGCAGCGGATCGGCCTGATCGAGAACCTGTCCGAGTACGAGCTGGTGCACAACGGCGACCAGGTCTGGGCGTGGGACAGCGCCACCAACGAGGCCGTGCACCTGACGGCTCCGCAGGGCGCACGGTCCGGCGGCCACCAGGGTGGCGCCCCGCTGACCGGGGTCCCGGCCACGCCGGCCGAGGCGGCCCGGCAGTTCCTCGCGGCGGGCGCGGGCACCACCGCCGTCACCGTCGACGGCACGGCGAGCGTGGCCGGGCAGAAGGCGTACCAGCTCAGCGTGAAGCCGACCCAGTCCGGCTCGACCATCGGCGAGGTGCGGATCGCGGTGGCCGCCGACAACGGCGTGCCGCTCGCAGTGGTGGTCAGGGGGACGGACGGCTCCACCGTGCTGGACGTCCACTTCAAGGACGTCTCGTTCGCCAAGCCGGCCGCCAAGTCCTTCGAGTTCTCGGCCCCCAAGGGCGCCAAGGTGACGGAGCAGAAGGCGGACGGGCGGGGCGAGGGCCACCAGGCTCCCGGCGCCTCCGCGGAGAAGGGCGACCTGAACGTCGTCGGCGAGGGCTGGACGACGGTGCTGAGCACCCGGCTGCCGAGCGGTGACGCCACCGCTCCGGCCGACTCCGGCAAGCCGGGCCGGCACGGCGACAAGGGCCGGGGCAACGGCGGCGGCCAGAGCGTCCAGGGCCTGGTGAAGTCGCTCGGCAAGCCCGTCAAGGGCGGCACGCTGATCAGCACCAAGGTGCTGAACGTGCTGGTCACGGATGACGGCCGGGTGTTCGCCGGTGCGGTGACGCTGCCGGTGCTGCAGAGTGCGGCCGGGGTGAAGTAATGACCCAGGCTCCCGTAACGGGGGACGTTACGGAGCCGGCCGGGGGGCGGGGCGCCGAGGTGCGCCCGGCCCCCGCGGCCGTTCCCGCCGTCGCTCCGTCCGGTGCTTCCTCCGGCGCTCCGTCCGGTGCCCCTGCCGTCGCTCCTGCCGTCGGCTTCTCCGAATCCGACAGTGTGATCAGCGCCAGGGGTCTGACCAAGCGCTTCCGGGGCGGCCAGCTCGCCGTGGACGGGCTGGACCTGACGGTGCCCCGGGGCAGCGTCTTCGGCTTCCTCGGCCCGAACGGCTCCGGCAAGACCACCACCATCCGGATGCTGATGGGGCTGATCGCGCCCACCTCCGGCGTGGCCACGGTGCTCGGTGAGTCGATGCCGCAGTCCGTCGCCACCGTGCTGCCCCGGGTCGGCGCGCTGATCGAGGGCCCGGCCCTGTACGGCTTCCTCTCCGGCCGGGACAACCTGGCGCGCTTCGACGCGGCGGATCCGACGGCCGACCCGCGCACCCGGCGCCAACGGGTCACCGAGGCGCTGGACCGGGTCGGGCTGACCGCCGCCGCGGGCAAGAAGGCGCGGGCGTACTCGCTGGGGATGAAGCAGCGGCTCGGGCTGGCCTCGGCGCTGCTCCAGCCGCGTGAACTGCTGGTACTGGACGAGCCGACCAACGGCCTCGACCCGCAGGGCATGCGGGAGATCCGGGCGCTGATCCGGGAGGTCGCGGCGGAGGGGACGACGGTGTTCCTCTCCTCCCACCTGCTGGACGAGATCGAGCAGGTCTGCACCCACGCGGCGGTGATGTCGCGCGGGCGCCTGATCGTCCAGGGCACCGTCGCCGAACTGGCCGCGCGGGCGCAGGGCCGACTGGTGGTCCGGACGCCCGACGTGGCGCAGGCCGCCGACCTGCTGACGGCTTACGGGGTGGCCGATGTGGCCGCCGGCGAGGGCCGGGTGGACGGCGTGCTGGGCGTGCCCGCCGAGGGCGCGGCGGCCGCGGAGGCGGCGACCGACGAGATGCTGCCCAAACTGTGCGCGGCGCTGGTCGAGGCCGGGGTGCGGGTGCGCGGCTTCGGGGTCGAGCGCGGGACGTTGGAGGACGCCTTCGTGGCGCTGACCGGGGAGGGCTTCGATGTCGCGGGCTGAGGTTGCCGGGACGGGGGTTTCCGGGGTTGCGGGTACCGGGGTCGCGGGCGCCGGGGCTTCCGGGGCCCGGGTGGCCGCCGGGCCGGTGGTCGGGCGGCGGCCGCAGACGGCGGCCGGGTTCCTGGCGCTGTTCCGCAGCGAGCTGGTGCTGACCTTCCGCCGGGTGCGCACCATCGTGCTGCTGGCGATCCTCGCGGTGCTGCCGATCCTGATCGGTGTGGTCGTCAAGATCGAGACGGACGGGCCGCGCGGCGGCGAGGGCCCCGCCTTCATCGCGCAGGTGACGCAGAACGGCCTGTTCCTGGTCTTCACCGCGCTGGCGGTGGCGCTGCCGGTCTTCCTGCCCATGACGGTCGGCGTGGTCGCCGGGGACTCCGTCGCGGGCGAGGCGGCCGGCGGGACGCTGCGCTACCTGCTGGTCGCGCCGGCCGGACGGACCAGGCTGCTGGCCGCCAAGTTCACCGCCGGCCTGGTGTTCTGCCTGGCGGCCACGGCGACGGTCGCGCTGGCGGCGCTCGCCACGGGCGCGGCGCTGTTCCCGCTCGGCGAGGTCACCCTGATCTCCGGTGACACCATCGGCCTCGGCTCCGCGCTGCTGCGGGCGGTGCTGGTCGCCGCGGTGGTGGCGGCCTCACTGGCCGGGCTGGTGGCGATCGGGCTGTTCATCTCGACGCTGACCGGCAGCGGCATCGCGGCGATGGCCGCGACCGTCGGCCTGGTGATCACCGTGCAGATCCTGGACAGCTTCCCGCAGCTGCACTCGATCCAGCCGTTCCTCTTCACCCATCACTGGCTGACCTTCGGGGACCTGCTGCGCGCACCGATGTACTGGGACGGCGTACTGAAGAACCTCGGTCTGCAGGCCGCCTATGTCGCGGTGTTCGGCTCGGCCGCGTGGTCGCGGTTCACCAGCCGGGACATCACGGCGTAGCGCGGTGCCTGGCAGCGGGCCCCCGTCGACGGCTGTCGGCGGGGGCCCGTGGGGTTTCGGTCCGCGGAGGAGGGGGCGTGTGGGCTTCCGTCAGCGGGTGGCCGCCGGGGCGGTGGCGGGTACGGCGTCGTGGACCGCCGCCGCCCGCGCCAGGAGGGCCGCCCGCTCGACGCGGTCCGCCCGCACCCGGCGCAGCGCGTCCCAGGTGAGCACCGCGAGCGCCGCCCACACCAGGGCGAAGCCGGCCCAGCGGGCGGGCGGCATGGACTCGTGGAAGACCGCGATGCCGATCAGGAACTGGAACACCGGCGCCAGGTACTGCAGCAGCCCGAGCATGGTCAGCGGTACCCGGATCGCGGCGGCGCCGAAGAAGAGCAGCGGGATCGCGGTGATCACCCCGCTGATCAGCAGCAGCCCCGAGTGCCCCCAGCCGTACTCGCCGGGCACGGTGTGCCCGAAGGTGCCTCGGCCGACGACCTCCAGGTAGACCAGGTACCCGAGCGCGAACGGGAACATGAAGGCGCTCTCCACCGCCAGGCTCTCCAGCCCGCTGAGTCCGACCTTCTTCTTCAGCAGCCCGTAGGTGGCGAAGGAGAGCGCCAGGGTGAGCGCGATCCAGGGCAGCCGCCCGTACCCGATGGTCAGCACCGCCACGGCGAGGACGCCGATGCCGACGGCCGTCCACTGCACGGCCCGCAGTCGCTCCTTGAGCACCAGCACGCCGAAGGCGATGGTCACCAGCGGGTTGATGAAGTAGCCGAGGCTGGTCTCCACGACGTGCCCGGCGTTGACGCCCCAGATGTAGACGCCCCAGTTGACCGAGATCACGGCGGCCGCCGCACCCGACATGGCGAGTCGGCGGGGCTGGCGAAGCAGCGGGCGTATCCAGCCCCAGTGCCGCTGGGCCAGGAGGAGGAGCACCACGGCGACCAGGGACCAGACCATCCGGTTGGCCAGGATGTCGTCCGCGGCCCCGGGCTCCAGCAGCGGCCAGAAGAGCGGGAAGAGCCCCCATATCCCGTAGGCGGCGACGCCGAACCAGAGGCCTCGACCGGCGTCCTGCTGGGTTGTCTCTGCCATCGACGGCCTGCCCTCCGCGCGCACGTGTGTCGAGCCGACGGTAGCGGGCGCGGGGGCAGGCTGTCATCTACGTATCCGCCTTTTGGTCATGACATGACGCGCGCCGGCTCCGACACCGGGACGGTGCCGGCGCGCGTCGGGCGCCGGTTGGGCCCGGGGCGGCTGGAGGGCCTAGGCGCCCAGGGCCGCGCGGACGCTCTCCGCCAGCGGCGTGGTCGGGCGGCCGATCAGCCGGGCCAGGTCGCCGGGGGTGCCGGCCAGCTCGCCGCGGGCGATACCGGCGTCCACGTCGACCAGGATCTCGGCGAAGCCCTCCGGCAGGCCCGCGCCCACCAGCACCTCGCGGTGCTCGGCCGGGGTCACGTCGCGGTGCTCCACGGACCTGCCCGAGACCTCGGCCAGCTCGGCGGCCAGCTCGGCCAGGCTCCAGGCGGTGTCGCCGCTCAGCTCGTAGACCCGGTTCTCGTGGCCCTCGCCGAGCAGCACCGCGACGGCGGCGTCCGCGTAGTCCCGACGAGGGGCGCTGGCCACCCGGCCCTGCCCCGCGCTGCCGATCACGGCGCCGCGCGCCGCGGTGCCGGCCGCGTCACCGAGGTAGTTCTCGGTGTACCAGCCGTTGCGCAGCAGGGCGAAGGGCACACCGGACTCGCGGATGGCCGCCTCGGTCTCCTTGTGCTCGTCCGCCAACCGGAAGGTGGCCGCGCCCGGCGCACTGGTGTAGGCGAGCAGCGCGACACCGGCTGCGCGCGCCGCGTCCACCACCGCGCGGTGCTGCGGGATCCGGCGGCCGACCTCGCTGCCCGAGATCAGCAGCACCCGGTCGCCGGCCGCGAAGGCGTCGGCCAGGCTCTCGGGGCGGTCGTAGTCGACCACCCGGACGCCCACCCCGCGGTCGGCGAGGTCGGCGGCCTTCGCGGCGGAACGCACGGCCACCGCCACCTCGCCGGCGGGGACCTTGGCCAGCAGGCCCTCGACGACCAGGCGGCCGAGCTGTCCGGTGGCACCGGTGACGACGTACATGATGTTGCTCCCTGGGTTGGCTTCGCTGCTTCGTTGACCTCGCAACTAACCCTAGGGACTGCACTAACCTTTCGAAAGTACGAACTTCAAAGTACGGTACTGGCATGAAGGTAATGACCCCGGCGGCGGGCCGGGCGGCCGCCCCTCTCGGCGAACTGCCCCCGCCCGACGTCTACGACCGGATGTGCCCGTCCCGCGGCGTCCTGGAGCACGTCACCACGCGCTGGGGCGTCCTCGTCCTGGCGGCGCTGGAGGAGCGCGGCTACCGCTTCAGCGAGCTGCGCCGCCGGGTGTCGGGCGTGAGCGAGAAGATGCTCGCCCAGACCCTGCAGACCCTCGAACGCGACGGCTTCGTCCTGCGCGAGGCCCACCCGGTGATCCCGCCCCGCGTCGACTACAGCCTCACGCCGCTCGGCCGGGAGGCCGCCCAGCTGGTCGCCGCCCTGGCGCACTGGTCCGAGTCCCGCGTCCCCGCCGTCCTGACGGCCCGCGCGGAGTACGACGCCCGGCCGCGCTGAGCGGGGCCGGAATGCCGAGCGGGGCCGGAACAGGGGGCCGGAATAGACCGACCGGTCTACATGGATGGACCGGTCTGCTTATACCGACCGGTCTACAGATTCCCCTCGACCAGTGCCGCCAGCCCGTCCAGCACCCGGGCCAGCCCGAAGACGTAGGCGTGGTCAGGGCTGTACGCGCCGCCGTGGGCCTCCCCGGCGGCGGCGCCCACACGGGCGGCGGTCGGGTAGCGCTCGGCGTCGAAGACCCGGGCGAGCAGCTCCGCGTTGGCGACCCACCACTGCTCGTCGCTCATCGCACTGTCCTGCTCGGCGGCGCGTCCGTCGGCGGCCATCCGCGCGCAGGTCTGGACGAAGCCGAGCAGGTGGGTGAGGGCCGCGTCCAGGTCCACGTCGGACAGGCCCGCGCCCTCCAGGGCCCGCAGCTCGTACTCGTACTTCGCCATCAGCCCCGGCCCGAGCGGCGGGCGGCTGGTGGAAACGCTCGCCACCCAGGGGTGGGCGCGGTAGAGGGCGCGGTTGTCGTCGGCGACGGCGGTGGCCCGGGCGCGCCAGCCGTCGTCCGCGGGCGCGGTCCGGGGCATCCGGGCGTAGACGGTGTCCAGCATCAGGTCGAGCAGCTCGGCCTTGCCCGGCACGTACGTGTAGAGCGCCATCGCCGAGAGCCCGAGCTCCTGGGCCACCCGGCGCATGGTGACGGCGTCCACGCCCTCGGCGTCGGCCAGCGCGATCGCCGAGGCGGCGATCTCCTCCGTCGAGCGCGCCTGGCGCGGCCCGCGCCGGCCCGGCTTCTCGGCCGCCGTCAGCCCCCAGAGCAGGGCGAGGGTGCGCGCGGGGTCTCCTGCGCTACTGCGGTCGGTGGCCATGCGCGAATCCTTTCACGGCGACGGCCCGGGCCCGGCCCCGTCCGGCCGGGCCCCGTCCGGCCGGGAGCCGTGACGGCGGGCGGGCGTCCGGCTAGGTTCGGGCCATGACCAGCCCCGGACCGACTCCCCTGCCCGGCACCCCGCCCGAACAGGAGCTGCTGCGCCCCCACGTCACCTGTCGGCGCTGCCACCGCCCGCTCCACGATCCCGAGTCCCGTCTGCTCCGACTCGGCCCCGGCTGCCGCGACACCTCCGAGCGCGTCCCCCGCCACCACGTCGAGCAGGATCCGCTGCCGGGGATGGGCTAGGGTCCGTCCACGCCGGGCGCGGGGGCGGCTGGTCAGCGCCTGCCGAAGAGCCGCCTGAGGAGACCCGGGCGGGCGGCCGGGGCCTCGGGGGCCGGTGCGGCCACCAGGTCCGGGGCGCTGCCGAGGCCGACGGCCCGCTCGCGACCGCCGTCCACCCCGGCCTGCCCGTCCTGCTCGGCCTGCCCGTCCTGCTCGGCCTGCCCGGCAGCGTGGTCCCGTTCGTCGCGCTCGATCAGGGACGCCGCCAGTCCGAGGGCGTCCTCGTCCAGCCACGGACAGGCGCGCACCAGCGTGCAGACCGACCGCAGGATGGTCACGTCCCGGTGCCGGGCCGCCTCGCCGGTGTAGCTCAGCCGCTCCACCAGCCGGGCGCCGACATCGGCCCGGGTCTCCGGCTGGGTCCAGGCGATCGCGACCAGCGCGAAGCCGGCCGCCTCGACCACCCAGTCCTCGGAGCCGAGCAGCAGGTCGAGCAGCACCCGGCGGCGGTCCGATCCCTCCCAGGGCTGGTCGGTGCGGTGGTGGGCGATACCGAGGCAGGCGAAGGCCTGGACGGCGCGGACCCACAGTTCGGGCTGGTGGGCCAGCAGTGCCCGGCCGAGTTCGTCCTCGCGCGGCGCGGGCGGGTGGGCCAGCACCCCTAGCAGGTCGTCCAGCGGCACCTGGGCGAGCCGGACCGCGTGGTCGTAGGCGGCCGGCAGACCGGGCCAGGCGACCTCGGCGGTGTCCCGGACCAGCTCGGCGGATGCCGCCGACGGCGGGGCGACGGCCGGGCGCGGTACGGCTCCGTCGTAGTCCCAGATCCGGATGCCGACCTCGCGCAGGGGCACCCGGGGGTCGGGTTCGGGGATCGCCCCGTACTCGATGGTGGCCAGGGGCAGCGCGAGGAGGAGGGCCGACCGCGAACTGGGCGGTTCCAGATCGGAGGCGGTGAAGGCGATCCGGCTGTCCCGGGTCGCATCCGACGATGCCAGGAACTGGTGGAGGACGTTGACCGACGCCTCGGTCGCCCCGGGCACGATGCCCAGCCAGGGCTGGTGACGACTGAGCCGGGACAGCAGTTCGGCCGCGTACTCGTGCTCGGGGTGGGCCCGGTGATGGTCCACCAGGGCCAGCAGTTGAGCCGTTCCCCCCTCGACGGCGTGCCGCAGGCCGTACAGGGCCGGGGCGGCCTTGGGGTGCTCGGGCTCCGCGTCGAGGACGCGCTCCAGCCAGGGCAGGCCCTCGGCGGGCCGCCCGGTCGTCCCGTACAACTCGGCGATGTCGACGGCCAGATAGCTGTTGGAGGGGTCGCGGGCCAGTTCGGCCTCCCAGACCGCCAGGGCCCGGCCGGGCTCCCCGTGGGCGCGCAGGGCGTTGCCGAGCATGACGGCGGGGAGGTAGTCGGGCGAGAGCCGGTGGGCGTGCTCGGCGAGCTCGACGGCGCGGGCGGTGTCGCCGAGGCGCCTGGTCAGCCCGGAGGCCAGGGCGAGCAGCAGCGGGTGCTCGGGGTGACGGTCCGCCACGGCCCGCACGAAGGCCTCGAACGGCTCGACGGCCGGGCGCAGTTCCTCGTCCAGCGGGTCCGCGAGGGAGCCCGAGGCCCGGGCCGCGGCCTGGGCCACCGCGTCGGCGGAGACCAACCCCGGCAGGTCCTCCCGGGTCAACCAGGCGGCGTGCGCCCAGGGTTGGGCGGGCTCGAACTGGATCGCCGAGGCCAGCAGCCCCACCGCGGCGTCCCAGTCGCCCGCGACGGCCTCGACGTGGGCCCGGCAGACGAGGGTGCCCAGGTAGACCTGCTCGCCGAGCGGGAAGAACTCCCGCGCCGCCACCGGGCCACCCGCCCGGGCGCAGAACTCGGCCAGCGCCTCGTGCAGTTCCGGCAGCTGCGGGTCGACGGCCATGGCATCCGCCAGGTGGTCGGCGGCGTGCGGGAGGTCCCCGGAGTCGATGGCCAGCCGGGCCATCGCCACCTCGCCCTCCGCCGCCAGTCGCCGATCGTCGTGGCTCTCCGCGTGCTCCATAAGCCGTGGCCCCCCTCTGCCCTGTTCCGACGCGTGCGCGGACGAGGCTATCCGGCGGTGGCCGGCGCCGGATGATCACCCCACCCGGCCACGCTCCGCCAACCATCCGTCACATCACGTGACATCAGCCGGTTCGTCGGACCCTCGGGCGGGTACCACTGGAGGGCTGATCGCAGCCGGAAAGCACCGGCATCCAGGCCAGGAGAAGCCGATGGACCACACGAACCTCCTCCGGCGACGGGCCGACAGCAGGCCCTCGGTCGAGCCGCCGGAGGCCCTCCCCGGCGCAGGGCCCACCCACGTCGGCACCGCGCGCGGCGGCTGCGGTGCGCCCCCCGGTCCAGCGGCGCGCCCGAGCCCCTCACCGGCGGACTTCAGCGGGACGCCGCTCCGAGCGAAGGCCCTGGTCGGATCGGTCGACGACCCGCTGGAGCACGAGGCGGACCAGCTGGCCGCGCGCCTGGTCGCAGGCGGCACGCCCGATCACCACGGCGGCGGCGCGAGCGGCGCCAGCACCATCGGCCCCAGCGGCCCGGCCGTGCTGCGGCGCTGCCCCGGCGCCTGCACCTGCGAGTCGGAGGACCACACCCTCCTGCGCTCCCCGGAGACCGACGGCGGAGCAGGCCCGGGCCCGTCGCCCGCACCGGCGGCGGCGACGGCCGTGCTCGGCCAGGCGGGACGGCCGCTCACCCCGTCGGACCACGCGTTCTTCGAACCGCGCCTGGGCATCGACCTCTCCGGGGTGCGGCTGCACACCGGACCGACGGCCGACGCGGCGGTGAACGCCGTCCAGGCGAAGGCCTTCACCGTGGGCGAGCACATCGTCCTGGGCAGTCGGCACTGGTCGCCGGGCGCCGCCGCGGACCGCAGGCTGCTGGCGCACGAACTCGTCCACGTCGCGCAGCACCGGCGCACCCGGTCCGCACCCGCCGCCGGGCCGACCCTCCGGCGCCAGCCCGCGACGGCGGAGGACCTGGGGCGTCAGATCCTGGAGAACGAGCGGAAGCTGGCCGACCAGAGCCTTCCCCCGGAGGAGCTGCGCCGGCTCAACGCGGAGCGCGACGAGCTTCTGGAGCGGTACCGCGCGGTGGCCCGGGGAGGCTCCCCCGCCGCACGCCCGGCCGCACCGGCAGCCGCGCCGACAGGGGCTGCGGCAACCGGGGCGCGGCCGGCCGCGCAGTCCGCGGGCGAGCAGTCCGCGGGCGAGCAGGTCGTCCCGGTGGGGGTGACGTACGAGGTCCTCCAGCCCCTGGCGTACGCGCAGCCGTCCGGGGCCGGCCAGGACTCCGACCTGCCGCCGTGGGTGGCGCCCTACCTCGCGGGTGCGTCGACCGCGGCCGGCCAGGGGGCCCTGCGGTACGTGGACCCGCTGCCCGGGAACGTCGCTCCCGGCACCTCGAACGTCTTCACCAGGTTCGTCGGGCCGGGGCGCGGAGAGCTGCGGCCGCGGCTCGGCCAGGCCGGCGACTTCGCGGAGGGGGCCGAGGCCTTCGAACAGTTCAAGGTGCGGGGGGTCGACTACGGCCAGCTGTCGCGGCTGTCCGCGAAGCTGCGGGCCGGCGGCGTCAGCGCGCTCACCCAGGAGGAGGCCGCACTCCTGCGGACGGTGACCCAGATCCACGCGACGGTGCACGGGGCCACCCCGTCCAGTCCGCTGCTGTCGCTCACCGAGCTGGAGCCCGCGGCCGGGGTGAAGGTGCTGCCTCCGGTGGCGACCCAGCGCCTCTACGTGGTCCGGGTGCGGATCGACCCGAACGACGTCATCCGCGTCAACGAGATCCTCAAGCGGACCGGTCAGACCGGGCTCGCGGCCGAGCAGGAGGTGGTGGTCGCGCTGGATCTGGCCGCGGGCTCCGGCGCCCGCGGTCCCGAGATCCTGTCGATCACCGCCAACCAGGCCAAGGGCGCACCGCTGGCCGGTGCGGCCGGCACGGCCCTGCGTTTCGTGGGGCGCGCCCTGGTGGTGGTCGGCGCCGGGCTGGCGGTCCGCGAGGTGGTGACGGCGGAGGGGGCGAACCGCCGGGAGACCCAGGGCCGCGCCGCGGGGAGCTTCGTGGGGGCCACGGCCCTGGGCGCGTTCGGCGCGGGGCTGTGCGTCGGCCTGGGGATCGCGACCGGCGGCATCGCCCTGGCGCTGTGCGGCCTGGGCTTCGGCCTCGCGGGTGCGCTGGGCGGCGGCGCCCTCGGCGGGCGGATCGGCCGCGCCTTCGACTAGGGCCCGAAGGTAAGGCCGGGACGGCCCCGGGTCCGGATCCGGATCCGGGTCCGGATCCGGGTCCGGACAGGGCTGCTCCACAGGGCTGGGGACAACTCTTGCGCGATTCTCCGTACTATGTATAGTGTACTGCGTACGGGATAATCGCCGACGAGAGGCACCTCTTTTATGCAGATCACCGCGTCCGCCGTTGCGCTCACCGTCGAGGACGTCGACGCGTCCTCCGCGTTCCTTCGGAGGCACTTCGGATTCACCGAGCAGATGGCCGCCGACGGATTCGCCTCACTCGGTCGCGAGGATGCCGGGATGAACGTCATCTACCTGCGGCGCGGCCTTGAGGTCCTGCCCGAGGGGTTCCGGGACCAGCACGCCGCCGGGCTGATGCTGGCCTTCACCGTGCAGGACCTGGCCGGCGAGGAGGCCCGGCTGCAGGGCGAAGGGGTCGAGATCACCATGCCGCTGCGCGAGGAACCGTGGGGTGAGCGACTGTTCCAGGTCACCGACCCGAACGGGGTGGTGATCGAGCTGGTCGAGTGGGTCCAGCAGTAGGGGCACACGACGGCGCCCCCGGTCGGATGGTTCTCCGACCGGGGGCGCCGTGCTGGAGCCCGCCCGACGCTCAGTCGACCGTCCAGGTGTCCCCGCCGGCTAGCAGCGTCGCGAGGTCCCCCGGCCCGCGCTGGGCGGCGGCGGTGGCCAGCTGGTTCGCCATCAGCTCGTCGTACACCGGGCGCCGCACACTGCGCAGGACGCCGATCGGCGTGTGGTGGAGGGTGTCCGCGTCGGCGATCCGGGAGAGCGCGAAGGCCGTCGTCGGACTGTCGGCGTGGGCGTCGTGCACCAGGACGGCGCCCTCGTTCTCCGCCGTGACCGCGGCGACCGACAGCTCGCCGTCCGCGCCGCGGAAGACGCCCTGCGAGCGATCGGCGCCGAAGCGGATCGGCTGCCCGTGTTCGAGCCGGATCAGCGCCTCGTCGCGCGTCCCCGACTCCTTGAGCACCTCGAACGCGCCGTCGTTGAAGATGTTGCAGTTCTGGTAGATCTCCACCAGCGCCGTGCCCTCGTGCTCGGCGGCCGCCCGCAGCACCGCCTGCAGGTGCTGGCGGTCCGAGTCGATCGAGCGGGCGACGAACGAGGCCTCCGCCCCGATGGCCAGCGAGAGCGGGTTGAACGGGGCGTCCAGCGAACCCATCGGCGTGGACTTGGTGATCTTTCCGACTTCACTGGTGGGGGAATACTGCCCCTTGGTAAGTCCGTAGATGCGATTGTTGAACAAGAGGATCTTCAGATTCACATTGCGCCGCAGCGCATGAATCAGATGATTCCCACCGATCGACAGCGCATCGCCGTCACCCGTCACCACCCAGACGCTGAGATCCTGCCGCGCCGAGGCCAGCCCGGTGGCGATCGCCGGCGCCCGGCCGTGGATCGAGTGCACCCCGTAGGTGTTCATGTAGTACGGGAAACGCGAGGAACACCCGATACCGGAGACGAAGACGGTGTTCTCCCGTCTGATCCCCAGTTCCGGCATGAACGCCTGCACCGCGGCCAGGATCGCGTAGTCCCCGCAGCCGGGGCACCAGCGGACCTCCTGGTCGGTCTTGAAGTCCTTGCCGCTCTGCGGCGCCTCGGCCTTCGGCACCAGCTTCAGCGAGGGGAACCGGTCGTCAGTCATCGCTCTCGTCGCCTTCCAGGTTGCCGATCGCCGCCCACAGCACGTCCGCCAACTGCGCTGCCTTGAAGGGCAGTCCACGCACCTGGTTGTAGGACTGCGCGTCCACCAGGTACTTGGCACGCAGCAGCAGGGCCAGCTGCCCGAGGTTCATCTCGGGGACGATCACCTTGTCGTAACTCCTCAGCACCGCGCCCAGGTTGGCCGGGAACGGGTTGAGGTTGCGCAGGTGCGTCTGGGCCACCCGGCCGCCGTCCGCCCGGACCCGGCGGACCGCCGCGGTGATCGGGCCGTACGTCGAGCCCCAGCCGAGCACCAGCACCCTGGCCTCGCCACTGGGGTCGTCGACCTCCAGGGCGGGCACCGCGATGCCGTCCACCTTGGCCTGGCGGGTGCGGACCATGAAGTCGTGGTTGGCCGGGTCGTAGCTGATGTTGCCCGTGCCGTCCTGCTTCTCGATGCCGCCGATCCGGTGCTCCAGACCGGGCGTGCCGGGTACCGCCCACGGGCGGGCCAGCGTCTTGGGGTCGCGCTGGTACGGCCAGAAGGAGCCGTCCTCGCGGTTCGGCCCGGTAGCGAAGTCCGGCTTGATCTCCGGGAGTTCCTCGACGGCTGGGATGCGCCACGGCTCGGAGCCGTTGGCCAGGTAGCCGTCCGAGAGCAGGAACACCGGGGTGCGGTAGGTGACCGCGATCCGGGCCGCCTCCAGCGCCGCGTCGAAGCACTCGGCCGGGGTCGCGGGGGCCACGATCGGCACCGGCGCCTCGCCGTTGCGCCCGAACATCGCCTGCAGCAGGTCCGCCTGCTCGGTCTTGGTCGGCAGGCCGGTGGACGGGCCGCCGCGCTGGATGTCCACCACCAGCAGCGGCAGTTCGAGCGAGACGGCCAGGCCGATGGTCTCGCTCTTCAGCGCCACACCCGGGCCCGAGGTGGTCGTCACCCCGAGCGCCCCGCCGAAGGCCGCGCCGAGCGCCGCACCGATACCGGCGATCTCGTCCTCGGCCTGGAAGGTGCGCACGCCGAAGTTCTTGTGCCGGCTCAGCTCGTGCAGGATGTCCGAGGCCGGGGTGATCGGGTACGAGCCGAGGTAGAGCGGCAGCCCGGAGCGGTCGGAGGCGGCGATCAGGCCGTAGGACAGCGCGAGGTTGCCGGAGATGTTGCGGTAGCGGCCCGGGGGCAGCTTGGCCGGCGGCACCTCGTAGGAGACCGCGAAGGTCTCGGTGGTCTCGCCGAAGTTCCAACCCGCCCGGAAGGCAATGATGTTCGCCTCGGCGATCTGCGGCTTGCGGGCGAACTTGCTGCGCAGGAAGGACTCGGTGCCGTGGGTGGGCCGGTGGTACATCCAGGAGAGCAGGCCCAGCGCGAACATGTTCTTGGCCCGCTCGGCGTCCTTGCGGGCCAGGCCGCTCTCCTTGAGCGCCTCCAGGGTCAGCGTGGTCAGCGGCACCTTGTGCAGGTGGTAGGCCTCGAGCGAGCCGTCGGCGAGCGGGTCGGCCGGGTAGCCGACCTTGGCCAGCGCGCGCTTGGTGAACTCGTCGGTGTTGACGATGATCTCGGCGCCGCGCGGCAGGTCGGGCAGGTTGGCCTTGAGGGCGGCCGGGTTCATCGCCACCAGGACGTTGGGTGCGTCCCCCGGGGTCAGGATGTCGTGGTCGGCGAAGTGCAGTTGGAAGGACGAGACGCCCGGCAGGGTGCCGGCAGGGGCACGGATCTCGGCCGGGAAGTTGGGCAGGGTGGAGAGGTCGTTGCCGAAGGACGCCGTCTCCGAGGTGAAGCGGTCACCGGTGAGCTGCATGCCGTCCCCGGAGTCTCCCGCGAAGCGGATGATCACCCGGTCCAGTCTGCGGATCGGCTTGGCGCGCCTTGGCTGCGAAGTGGGCGGCACGGTGGGACCGGAGCGGCCCTCACCGGGCCCGGAGCGGCCTTCGTCGCCGTCCGAGCCGTCCACTGCCTCTGACTGATCGACCTGACTGGTCACTGCCGCGGACCTCCTCGTGGGAACCAGCCGCGGGCGTGAGCCGTGTGCCCCGTCCGCCTGGTGCACCTCTCGCATCCTATGCGGGTAAGGATTGCCTGGGACGGAACTGCCCCATGCGGCGGGAAATCACCTCCGTATGTCGGTAGAAGGCGAAAAACCCCCGGGTTCATTCCGCCCGGGGGTACTCGCAGTGTCCGGTCGATCGGGAACGGCCGACCGGACACGAATGGTCGACCGACCGCGAATGACCGGGCCGCCTTGGCGACCGACCGGCGCGCCGATCACTCCGGCCGCTCCGGCTGCTCCGGCTGCTCCGGCTAGGAATTCAAATAGGTGAGCACCGCCAGTACCCGGCGGTGGTCCTCGGAGCTCTGGGCCAGGCCGAGCTTGAGGAAGATGTTGCTGACGTGCTTCTCCACCGCGCCGTCCGAGACGACCAGCTGCTTGGCCACCGCCGCGTTGGTGCGGCCCTCGGCCATCAGGCCCAGCACCTCGCGCTCGCGCGGGGTCAGCCCGGCCAGGACGTCGCCCTTGCGGCTGCGGCTGAGCAGCTGCTGGACCACCTCGGGGTCCAGCGCCGTCCCGCCCTGGGCGACCCGGACCACCGCGTCGACGAACTCGCGCACCTCGGCGACCCGGTCCTTCAGCAGGTAGCCGACACCGCGGGTGGAGCCGGCCAGCAGCTCGGAGGCGTACCGCTCCTCGACGTACTGCGAGAGCACCAGCACGCCCAGCTCCGGGTAGAGGCCGCGGAGCGTGACGCAGGCGCGCACGCCCTCGTCGGTGTGGGTCGGGGGCATCCGGACGTCGGCCACCACCACGTCGGGGAGCGCGTCGGCGGCGGAGAGCTCGTGTACGGCCTTCAGCAGCGCCTCGCCGTCCCCGACGCCTGCGACGACCTCCAGGCCCCGGTCGGTCAGCAGCCTGGTCAGGCCCTCCCGCAGCAGTACGGAGTCCTCGGCGATGACGACGCGAAGCATGGTGACCTTCCGGTGGGCAGAGCTGACGGGAGTCAGTCTTCCCTACTCGCGCGCCGGTCGGGCGGCAAAGCCGGACACCGGAGCCCGGCCACCGGGCACCGGTCACGGAAGATCACCGGGCCGTCACCGGCGATCACATGGTGCGGATCGCCACCGCGTCGCACAGCCCCTGCAGGGCGGCCTTGGCCGGGCCCTCCGGCAGCGGGTCGAGCAGCGCGCGGGCCTCCTCGGCGTGCCGGAGGGTCTCCCGGCGGGCGTGCTCCAGCGCCGGGTGTCGGCGCAGCAGGCGCAGCGCCTCGGCGTGCAGCCCGTCGTCGGTGAGGTCGAGGGTGAGCAGCTCGCGCAGCCGGTGGTCGGCGGGGTCGGACTCGTCCGCCGGCATCTGCTGGAGCAGCAGGATCGGCAGGGTCGGGACGCCCTCGCGCAGGTCGGTGCCGGGGGTCTTGCCGGACTCGTGGCCGTCGCTGGCGATGTCGAGAACGTCGTCGGCCAGCTGGAAGGCCATGCCGATCCGCTCGCCGTACGCGGCGAGGATGTCGGTCACCCAGGGCTCGGCGCCGGCCATCAGCGCACCGATCCGGCAGGAGACCGCGATCAGCGAGCCGGTCTTGCCGGACAGCACGTCGAGGTAGTGGCGCAGCACGTCGTCGTCCGGGCCGGGGCCGGCGGTCTCCAGGATCTGGCCGGTGACCAGCCGTTCGAAGGCGTCGGCCTGGAGCCGGACGGCCTCCGGGCCGAGGTCGGCGAGCACCTGGGAGGCGCGGGAGAAGAGGAAGTCGCCGGTGAGGATGGCGACCGAGTTGTCCCAGCGCGAGTTGGCGCTCGGGGCGCCGCGGCGCACGGGGGCCTCGTCCATGACGTCGTCGTGGTAGAGCGTGGCGAGGTGGGTCAGCTCGACGACGACGGCCGCGGGCACCACACCGGGGGCGTAGGGGTCGCCGAACTGCGCGGCGAGCATCACCAGCAGGGGGCGGAAGCGCTTGCCGCCGGCCTCGATGAGGTGGCTGGCGGTCACGGTGATGAACGGGACGTCGCTCTTCACGGCCTCGTTGAGGGCGGCCTCGACCGCGTCCATCCCGGCCTGGACATCGCGGGTCAGATCGCGGTCCTGCACGCTGAGCCCAAAGGGTCCCACGACGGTCACGAAGACCACTCCTCTGTCCCTGGTCGATCTAGCGGCCTGGTCCCTGAGTGCCGCCGCTGGCCATACAGGCAGGGTATCCGGTCACGAGTGGATCACTGCACGGGCGTGCGGATCCTGTCATGGTCGGGCCGGATCGGCTGGTCAGGGCTGGCCCTGGAGACGGCTCGTCCGGGCCGCGCGGATAAGGGCGCGGCCCGGACGGGACGGCGGTGACGGGCACTCGGGGCTTCGCCGGTCCCCGGGGGTTGGCGGGGTGTCGGGGCTTCGCCGGTCCCCGGCGGTCCGCCGGTCCCCGATGGTTCAGCGGACGAAGAGCGAGGCCTTCGACGCCAGGTCGAGGAAGTACTGCGGGAGCAGCCCCAGGCCGAGGGTGACCAGGACTCCGATGCCGATCGCCGTCGCCGTGAAGGCGCTGGGGATCGCGACCGTCGGGCCGCCCGGCTGCGGGTCGGAGAAGAACATCAGCACGATGACCCGGATGTAGAAGAACGCGGCCACCGCGGAGCTGAGCACACCCACGATCACCAGCGGGGTGGCGCCACCGGCCGCCGCGGCCTGGAAGACCGCGAACTTCCCGGTGAAGCCGGAGGTGAGCGGGATGCCCGCGAAGGCCAGCAGGAACAGCGCGAAGACCGCCGCGACCAGCGGGGAGCGCCGGCCGAGGCCGGCCCAGCTGGAGAGGTGGGTGGCCTCGCCCTTGGAGTCCCGCACCAGGGTGACCACGGCGAAGGCGCCGAGCGTCACGAACGAGTAGGCCAGCAGGTAGAACAGCACCGAGCTCAGGCCCTGCTTGCTGGTGGCGATCACCCCGGTCAGGATGAAGCCGGCGTGCGCGATGGAGGAGTAGGCGAGCAGCCGCTTCACGTCCTGCTGGGTGACGGCGAGGACGGCGCCGACCACCATGGTGAGGATCGCCACCCCCCACATCACCGGTCGCCAGTCCATCCGCAGGCCGGGGAAGGCCACGTAGAACAGCCGCAGGAACGCGCCGAAGGCCGCCACCTTGGTGGCCGCCGCCATGAAGCCGGTCACCGGAGTGGGGGCGCCCTGGTACACGTCCGGGGTCCAGGAGTGGAACGGCACCGCGCCGACCTTGAAGAGCAGGCCGACGGAGAGCAGTGCCAGGCCGACGAGCAGCAGCGCGTCGTTCTGGGTGGTGCTCAGCAGGGCCGGCGTGGCCAGGGCCTTGCCGGAGATGACGTCCGAGATCTCACCGAGCCGGACGCTGCCCGCGTAGCCGTACAGCAGGGCGGTGCCGAACAGGAAGAACGCCGAGGCGAAGGCGCCGAGCAGGAAGTACTTGACCGCCGCCTCCTGGGAGAGCAGCCGGCGGCGGCGGGCCAGCGCACAGAGCAGGTAGAGCGGGAGGGAGAAGACCTCCAGCGCGACGAACATGGTCAGCAGGTCGTTGGCCGCGGGAAAGAGGAGCATCCCGCCGACCGCGAACATGGTGAGCGGGAAGACCTCGCTGGTCGCGAAGCCGGCCCGGACCGCGGCGCGCTCCTGCTCGCCGCCGGGGGTGGCGGAGGCCTGGGCGGCGAAGGCGTCGGCCGGCTCACCGCCCGCCTTGGGCTCCAACTTGCGCTCCGCGTAGGTGAGCACGGCCACCACGGAGGCCAGCAGGATGACGCCCTGGAGGAACAGCGCGGGCCCGTCGAGCGCGACCGAGCCCATGGCGAGCAGGTCGACCTTGGTGGAGCCGTAGCCCTCGGAGGCCAGCACCACCACGGCGACGAACGCCCCGATCAGACCGGTCAGGGCCAGCGTGACCTGGGCCCAGTGCCGGTGCCGGCGGGGCAGGAAGGCCTCCAGCAGGATGCCGGCCACGGCGGCGCCGAACACCACCAGCATCGGGGAGAGCTGCCCGTACTCGACGTGCGGCGCCGGAATGCTGGAGGTGTTGCCCCCTGCGGCGGCGAGCCATCCGGTGGTGCTCACTTGTGGTCACCTCCTGAGGTGGCGGCGACCGGGTGGGCCGGTGCCGGGTCGGTCTCGTGGATCTGCGAGAGCGTCGCGTCCACCGAGGGGTTGACGATGTCGGTGAGCGGCTTCGGGTAGACGCCGAGCAGGACGGTCAGCGCCACCAGCGGGGCGACGACGGCGAGCTCGCGCACCTTGAGGTCCGGCATGTCGCGGACCCCCTCCTTGACCGGGCCGGTCATGGTGCGCTGGTAGAGCACCAGGGCGTACAGCGCTGCCAGCACGATGCCGAAGGTGGCGACGATGCCGAGCGCCGGGTAGCGGGTGAACGTGCCCACCAGCACCAGGAACTCGCTGACGAAGGGCGCCAGCCCGGGCAGCGACAGGGTGGCCAGGCCGCCGATCAGGAACGTCCCGGCGAGGACCGGTGCCACCTTCTGCACGCCGCCGTAGTCGGCGATCAGGCGCGAGCCGCGGCGGGAGATCAGGAAGCCGGCCACCAGCATCCACGCGGCGGTGGAGATTCCGTGGTTGACCATGTAGAGGGTGGCTCCGCTCTGACCCTGGCTGGTCAGCGCGAAGATGCCCATGATGATGAACCCGAAGTGCGAGATCGAGGCGTAGGCGACCAGCCGCTTGATGTCCTTCTGGCCGATGGCCAGCAGGGCGCCGTAGAGGATGCCGATCACCGAGAGCACCATGATCGCCGGACCGAAGGTCTTGGAGGCCTCCGGGAAGAGGCCCAGGCAGAACCGGAGCATCGCGAAGGTGCCGACCTTGTCCACCACGGCGGTGATCAGGACGGCCGTTCCCGCGGTGGACTCGCCCATCGCGTTCGGCAGCCAGGTGTGCAGCGGCCAGAGCGGGGCCTTCACCGCGAAGGCGAAGAAGAAGCCGAGGAACAGCGCCTTCTCGGCGGTGCCGCTGAGCACCAGCCGGCCGTCGGCGATCGCGCCGGTCAGGGTGGGCAGGTCGAAGGTGCCGAAGCCCTGGTCCTGCGCGATCACGTACAGGCCGATCACGGCGGCCAGCATGACCAGGCCGCCGAGCAGGTTGTACAGCAGGAACTTGACCGCCGCGTAGGACCGCTGACGGGAGGACTCCGGGCCGCCGGCCCGGTCCCCGAAGCCGCCGATCAGGAAGTACATCGGGATCAGCATGGCTTCGAAGAAGACGTAGAAGAGGAAGACGTCGGTGGCGTAGAAGGAGACGATCACCATCGCCTCCACCGCCAGGATCAGGGCGAAGAAGCCCTGGGTGCGGCGCCTGTTCTCGAACGTCCCGTCCGGCGCGGCGGGCCCGGGATCGGCGTCGTGCCAGGAGGCGAGCATGACGACCGGCACCAGCACGGCGGTGAGCAGGGCGAGGACGGCGCCGATGCCGTCCACCCCGAGCGAGAAGGTGATGCCGAAGGAGCGGATCCAGCTGTAGGACTCGGTCAGCTGGTAGCGCGCGCCGTCCGGGTCGAAGCGGGCGGTCACCACGGCGGCCAGCGCCAGGGTGACGGCCGAGACGCCCAGGGCTACCACCTTGGTGGTGCGCCGCCGGGCCTCGGTGGAACCGGCGGGCAGCGCGGCGGTGAGCACCGCGCCGGCCGCCGGGACGGCGCAGGTCGCGGTCAGCAGGGCGCTCATGCGACACCTCCCTGACGGTCTGTGTTTTTCCTGTCCATCAGACGGACCTCATCAGGAGAGTCGTGGCGACCAGCACCAGCGTGCCGCCGAACATGGAGAGCGCGTACGAGCGGACGTAGCCGTTCTGGATCCGGCGCACCCGGCTGGAGATGCCTCCGATGGCTGCGGCCAGCCCGTTGACCAGGCCGTCCAGGCCCCGGCTGTCGAAGTAGACCAGCGCCGCGGTGAGCGCCGAGCCGGGGCGGACCAGGACGGCGTGGTTGAAGTCGTCCTGGAGGAGGTCCCGGCGGGCCGCGCGGGTGAGCGGGGAGCCGACCGGCGCCACCACGGGGACGGCGGACCGGCCGTACATCAGGTACGCGAGCGCGACACCGGCCACCATGCAGACCGTGGCGAGCACGGTGACCACCAGCGGGGAGAGCGGCGAGTGGCCCTCGGAGTGGCCGGTGACCGGCTCCAGCCAGTCGACGAAGGAGCTGTTCAGGACGAACAGTCCGCCGGCGAACACCGAGCCGAAGGCCAGCACGATCATCGGGATGGTCATGCTCTTCGGCGACTCGTGCGGGTGCGGGTCGTGGCCCTCGGCGTCCGGCTGCCAGCGCTTCTCGCCGAAGAAGGTCAGGATCATCACCCGGGTCATGTAGAACGCGGTGACGGCGGCGCCGACCAGGGTGCAGAGACCGAGGATCCAGCCCTCGGTGCCGCCCTTGGCGAAGGCCGCCTCGATGATCTTGTCCTTGGAGAAGAAGCCGGACAGCCCGGGGAAGCCGATGATGGCCAGGTAGCCGAGCCCGAAGGTGACGAAGGTGATCGGCATGTACTTGCGCAGGCCGCCGAAGTGACGCATGTTCACCTCGTCGTTCATGCCGTGCATGACCGATCCGGCGCCGAGGAACAGGCCGGCCTTGAAGAAGCCGTGCGTCACCAGGTGCATGATCGCGAAGGCGTAGCCGATCGGACCGAGGCCCGCCGCCAGGATCATGTAGCCGATCTGCGACATGGTCGAGCCGGCCAGCGCCTTCTTGATGTCGTCCTTGGCGCAACCGACGATCGCACCGAACAGCAGCGTCACCGCACCGACCACCACCACGGCGGTCTGCGCGTCCGGCGCCAGGTTGAAGATCGCACCGGAGCGGGTGATCAGGTAGACGCCGGCGGTCACCATGGTGGCCGCGTGGATCAGGGCCGAGACCGGGGTCGGGCCCTCCATGGCGTCCCCGAGCCAGGACTGCAGCGGCACCTGGGCGGACTTGCCGCAGGCAGCCAGCAGCAGCATCAGGGCGATCGCGGTCAGCTTGCCCTCGCTCGCCTGGCCCGCGGCCCCGGCCGTCCCCTCCGAGCCGAGGATCGGCTCGAAGGCGAAGGAGCCGAACTCCACGAACATCAGCATGATCGCGATGGAGAGGCCCATGTCGCCGACCCGGTTGACGATGAACGCCTTCTTGGCGGCCGTCGCGGCACTCGGCTTGTGCTGCCAGAACCCGATCAGCAGGTACGAGGCGAGGCCCACGCCCTCCCAGCCGACGTACAGCAGGAGGTAGTTGTCGGCCAGCACCAGCAGCAGCATGGCCGCCAGGAACAGGTTCAGGTACGCGAAGAAGCGGCGCCGGCGCTCGTCGTGCGCCATGTAGCCCATCGAGTAGATGTGGATCAGGGTGCCGACGCCGGAGATCAGCAGGACGAAGGTGACGGACAGCTGGTCGAGCTGGAACGCCACGTCGGCCTGGAAGCCGTTCACCGGGATCCAGCTGAACAGGTGCTCGGTGACGGCCCGTTGGTCGGCGTCGCGGCCCAGCATGTCGAAGAAGAGTGTCAGGCCGAAGCCGAAGGACAGCGCGGCGAGCGCGGTGGCCAGCCAGTGGCCGTACCGGTCGAAGACGCGGCCGCCGAGCAGCAGCAGGGCGGCGCCGGCCAGCGGGGCCGCCACGAGCAGCGGAATGAGAGAGTTCACCGAAGGCCCTCCGCCTACAGCTTCATCAGGTTGCTGTCATCGACCGAAGCCGAGTGCCTGGTCCGGAAGATGGACACGATGATGGCGAGGCCGACCACGACCTCGGCCGCCGCGACCACCATGGTGAAGAACGCGATGATCTGGCCGTCCAGGTTGCCGTGCAGCCGGGAGAAGGTGACCAGGGCCAGGTTCGAGGCGTTGAGCATCAGCTCGACGCACATGAACAGCACGATCGCATTGCGCCGGATCAGCACGCCGGAGGCGCCGATGGTGAACAACAGGGCGGAGAGATAAAGGTAGTTGACCGGATTCACTCCGCCCCCTCCTCATGGTTGGCAGGCCCGGCGGTGCCGTTCGACACCGGCTCCAGGGACTTGCGCGGCCCGGTGACCGGCGGCCGCTCGGACGGCGGCCGACCCAGCCAGTCGGCGGTGGTGGACTCCAGCTCGGCCATCCGCTGGAGCATCTCCTGGCTGACGTCGCGGATCTGGCCGCGCTCGCGCAGGGTCCCCATCACCGAGTCCTCGGCGATCGTGCCGTCCGGCAGCAGGCCGGGGATGTCCACCGCGTTGTGCCGGGCGTACACGCCGGGGGCGGGCAGCGGCGGCAGCTGGATGTTGTCCATGACGCGCTGGGCGGCCAGCTCGCGCTGGGTCTTCGGGGCCTTCACGTGCTCGCGGTGGGTGAGCACCATGGCGCCGATCGCCGCGGTGATCAGCAGCGCGCCGGTGACCTCGAAGGCCCAGACGTACTTGGTGAAGATCAGCCGGGCCAGACCCTGGACGTTGCCCTCGGCGTTGGCCTCGGCCAGCCCCGAGAAGGTGTCCAGCTTGGCGTTGGCGATACCCGCGATCAGCAGCACGCCGAACCCGAGCCCGCACAGCAGGGCGGCGAACCGCTGCCCCTTCAGCTGTTCCTTCAGCGAGTCGGCGCTGGTGACGCCGACCAGCATCACCACGAACAGGAACAGCATCATGATCGCGCCGGTGTAGACGACGATCTGCACCACGCCCAGGAACACCGCGCCCTCGGCCATGTAACAGACCGCCAGGGCGAGCATGGTGGCGGCCAGGCAGAGCGCGCTGTGCACGGCCTTGCGCATCAGCAGCATGCCGAGCGCGCCGCCCACGGCGATCACCGCGAGCACCCAGAACTGGACGGCCTCCCCGGTCGAGGTGGTTCCGGTGGCCGCAAGGGTCATGGCGGTCACTTCTGCACCTCCGGCTCCCGGTCGGAACGCTCCTGCTGCACGGTGTCCGGCGCGGCCGCGGTGATCTCGCCCCGGTAGTAGGCGCCCTCGTCGGCGCCCGGGTAGTAGGCGTGCGGGGAGTCGACCATGCCCTCGGAGAGGCCGACCAGCAGCTGCTCCTTGGTGAAGATCAGGTCCCGGCGCGAGGAGTCCGCCAGCTCGTACTCGTTGGTCATGGTCAGCGCGCGGGTCGGGCAGGCCTCGATGCAGAGCCCGCACAGGATGCAGCGGGCGTAGTTGATCTGGTAGACCGCGCCGTACCGCTCGCCGGGCGAGTAGCGCTCCTCGTCCCGGTTGTCGGCGCCCTCCACGTAGATCGCGTCGGCCGGGCAGGCCCAGGCGCACAGCTCGCAGCCGACGCACTTCTCCAGGCCGTCCGGGTGCCGGTTCAGCTGGTGGCGGCCGTGGAAGCGCGGGGCGGTGGGCTTCTTCTGCTCCGGGTACTGCTCGGTGAGCCGCTTCTTGAACATGGCCTTGAAGGTCACGCCGAAGCCGGCGGCCGGGCCGAGAATCGATGGCCTTTCAGTTGAATCAGGCGCAGTCGGCTCGTCGGACGACATCTCGGTTCAGCTCCCTTCGGAATGGTCGGCCCCGTTGAGGGCGTCCTGGAGTTGCTTCGGGGCGCGGCTGCGCCGACGCGGAACGGGCGGGAGCTGCTGGCCGGGCAGCGGCGGCACCGGGTAGCCGCCCGCCATCGGGTCGAACTCCCCGCCGGGTGCGGCCTCCTCCGGCTCGGGCTTGCGCCGCAGGAAGTCCCGCAGCAGGGCCAGCAGCAGGATCGCGGCGACCGGTGCACCGACGTACAGCACCACCTCGCCGAAGTCGTAGCCCTCGTTGCGCAGGGCGCGGACGCTGGCCACCATCACCAGCCAGACCAGCGAGACCGGGATCAGGACCTTCCAGCCGAGCTTCATGAACTGGTCGTAGCGCAGCCGGGGCAGGGTGCCGCGGAGCCAGATGAAGAAGAACAGCAGGAGCTGGATCTTCAGGATGATCCAGAGCATCGGCCACCAGCCGTGGTTGGCCCCCTCCCAGAAGGTGGAGACCGGCCAGGGGGCCCGCCAGCCGCCCAGGAAGAGCGTGGAGGCGACGGCCGAGACGGTGACCATGTTGACGTACTCGGCCAGCATGAACATCGCGAACTTCAGCGAGGAGTACTCGGTGTTGAAGCCGCCGACCAGCTCGCCCTCGGCCTCCGGGAGGTCGAACGGCGCCCGGTTGGTCTCGCCGACCATCGCGATGATGTAGACGATGAAGGACACCGGCAGCAGCACCGCGAACCAGGTGGGCTGCTGCGAGGAGACGATCTCCGAGGTGGACATCGAGCCCGAGTAGATGAACACCGCCGCGAAGGACAGGCCCATCGCGATCTCGTAGCTGATCATCTGCGCGGACGAGCGCAGCCCGCCGAGCAGCGGGTAGGTCGAGCCGGAGGACCAGCCGGCCAGCACGATGCCGTAGATGCCGACCGAGGCGGTGGCCAGGATGTACAGCAACGCCACCGGGAAGTCGGTGAGCTGCAGCGGCGTCCGGGTGCCGAAGATGGACACCTCGTCGCCGGCCGGGCCGAACGGGATCACCGCGAAGGCCATGAACGCGGGGATGGCGCAGACGATCGGGGCCAGGATGTAGACCGCCTTGTCGGCGCCCTTGACCACCAGGTCTTCCTTGAGCGCCAGCTTCACGCCGTCGGCGAGCGACTGCAGCAGGCCCCACGGGCCGTGCCGGTTGGGCCCGATGCGCAGCTGCATCCAGGCCACCACCTTGCGCTCCCAGACGATCGCGATCAGCACCGTGCCGACCAGGAAGGCGAAGCAGAAGACCGCCTTGAGCAGCACCAGCCACCAGGGGTCGCGGCCGAAGAAGCCCAGGGTCTCGTACGCGGCGAGGTTCACTGCTCCCCCTCGGTGCTCGTGGCGGCCGTCTTCGCCGCGGCGTCGACGGTGGTGGTGCCGGTGGCCGCAGCGCCGGTGACCGCAGTGGCGGTGGCCGGGGCGGCGGCGGCCGGGGCGGAGGCGATGGTGTCGGCGGCGATGGTGACCAGGTGGCCGACCGTGGTGCCGAGCGCCCGGTACGCGCCGCCCGGGGTGGAGTTCAGCGGGATCCAGACCGTGCGGTCGGGGATGCCCTCGGCGATCTCCAGCGGCAGGGTGAGCGAGCCGGCCGGGCCGGTCAGCCGCAGCGCCGCGGTGGCACCGGACTCCTCGGAGCCGGTCTCGCCGGCGCCGATCTCCTTCGCGGTGACCGGGGAGATCCGGGCGACCGCCGGGTGCCGGGTACCGGCCAGGTGCGGATCGCCCTGCTGGAGCGAGCCCTCGTCCAGCAGGAGGCGCCAACCCGCCAGGACCGCCTGGCCGGTGGCCGGCCGGGGCAGCAGCCCGGGGTGTGCGGCGGGGTCGGTGGAGCGGTCCCCGGTCCACGGCGTGAAGCCGTCCAGCTCCAGCCGGGCGGACCGGACGTCGGACAGGCCGAGCCGGTGGCCCAGCGCGTCCGCCAGCATGTTCAGCACCCGCAGGTCCGGGTGGAGGTGGCGGCCCATCTGCTGGTCGGGCTTGAGTGCGGCCTCGAACATCCGCACCCTGCCCTCCCAGTCCAGGAACGTCCCGGCCTTCTCGGCCACCGCCGCGACCGGCAGCACCACATCGGCCTGCGCGGTGACGGCGGACGGGCGCAGCTCCAGGGAGACGACGAAGCCGACCCCGGCCAGCGCCTCCTCGGCGAGCACCGGATCCGGCAGGTCGTCCGGGTCGACACCGCCGACCAGCAGGGCGTCCAGGTCCCCCGCGGCGGCGGCCGCCAGGATCTGGTCGGTGTCCCGGCCGAGCCGGGCCGGGAGCTCGGCCACCCCCCAGGCCGCGGCGGCCTCGGCCCGGGCGGCCGGCACGGAGACCGGGCGGCCGCCGGGCAGCAGCCCGGGCAGCGCGCCGGCCTCGACGGCGCCGCGCTCACCGGCCCGGCGCGGGATCCAGGCGAGCCGGGCACCGGTGGCGTGTGCGAGGCGCAGCGCGGCGGTCAGCGCGCCGGGGGCGGCGGCCAGCCGCTCGCCGGCCAGGATCACGGCGCCGGGGGTGCGCAGCAGCTCGGCGGCACGGCCCGCGTCGTCGTTCAGCGGCTCGTCGGAGGCGAGGGCGGCCAGCCACTCGGCCTCGGTGCCGGGGGCGGCCGGCAGCAGCGCGCCGCGCAGCTTGGCCAGGCCCCGGGAGCCGTACGCGGCGATCGAGAACACCTTGAGGCCGTGGGCCCGGTTGGCCTTGCGCAGCCGCAGGAAGGCGATCGGCGACTCCTCCTCGGGCTCGAAGCCCGCGAGCAGCACGGCCGGGGCGCCCTCCAGCTCGTCGTAGGTGACGCCCTCGCCGTCGAGGTCGACGCCCCGGCCGGCGACGGCCGCGGCCAGGAAGTCCGCCTCCTCGCCGCTGTGCGGGCGGGACCGGAAGTCCACGTCGTTGGTGCCGAGCACCACCCGGGCGAACTTGGCGTACGCGTAGGCGTCCTCGACGGTGACCCGGCCTCCGGTGAGCACCCCGGTGCGGGCGCCGCGCAGGCCCTCGGCGGCCTTCGCCAGCGCCTCCGGCCAGGAGGCGGGCACGAGTTCACCGTTCTCGCGGACCAGGGGGGTGGTGATCCGGTCGCGCTGCTGCGCGTACCGGAAGGCGAACCGGCCCTTGTCGCAGTTCCACTCCTCGTTCACCGCCGGGTCCTCACCCGCCAGCCGACGCAGCACCTTGCCGCGCCGGTGGTCGGTGCGCTGCGCGCAGCCCGCGGAGCAGTGCTCGCAGACGCTCGGCGAGGAGACCAGGTCGAACGGGCGGGAGCGGAAACGATAAGCCGCCGAGGTGAGCGCGCCGACCGGGCAGATCTGGATGGTGTTGCCGGAGAAGTAGGAGTCGAGCGGCTCCGCGTCCCCGATGCCGACCTGCTGCAGGGCTCCGCGCTCGATCAGGTCGATGAACGGGTCCCCGGCGATTTGCTGCGAGAACCGGGTACAGCGGGCGCAGAGCACACAGCGCTCGCGGTCCAGCAGCACCTGGGTGCTCAGCGGGATCGGCTTCTCGTACGTCCGCTTCATCCCCTCGAAGCGGGAGTCGACGTCGCCGGTGGACATCGCCTGGTTCTGCAGCGGGCACTCGCCGCCCTTGTCGCAGACCGGGCAGTCCAGCGGGTGGTTGATCAGCAGCAGCTCCATCACGCCGCGCTGCGCCTTCTCGGCGACCGGCGAGCTGACCTGCGTCCGGACCACCATGCCCTCGGCGACCGGGATGGTGCACGAGGCGACGGGCTTGCGCTGACCCTCGATCTCGACGATGCACTGCCGGCAGGCGCCGGCCGGGTCGAGCAGCGGGTGGTCGCAGAAGCGCGGGATCTGGGTGCCGATCTGCTCGGCGGCCCGGATCACCAACGTCCCCTTGGGGACCTGCACTTCGACGCCGTCGATGGTGAGCGTGACCAGTTCGACCGCTGCCTTGGAGGTGGATGGCTCTGTGATCGTCACGCGTGCACCTCCCTTTCGGTGGCGGACTGGTGGCCGGGGCGGGGGCCGTCGGCCCAGACGGTGGAGGCGGCCGGATCGAACGGGCAGCGCCGCTCGGCGAGGTGCTGCTCGTACTCGGCCCGGAAGTGCTGGAGTGAGGAGACGATCGGGCTCGCCGCGCCGTCGCCCAGGGCGCAGAAGGACTTGCCGTTGATGTTGTCGGCGATGTCGAGGAGCTTCTCCAGGTCCCCGTCGACGCCCTCACCGGACTCGATCCGCTTCAGCAGCTGGACCAGCCAGTACGTCCCCTCGCGGCAGGGGGTGCACTTGCCGCAGGACTCGTGGGCGTAGAACTCCGTCCAGCGGGTGACGGCCCGCACCACGCAGGTGGTCTCGTCGAAGATCTGCAGGGCCTTGGTGCCGAGCATCGAGCCGGCCGCGCCGACGCCCTCGTAGTCGAGCGGGACGTCGAGGTGCTCGTCGGTGAACATCGGGGTGGAGGAGCCGCCCGGGGTCCAGAACTTGAGCCGGTGACCGGCCCGGATGCCGCCGCTGATGTCGAGCAGCTGGCGCAGGGTGATGCCGAGCGGGGCCTCGTACTGGCCGGGGTTGGTGACGTGGCCGGAGAGCGAGTAGAGCGTGAAGCCGGGGGACTTCTCGGTGCCCAGGCCCTTGAACCACTCCTTGCCCCGGGCCAGGATCGGCGGCACCGAGGCGATCGACTCGACGTTGTTGACGACCGTCGGGCAGGCGTAGAGCCCGGCGATGGCCGGGAACGGCGGCCGGAGCCGCGGCTGGCCGCGACGGCCCTCCAGCGAGTCCAGCAGCGCCGTCTCCTCACCGCAGATGTAGGCGCCGGCGCCCGCGTGCACGGTGATGTCGAGGTCGATGCCGGAGCCCAGGATGTCCCTGCCGAGCAGCCCGGCCCGGTAGGCCTCGGCGACGGCCGCCTGCAGCCGGCGCAGCACCGGGACGACCTCGCCGCGCAGGTAGATGAAGGCGTGGTTGCAGCGGATCGCGTACGAGGCGATGATCATGCCCTCGATCAGCGAGTGCGGGTTGGCGAACAGCAGCGGGATGTCCTTGCAGGTACCCGGCTCGGACTCGTCCGCGTTGACCACCAGGTAGTGCGGCTTCCCGTCGTTCTGCGGGATGAACTGCCACTTCATGCCGGTGGGGAAGCCCGCCCCGCCGCGGCCGCGCAGGCCGGCGTCCTTGACCAGGGCGATCACGTCGTCCGGCGGCATGGCGAGGGCGGCCGTCAGGCCCTCGTACCCGGCGTGGCGCCGGTAGGTGGCGAGCGTCCAGGGCCGGCTGTCGTCCCAGGAGGCGGAGAGCACGGGGGTGAGCAGCTTCTCGGCCGGCTCGGCGGAGGTCATCACGCTTCGGTCCCTTCGTGGCGGGGCGAGACGACCTTGGTGCCGCCGGTGCCGGGCAGGGCCTCGCCCTTGGCCAGGCGCAGGCCAGCGAGCGAGGGCGCACCGCCCACACCGGACTCGTCCACCGCACCGGGGCGCTCGTCGGGGAAGCCGGCCAGGATGCGGGCGGACTCCTTGAAGCTGCAGAGCCGGGCGCCGCGGGTGGGCCGGACCTCCTGGCCCGCCCGCAGGTCGTCGACCAGCCGCTTGGCGCTCTCGGGGGTCTGGTCGTCGAAGAACTCCCAGTTGACCATCACCACGGGGGCGTAGTCGCAGGCCGCGTTGCACTCGATGTGCTCGATCGAGATCTCGCCGTCCTCGGTGGTCTCGTTGTTGCGGATCCCGAGGTGCTGCTGGAGCTCGTCGAAGATCTGGTCCCCGCCGAGCACCGCGCAGAGGGTGTTGGTGCACACCCCGACGTGGTACTTCCCGGCGGGTCGGCGCCGGTACATGGTGTAGAAGGTGGCCACCGCGGTGACCTCGGCGGTGGTGAGGTCCAACTGCTCGGCGCAGAACCGGATGCCGGTCGGGCTGACGAAGCCCTCCTCGGCCTGCACCAGGTGCAGCAGCGGCAGCAGTGCGGACCGGGCCACCGGGTAGCGGCCGATCAGCTCCCGGGCGTCGGCGGCGAGGCGGGTGTGCACCTCCTCGGGGTACGGCCTGGCCGGCAGCGCCGGCATCCCCAACTGGACGTCTGTCACCGGTCCACGCCTCCCATCACCGGGTCGATCCCGGCCACCGCGACGATCACGTCGGCCACCTGGCCGCCCTCGCACATCGCCGCCATCGTCTGCAGATTGGTGAACGACGGATCCCGGAAGTGGACCCGGTACGGGCGCGTCCCGCCGTCGCTGACCACGTGCACGCCGAGCTCGCCCTTGGGCGACTCGACCGCCGCGTACGCCTGCCCGACCGGGACCCGGAAGCCCTCGGTGACCAGCTTGAAGTGGTGGATCAGGGCCTCCATCGAGGTGCCCATGATCTTGCGGATGTGGTCGAGCGAGTTGCCCATCCCATCCGGGCCGACGGCCAGTTGGGCCGGCCAGGCGATCTTCTTGTCCGCCACCATGACCGGGCCCGGACGCAGCCGGTCCAGGCACTGCTCGACGATCCGCAGCGACTGCCGCATCTCCTCCAGCCGGATCAGGAAGCGGGCGTAGGAGTCGGCGCCGTCGGCGATCGCCACCTCGAAGTCGTAGTCCTCGTAGCCGCAGTACGGGTCCGTCTTGCGCAGGTCGTGCGGCAGGCCGGTGGCCCGCAGGATCGGGCCGGTCGCACCGAGGGCCAGGCAGCCGGGCAGGTCCAGGAAGCCGACGTCGACCAGGCGGGCCTTGAACACCGGGTTGCCGGTGGCGAGCTTGTCGTACTCGTGCATCCGCGAGCGGAGCGTCTTCACCGCCTCGCGGATCTGGTCGACGGCGCCGGGCGGCAGGTCCTGGGCGAGGCCGCCGGGGCGGACGTACGCGTGGTTCATCCGCAGGCCGGTGACCAGCTCGAAGACGTCCAGGATCAGTTCGCGGTCCCGGAAGCCGTAGATCATCAGGGTGGTGGAGCCGATCTCCATACCGCCGGTGGCCAGGCAGACCAGGTGCGAGGAGATCCGGTTGAGCTCCATCATCAGGACCCGGATGACGCTCGCGCGATCGGGCACGTCGTCGGTGATCCCGAGCAGCTTCTCGACCGCCAGGCAGTAGGCGGTCTCGTTGAACAGCGGGGTCAGGTAGTCCATCCGGGTCACGAAGGTGGTGCCCTGGACCCAGCTGCGGAACTCCATGTTCTTCTCGATACCGGTGTGGAGGTAGCCGATACCGCAGCGGGCCTCCGTCACCGTCTCGCCGTCGATCTCCAGGATCAGGCGCAGCACACCGTGGGTGGACGGGTGCTGGGGGCCCATGTTGACGATGATGCGCTCGTCGTCGGCGCGGCCGACGGCCTCGACCACCTCGCCCCAGTCGCCTCCGGTGACCGTGAAGACCCGGCCCTCGGTGGTCTCGCGGGGCTGCGCCTCTTCGTAGTGCGCCGCCTGCTCGTGTTGAGTGGTCATCAGCTGTACGACCTCCGCTGGTCGGGCGCCGGGATCTGGGCGCCCTTGTACTCGACGGGGATGCCACCGAGCGGGTAGTCCTTGCGCTGCGGGTGGCCCAGCCAGTCGTCCGGCATCATGATCCGGGTGAGGGCCGGGTGGCCCTCGAAGACCAGGCCGAAGAAGTCGTAGGCCTCGCGCTCGTGCCAGTCGTTGGTCGGATAGACGCTCACCACGGACGGGATGCGCGGGTCGGCGTCCGGTGCGGTGACCTCCAGCCGCAGCAACCGGCCGTGGGTGATCGAGCGCAGGTGGTAGACCGCGTGGAGCTCACGGCCCTTGTCGCCCGGGTAGTGCACGCCGCTCACGCCGAGGCAGAGCTCGAAGCGGAGCGCCGGGTCGTCGCGCAGGGTGCGGGCCGTCCTCAGCAGGTGCTCGCGGGCGATGTGGAAGGTGAGTTCGGAGCGGTCGACGACGGTCTTCTCGATGACGTCCGACGGGGAGAGCCCCTGCTCCTCCAGCGCACCCTCCAGCTCGTCCGCCACCTCGTCGAACCAGCCGCCGTACGGGCGTTCGCTGGCGGACGGCAGCGCGATCGGGGCGGCGAGGCCGCCGAACCCCGAGGTGTCGCCGCTGCCCTGGGCTCCGAACATGCCCTGGCGTCGGCCGACCACCTCGACCGGGATCTCCCTGCGCGAGGCGGGGACGCCCTCGGCGGTCGGGGCGCTGTTGGCGTCCGGTGCGGCCGGCTTGGCGGTCGGCTCGCTCTTGGCGTTGGGTGCGTTCTTGGCGCCCGGCGTGTTTTCGGCGTTCGGTGTGTTCTCCGAGGTCATCGCAGCTGCCCCCGAATCTCGCTGACCGGGGTGGCCTGGAGGGCCAGGGCCTCGCCCAGCTCCTCGGCCCGGCGCTTGTTCACGCCCAGCGGCTCGTGCTGGATCTTGTCGTGCAGCTTCAGGATGGCGTCCATCAGCATCTCCGGGCGGGGCGGACAACCGGGCAGGTAGATGTCCACCGGAACGATGTGGTCGACGCCCTGCACGATCGCGTAGTTGTTGAACATTCCGCCCGACGAAGCGCAGACGCCCATCGAGATGACCCACTTCGGGTTGGGCATCTGGTCGTACACCTGGCGCAGCACCGGGGCCATCTTCTGGCTCACCCGCCCTGCCACGATCATCAGGTCGGCCTGCCGGGGGGAGCCCCGGAACACCTCCATGCCGAACCGGGCCAGGTCGTAGCGACCGGCTCCGGTGGTCATCATCTCGATCGCGCAGCAGGCCAGTCCGAAGGTGGCCGGGAAGAGCGACGCCTTGCGTACCCAGCCGGCGGCCGTCTCCACACTCGTGAGCAGAAAGCCGCTCGGCAGCTTCTCCTCGATTCCCATCAGATCCCTCTCAATGCCCTCAAGTGGCTCAAGTCCTGTGGTTTGTCCGCCCGTTCGGGCTTGTCCGCCCGTTCACAAGGTCAGCGGTCAGTCCCACTCCAGACCGCCACGCCGCCAGACGTAGGCGTATGCGACGAAGACCGTGGCGATGAACAGGAGCATCTCGACCAGCCCGAAGATCCCCAGGGCGTCGAAGCTGACCGCCCACGGGTAGAGGAAGACGATCTCGATGTCGAAGACGATGAAGAGCATCGCCGTCAGGTAGTACTTGATCGGGAACCGACCGCCGCCCACGGGCTGCGGGGTCGGCTCGATGCCACACTCGTACGCCTCCAGCTTGGCCCGGTTGTAACGCTTGGGGCCGGTCAGTGAGGCCATCACGACGGAGCCGACCGCGAACGCCGCCGCGATGGCACCGAGTACGAGGATCGGCGCGTAGGCATTCATAGCCCCCGCTCCCTCCGTCCAGTCGTCCTTGACTGCAGATCGGAACCGACGGGTCACGCTGTGGTGGACCCGTGTTCCAGTTCCCGAGATCCACCCCATGTGAGGCAGTTCACAAAGCCTGGAACGAGCGCATCCTATGCCCGTCGGCTTGTGATCTGCGACACGCAGTTCACCGTGATCTTTGTGATCTACGACACCTCTTGAATGGTGATGAAAGTGAGCATGCCCAGAGTTGTCAACGCAAAGAAGTCAAATGATCACAACCAGTCGCATTTACCTGCGAAGCAGCTGGTCAGCGGCGTGCTCCTATATCAACTATGCTCCGCCCACGGCAAATTTCCGGGCGTCATGTTGACGTGTTATTGGGCCTCACTCGCAGGGGTGGCAGGCCACCGAACGTCCGCTTGACCCTTCGTTCACAAGCGCGCGAACAGGGAGCGGTGAGGGCTGGGGACGGCGGGACGGAGGGGTGGCGGGGTGGCGGGCTCGGAGGGAAGTGGCGAGCGCGAGAGGTGGCGGGTGAGGGAGCGGCGGGGCGGACGTCGGCAGGGGCGAGGGCGGACGTTGGCAGGGGCGAGGGCTTGCCGGCGCGGCGGATCCCGGGCCAGTCGGAGGGTATTCAGGGCAGGCCGACCAGCGGGCGGGCCGACGAAGGCGGGCCGGCCCGGTGGAGGCCGATCTCAGATGCTGCTCTCCCAGGCCCAGGCGGCAATGCCGACCCGGTTCCGTGCGCCGATCTTCCGCTGGATCGCGGCCAGGTGGTTCTTCACCGTGCCGGCGGCGATGAACAGCTCTGCAGCGATCTCGGCGTTGGTCGCACCCCCGGCCACCAGCTTGGCGATCTCGGTCTCACGCCCGGTGAGATCTTCGAAGGGACCCCCCGACAGTTGTCCGCCCGGGCCTCCCTGCGCCCCGTCCATCGCCAGTTCCTTCTTCCTTTCCCGCGCCCCTTGCCTCCCCCACCGGCCCTGCCTTTCCAGGCTTTCCCGCCCCCCGTTCTCCTCCCGTCGGTCCTGATTCGGCTGCGACAGCTGCCGCAGCAGGCGGACGGTGACCTGCGGACTGATCAGGGCGTCCCCCGCGACCGCCGCTCGAACCGCCTCTGCCAGCAGGGTCGGGCCCGACCTCTTCAGCAGAAATCCGGCCGCTCCGGAGCGAATCGCCGTGTGCACGTACTCGTCCAGGTCGAAGGTGGTCACCACGACCACCCGGAACTCTCCGCCGAGCCGCCGGGTGAGCTCCAGCCCGTCCACCCGCGGCATCCGGATGTCCGCAAGGATCACGTCAGGGCGCAACCGTTCGGCCAGTTCAAGCGCCTCCTGGCCGTCCGCGGCCTCACCCACGACCTCGATGTCAGGCTGGGCGTCCAGGATGATCCCGTACGCGCTGCGGATCGTCTCGTCGTCGTCTGCCAACAGGACTCGGATGCTCATCGACCCTCCAAGGGCATGGTCGCCGTTGTTCGCCAGCCGTCACCATCTCGCGCCGCGGTGAGCGTCCCACCCAGCGCCTCCACCCTGGCCGCCAGCCCGGCCAGTCCGCTGCCGCCCCTGCGGGGGCTGGGGGGCTGCGAGCCACCACCGTCGTCGCGCACCACGATCTCCAGCCCCCTGCCCTCGCGTCGCACCCGGACATCGACGGATCGGGCGGAGGGTGCGTGGCGGCGGACGTTGGTCAGCGCCTCGACCACGATCCGATACGCCGTCGCCGCCACCTCCCTCGGGATGGCCGGCCCGTCCGGTACCGCGTCGAGCCGCACCTCGGTACTGCCGGAGGAAGCGAACCGCTCGGTGAGCTCTGCGAGTTCGGCCAGGCCTGGCTGCGGGCTTCGCTCAAGTGCGTTCTCCTCCTCACTGCGCAGCAGGTGAACGGTCCGGTCCAGCGAGGCCAACGCCTGCTGCCCGGCCTGCTCTATCCGCTCGAACAGGGCCGCCGCCCGGACCGGATCGGAGGCGGCCAACACCATGCCGGCCTGCGCCTGGGCGACCATGCCGCTGACATCGTGTGCCACGAAGTCGTGCAGGTCATGGGCGAGTTCCAGACGCTGGGTCCGTCGAGCAGCGGCCACCGAGCTCCGCCGGGTGTCGTCCAGCCTGCGCAGATAGAGTCCGGCCAGGACGGCGGGGAGTGCGAGCACCGAACCGAACCCGAAGAGCGTCAACGCATCCGTAGGGCCGACGATCGCCTCGAACCGGGAGGGCCAGAGCGCCACCGCACCGCCGACCGACCAGGTCGATGCCGCACACCGCCACCCCTCCTCGCTGCGCAGCGCGAGCACCACCAGCACCAGGAGGCAGGCCAGTTCGGCCAGCCCGACCAGCCCTGGCCACCGGTCGGACTCCGCCCACCGGCCCGCGGCCCAGACGCCGGCGGTGACCGCTGCAGACACCGCCCCTGCCACACCCGCAACGGCCGCCACTCCGAACCGTGCCCGCGCCGCCCAGCCGAGCAGCACGACCGCCGGAACGACCAGCGCAAGAAACTGACTCATCGTCGACTCCCTTCCCCCGAGTGCCGTCAGCCTACGGATCTCCAAAGTCGGCCGCCTCTGCCGATCGGCACATTCCTCGCGCCTTTCTGAGCAGCCAGAACAGTCCGATCGGCATCTGCCGCCAGCCTCGCCCTGCGGTCACGCTTGAGTCATCGATCGGCCACCGGGGCCGTTCGGGAGGGGAGTTCGCCACCATGATCGACACCGCGATCGACACCAAGCAGTCCGTCCGCCCGGCCCCTGCCGCCGACGACGTGCCGCCCGCCCCGCGCTGGATCGAGCGCGCCGCCAAAGCCGCCGTCTGGACGACGGTCCCCTCCGGCCTCTGGCGCATCGCGTTCGGCCTCGGAGTCCCGGTCGGGGCCAGCGGCGAGATGGCCAAGTTCGCCGGGGACCAGCACCCCGGCTGGGGAGCCGTCTACGCGGTGGCCCTCAGCGCACTCGCCGAGACCTTGGCCTTCCTGACGGTCGGCCTGGTCCGCCCCTGGGGCCGGATCACACCCCGCTGGCTCCCCCTGATCGGCGGCCGACGCGTCCGCCCCCTGGCCGCCATCGTCCCGGCCGCTCTCGGGTCGGCCATCCTGACCTACCTCAGCCTCGCTTCCGTCTGTGGCGGCTGGGCAAATGCCATGAGCAGCCCCGATTCCCCCCACGGCTTCGCCGGTCTGGTGATGACCGTCTGCTACATCCCGCTCATAGCCTGGGGCCCACTGGTCGCCGTGGTCACCGCCGACTACGCACGCCGCACTCTGCGCCGCCGGTAGCCCCGCCCGTCACGCCGACGCCGGCACCGCGACTGGAGCCGGATCCGGGCCCGGCTCCGGGGTGGTCGTCAACACCCGGTCGGCGTCGGGCTCCCGGTCGGATTCGGGCTCCGAGTCGACCGCATGGTGTGCGGCCGGGGCGCTCGTACGGCGACCCCACTCGGTGGCGACGAGGACGAGCACGGCGCCGAACAGGGCCAGCGGGCCGAGGTGGTCGCCGGCCAGGGTGATACCGAAGACGGCGGCCCAGAGGGGTTCGGTCCCGAGCAGCAGGCTGACCCGGGAGGGCGAGGTGGTACGCACCGCCCACATCTGAACGAAGAAGGCAAACAAGGTACAGAGCAGAGCCAGGTGGAGCAGCCAGGCCCACTGCGACGGCCCGTACGAGGCCGCCACGGTCCACGGGGCGGGGCCGGCGAAGGGCGTCACCACCGCGAAGACCGCGGTCGCCGTGGCGAGTTGCACCCAGGTGGCGGCCAGCGAGTCCGTACCCCGGATCGCGGGGATCCGGGACATGGTGAGCACATGGACGGTCCGCACCAGGGCTGCGCCGAGCATCAGCAGGTCGCCGAGCGAAGGCGCCTTCAACCCGCCTCCCCCGGTAAGCAGCGCGATACCGAGCACCGACAGGCCTGCCGCTGCCAGAAAGGCACGCGGTGGCGACGTCCGACCAAGGCCACTCTCAGCGAGAGGAGTGAACACCATCGTGAGGCTGATGATCAGACCGGCATTGGTGGCCGAGGTGTGCACCGCGCCATATGTCTCCAGCAGGAAGATCCCGCTGAGGACCAGGCCCAGCAGCGCGCCGCCCAGCCACTCCCTGCGCCCCATCCCCCGCAGGGCATGCCATGCGAACGCTCCGAGTACCGGCAGCACCAGCGCAAACCGCAGTACAAGCATCGCCACGACCGTCCCCGGCTCGGCGACCCGTTGCACTGCCAGAAAGCTCGACCCCCAGACCACTGCGACCAGCAACACCGGCACATCACGAACAAAAGCGGAGGAGGTGTGCATGCGTAGGCCCTTCCGAAGCGGACGGAATCGACAGACGAGATTCCCGTACGGCATCGGACGGATCCCTGTGCAGAGCGTGAGGCCCGCCATCCTCGCGCATCCCGGTCCGATCCATCAACGGCTTTGCGACTCCGCCCGGCAAAGCCCGCGCACACACCTCGCCCGCACGGCCTGGACCAGGACCAGGACCAGGACCAGGACCACGGTAGGACCGGGGCGCTCACCGCCTCGGCATGGTCTCCACTCCCCGATCCGGCCCGTCGCAGACCAGGCCGTTGGCCTCGGCGATGGCCTCGATGTCGGCGGGGGTACCGGCCATGATGTCCCGCACATGAGCGGTGACGAGTTCGACGGGCCAGTCCCACCAGGCGGCGCGCAGCAGGCGGGCGACGTCGGCCTCCGCGAAGCGGCGGCGGATCGTACGAGCGGGGTTGCCACCGACAACGGTGTACGGCTCGACATCGGCGGTAACCACGGCGCCGGCGGCGATGATCGCGCCATCACCGATCCGCACACCGGGGAGGACGGTGGCACCGTAGCCGAACCAGACGTCGTTGCCGATGACGGTGTCACCTCGGCTGGGGAGACCGGTGACGATGTCGAGGGTCCGCTCCGTCCAACTGCCGCCGAACATCGTGAACGGGAAGGTGGAGACCCCCAGATCGGGGTGTGCGGCACCAGCCATCAGGAAGCGGGTACCGGTGGCGATCGCACAGTACCTGCCGATCACCAACCGCTCCGGCCCATAGGCGTAGAGGACATTGCGCTCCTCGAAGGCGGTGGCAGCGTCGGGGTCGTCGAAGTAGGTGTACTCGCCGACCTCGATACGCGGGTCGGTGACCAGCGAGCGCAGCAGGACAACCCGGTCATGCCCGGCGAGGGGGTGCACCACAGTGGGGTCGGGGATCGCGGCAGTCATGGGACTCCTCTCATGGCCTCGAACACTCAAGGCCCTCGGGCTCTTGGACGCCCGGTCCTTCGGGCGCCAAGCCCTCCGGCACCCGAACTCTCGAAATGCGACTTCAGTCGCATTAAGATCGAGGATGGCACGCCCCCAGTGCCACGGCAAGCCTTAATGCGACTGGAGTCGACTTTGAGCGAGAGCAACCCCATCGCCCCCCTCACGCCCACCTCCCAGGCGCCCGCCTCCCGGACGGCCGCCACGCGCCCCGGCGGTCGCAGCGCCCGCGTCCGTGCGGACGTCGTGGCCGCCACGCTCGCCGAGGTCACCGAGAACGGGTACGACGGGCTGACCATCGAGGCCGTCGCCGCCCGCTCCGGCGTACACAAGGCGACGCTGTACCGGCGCTGGGGCGGCGTGGACGGGCTGGTCGCCGACGCCCTCACCGCCTCGGCCGACGCCCCCTGGGAGGCGCCGGACACCGGGGACTTCGGCGAGGACCTCCGCCGGATCACCCACGAGGTGTACGCCGTCTTCACCGACCCCCAGCTGGGCCCCACCCCCACCGCACTGATCTCCGCCGCCCAACGCTCGGACGTCGGCGCGGCCGCCCTGCGCGGGTTCTTCGCCGCCCGCCACCGCCAGGCCTCCGGCGTCGCCGAACGAGCCACGGCCCGAGGCGAACTTCCCGCCGGCACCGACGGCGCCGAGGTCGCCCGAGCGGCAACCGCCCCGCTCTACTACCGACTGTTCGTCACCGGCGAGCCGCTCGACGCCCGCACCGCCGAGCGGGCCGCCGACGCCGCCGCCCTCGCCGCCCGGGCCGGCCTGTTCACATGACCCGCCCGCCGCAATCGCCGACCACCACCACAACCCCTGAACAGCCAGCCGCACCCCGAGCCCGGCCGCCACAGCCGACGCCCCCGCCCGCCCCCAGCCCCAGCCCAACCACAGGCCACCCAATCGCCCCAAGAACCGCCCGGCGTCTACCGAACCGCCTCCCGTCCGTGGATGATGTCGCCATGACAACATCGCCGACCACCATCCTCCGGAAGGCTCGTCAAGTGAAGCGCAAACACTGGGCGTTGCTCACCGCCGCCACCGTCCTCCCGCTGGCCGTGACCACCGGCACCGCCGCCGCGGAGACCCCGCCGGCCGCCCCTGCAGCCACCACCTGCACGTACACGCCGGCAGTACCCGCAGACAACTTCAAGGGCATCCCGGTCTTCAACGCCAAGAAGGCCGCCAAGCCCTACAGCGCCACGCTGAAGACCACCCAGGGTTCGATCACCTTCGAGGCCCTGACGGACAAGGCGCCCTGCACCACCTTCTCGTTCCGCTTCCTCGCCGAACACGACTACTTCGACCGCAGCCACTGCCACCGCCTCACCACCCAGCGGATCTACGTCCTGCAGTGCGGCGACCCCACCGGCACCGGCAGCGGCGGCCCCGGCTACTCCTTCCCGGACGAGAACCTGACCGGCGCGGTCTACCCCGCCGGCACCGTGGCCATGGCCAACGCCGGGCCGAACACCAACGGCAGCCAGTTCTTCTTCGTCTGGAAGGACACCAAGCTTTCCCCCGCCTACACCCCGTTCGGCCGGATCACCGCAGGCCTGGACGTCCTCCAGAAGATCGCCGCCGGCGGCGAGGACGACCAGAACAACCCCGGCGACGGCTTCCCCACCCTCCCGGTGAACATCCGCAACGTGAAGATCAGCAACCGCTAGACCGCGGCCACCGGGCCACAGCACCGCAGCAGCGCAGCACCGCCGCACCGCCGCACCGCCGCACCGCAGCACCGGACCTGCCGCCGAGCCGGGTCGGCTCCCCGAACCAGCTTCGGGGAGCCGACCCAGCGGATCCGACCCCGCAGTAGTCGGCCGACGATTGCCAGCCCGGCGACAGCCGGTCCACCCCGACCAGCCGCCGCCGAGGCTGAGGCTGACGCCGAGGCTGCCCGTTCGACTCCCGTAGCGTGGTCGGCGTCAGCGGAGCCGTACGGGAGCAGGGCAGATGGACAGCAGGATCTGGGAGAGCGTCGACCACCTGGTCGCCTGGTTGGACGAGGAGAGCCTGCTCTCCTCTCAGGAGGAGCGCCTGCTGCGCATCCTCAAGCTCTCCGAGGAGGTCGGCGAGGTCGGCGCCGCTGTCATCGGCGCCACCGGTCAGAATCCCCGCAAGGGCGTCACCCACAGCTGGGAGGACGTCCAGCACGAACTCTGCGACGTGGTCTTCTCTGCCCTGGTGGCTCTGCGCACCCTCACCCCGGACGCGGCGCGCGTCTTCGCCGAGCGCCTCGCCTACGTCGAGCAGCGTTCGGCGGCCAGTCGCCGGGAGCCCGAGGACCGCCGGGAGCCCGAGGGTGACCAGGAAGCCTGAGGACAGGCCTCCGCCGTGTCGACGCCCGGCGCGAGGGCACCCGGAACTCCCCACCGCCGAACGGTGTCCAGGTAGGCGAGGGGGCGGACGGCCTCCCGGGAGGGGGAACATCAGGTGTCCGACACCAGCGGGCGGATCGGCGAGGCCGGGTCCGGGCCTCGGGGGCGGAAGGTGGGACGGCTGGTGACGGCCTGGGCCCTGTCTCTGTGCGGAGCGTTCACCGTGGCCGTCGCCGGTTGGGGCGTGGTCGCGGTGATGCAGGACCACTCTCCGCGCGAGACCGACGTCAGCCGGGCTGAGCGGCTGGCGCAGTTGCACGCCGGGCAGCACCCGGGCAAGGGCCGCTACTACATCCCGGAGGCCGCCCACTACGGCCTGGCACCCGACGGGACGCCGGTCGGCTACCTCCACTACCGCCTAGGCGGCGGTGACGACGTGAACCTGGACGACTTCCTCCACGTCTACGACCTCCCGCAGCCGGGCGCCCCGGTCCCCCTCCCCGCCGACCTGAGGGCGGCCCTGCCCGGCGAGGAGCCCGCCGAGGCCGCACAGCTGCCCGAACCGACGGACGACACCGCCACCGCGACCGCGCCCGCCACCACCACCACCACCAGACGACAGATCTACGTGGCGCCCGCGAACACCGGCCTGGCCGGCGCCGCGGACGTCTACGTACGGGCCACCGCGAGCTGAGCCGCTCCAGGCAGAGCGCCCATCGGCCGGGACCAGAGGCCGAGCCCCCCCCAACCGGGACCAGCCGCGCAGGCCCACCGAAAGAGAGCCCCCAGGCCCGGGCTCCCAGCGTCGGCCGATGCCGCGGCGTGCCTTCGGGGACGCCGCGGCGCCGGCGCGCGAGGCGGCCTCCGGCCACCGTCCACGCCCCACGGGCATGGCCTGACGCCGTGACGCCCGTTGCGGCGTGTGGGTGGTTACGCACTGGACGCGGCGATCGGGCGCGGACCTGCGGGCCGGAGCGCCGCCCGGATCCGCGCCGGAACCGGGGGCGTCCATCGGACGAGAGGGGGCTCAGGGCGTTCGCACCAGTGCCTCGACCGCGGTCGCCGCGGTCTGTTCGACGAGTGCGATGCCGGTCTCCCGCGTGGGCTGACCGTCGGTGAGTACGACGACGAGCAGCGTGTGTCCCGCGCGTTCGACGATGCCCACGCTGTTGACGACCCACCGCTGAGGCGTTCCGTCCGGGAGCCAGCCGTTCTTGAGCACGGGCGGGTCGCCGGGCGCTCCCGCTGCGCCGACGCCCCAGTTCTGTCCGTCGGTGACGGCGCTCATGAGAGTCCGCAGGTACGACCGGGATGCGGCGCTCAAGGGGGAGTCCTGGGTGAACACGGCCTTCAGGAGGGAGATTTGGTCACCGGCCGTGGTCCGGGTCAGTCCCCAGGGTCCCGTTTGGCCGGCGTGCGCCGGGGTGAGTCCGAGTCGGGCGTTGGCCGCGTCCAGGCCTTGGCGTCTTCCTATGTCGGTCCAGAGCTTCTGCGCCGCGTCGTTGTCGCTGACGCGGATCATGTCGGAGGCCAGTTGTCGCTGAGCAGGGCTGAGCCGGTCTCCGCGGTCCTGCGTCTGCAGCAGCAGGGCGGCCAGAATGTTGACTTTGATGATGCTCGCGGAGGTGAAGGTCTCGGTGGACGAACCGTAGGCGGCCGAGCGGCCCGAGGTGAGGTCCTCGACGGCGAGAGCGTACCGGCCGTGGTGCCCCCCGAGCCCGTCGAGCGCGAGGCGCACAGCCTGTTCCGGCGTTGTCGTACGTGTGGCGGCGAGTTGCTCGGGAAGCGTGCCCGGCGCTGACGGGTTCGACGCCGCTGACGGGGTTGACGTCGGCAGCGGGCCGGAAGGGGCGCCTTCGGCGGGACTCGAGGTCGGGACCAGGACGTGGGCCACCATGGCGACGCCCACGAGTACGGGTATGACGAAGGCTGTCCGATGCTTCACGCGGGCACTCGCTCTCCGACATCCGGGCATGCGGACATCGCCTATTGGCCGGTAAGGGCGTGCAGGGGTCTCCGGGCGCGCCGCGGCGCGTGCCCGGTCCGGTGTCGTTGGCCTCAGTGGCGGCCGGTGCGGCTCACTTGCCGCAGGATCCGGAGATCTTCCCGTTCTCGTCGATCTCGATCGAGAAGTCCTGGTGGCCGCCGAGGTGCACGGTCCATCCGTGGGTGAGAGTTCCGGACGAGGGGTTGTCGGCGAGCCAGAACGGGGGGGTGGTGAAGGAGCAGGTGCCTGCGGCCGGGCCCTGGCCGGAGCGAAGGTTCGCGGTCACGAACTGTTCCCCGAGCCCCGCCACTGCTGTGGAGTCTCCGGACTTGGTGGCCGCCACCAGCCCGCCGTAGAAGCCGGAAACCGTGGGGTCGTCGCCCTTGCTGTCTCCGACGACCGGCCTACAGGTCAGGTCGGTCACCTTCCCCGTGGCCCCGTCGAAGGTCAGCGAAGGGGCCCGATCGAGCCGCGCAACCCCCTGGTACAGCAGGGCCTCGCCCGCCGCCAGCACGCCGTCGACCGAGGCACCGCAGGTCACACCGCGAGAGTCGGCGCCCCAGATCCGTTGGTACGTGGACTCGTTGGCGAACAGAGCTGCTACCGCCACCGGGTCCACCTGGGAGCGGGTAGCCGGATTCTGGTAGCGCAGGGCAGCGAGGAACAGCGCGTTCGTCGTCCGGGCCGGGTCGGCCGGGGAGGCCGGTTTCGAAGCCGATGTCGAAGCCGGAGCCGAAGCCGTGGGCGATGGCGGCTCGGTGGGCGGGGGAGAAGGCGGCAGCTCGACACTCGGCGCGGTCGATGCCTGAACGGGCACCGAGACGCGGTCACGATCGGCTCGGGACAGGAAGCCCGCGCCCAGGGCCACGATCGCCACGGCCGCCGCCGCGCCTGCCTGCAGACGCCGGCGGCGCTGCCGTACCGACCCGATGAGGCCGTCGACGTCGTAGCTGCCCGGCGGTTCCCGCCGTGAACGGTCGAGCATGGCCGCGGCCAGCTCCTGCTCCAGGTCGTAGTCCTTCATGCCGCCCCTCCTGAACGTGACTGCACTGCCTGGGCATCGACGGTCGACCGGAGTTTCGACAGGCCTCGGGCCACCTGGGACCGGACCGAGCCGGCCGAGATGTTCATCAGGTGGCCTATCTCCGCGTCGTCGAGATCTTCGAAGTACCGCAGCACCAGTACGGTGCGCATGCCGATCGGCAGGGACTGCAGCTCGCGCATCAACGCGTCGCGGACCACGAGACCTCTGTACGGATCGACGTGTCCGTCCCCGACGCCGTCGTCCAGGGGCACTTCCGCATGTCCGCGCAGTTTGCGCCAGCGGTCGTTGGCGAGGTTCACCAGGATCCTGCGCGCATAGGCCTCCGGCGCGTCGGCGGAGCGAATCCGGCGCCAGTGCCGACAGACCTGTTCCAGCGTGGACTGCACCAGATCGTCGGCCACATGACGCTCGCCGGTGAGCAGCAGCGCGGTCCTGAAGAGGGCGGACGACCGGGCGTGCACAAATGCCGTGAAGGCAGGGACGTCAGCGGTTCGCATGGTCACCCGGCTGGTGTCTGTTGAGCATCTTCGCCCCTCCCGAAGCCCCCTTGGCTCCCCCGCTCAACCTGACGGAGCCCGGTTCGCGACTGCTGCACGCGATCTTCGGTCGTGATGCAAGCGTTATCTTTGCGGCGGGCTCCCGCGCCCGCAGTCGGGGGCGGCGCGGCGGAGGCGGCGCGGCGGAGCCACCTCGGAATCGGTCCCGCTGCACCACGCCGCGACCGCCTGGTGAGCAGGGACAACCTGCCGGGCTGCCCCGTCACCGATCCACAACGGCTCCCGCTGCACCGCCGCCGGCATGCCAAGGGCGCTCAGGGACTCTGCCGCGAGGAACTACCAGGCCCTCGTCACCATCGCCTGCCTCAAGCTATGGCTGCCATGACTTCTGCGGACCCGTCCTAGGCGTTCGGGGCGACCTTCGCCAGGCCGTTGATGATGCGGTCCATCGCGTCGCCGCCCTGGGGGTCGGTCAGGTTGGCCAGCATCTTCAGGACGAACTTCATCAGGATCGGGTGGGTGAGGCCGCGCTGGGTGGCGAGCTGCATCACCTTCGGGTTGCCGATGAGCTTCACGAAGCCGCGGCCGAGGGTGTAGTAGCCGCCGTAGACGTCCTTGAGGATCCGCGGGTACGCCTGGAGGGCGCGCTCGCGGCCCGCCTCGGTCACGCGGGCGTTGGCCTGGACGATGACCCCGGCGGCGATCTGCCCGGATTCCATCGCGTAGGCGATGCCCTCGCCGTTGAACGGGTTGACCATCCCGGCCGCGTCGCCGACCAGCAGCAGGCCGCGGGTGTAGTGCGGCTGCCGGTTGAAGGCCATCGGCAGGGCGGCGCCGCGGATCGGGTCGGTCATGTTCTCCGGCGTGTAGCCCCACTCCTCCGGCATGCTGGCGCACCAGGCCTTGAGCACCTCGCGCCAGTCCAGCTCGCCGAAGGCGGGTGAGGAGTTCAGGATGCCGAGGCCGACGTTGGACGTGCCGTCGCCCATCCCGAAGATCCAGCCGTAGCCGGGCAGCAGCTTCCGCTGGCCGTCCCGGGTGTCCCACAGCTCCAGCCAGGACTCCAGGTAGTCGTCGTCGTGGCGCGGCGAGGTGAAGTACGTCCGGTAGGCGACGCCCATCGGGCGGTCCTCGCGGCGGTGCAGGCCCATGGCGAGCGAGAGCCGCGTCGAGTTGCCGTCGGCGGCGACGACCAGCGGGGCCCGGAAGACGACCGGGCGCTTCTCCTCGCCGAGCTTGGCGGTGACGCCGACGATCCGGCCGGTGCGGTCGTCCAGGACCGGACCGCTGACGTTGCAGCGCTCGTACAGCCGGGCACCGGCCTTCTCGGCCTGCCGGGCCAGCAGCTCGTCGAAGTCGGCGCGCTTGCGGACCAGGCCGTAGTCGGGGAAGGCCGACAGCTCCGGCCAGTCCAGCTCCAGCCGGACGCCGCCGCCGATGATCCGCAGGCCCTTGTTGTGCAGCCAGCCGTTCTCCAGCGACACGTCGATGCCCATGTCGACCAGCTGCTTGGTGGCACGCGGGGTCAGGCCGTCGCCGCAGACCTTCTCACGCGGGAACGCCGTCTTCTCCAGCAGCAGCACGTCCAGGCCGGCCTGCGCGAGGTAGTACGCGGTGGTGGCACCCGCCGGGCCCGCGCCGACCACGATGACGTCGGCGGTGCTCTCCACAACCCCTGCGCTCAGGTCAACTGCGGTCTCGGACACGGTGGGCACACTCCTGCTGCGGGTCGGCTGGGCTTGGACGAGTCTACGAGCTGCTGACGGCCGGCCGGCCCGCTCAGACCTTGTACGCGCGGTGCAGTGCGACGATCCCGCCGGTGAGGTTCCGCCAGGCGGCCTTGCCCCAACCGGCGTCCTGCAGCTTCGCGGCCAGCCCTGGCTGGTCCGGCCAGGCGCGGATGGACTCGGCGAGGTAGACGTAGGCGTCCGGGTTGCTGCTGACGGCGGTGGCCACCGGCGGCAGCGCGCGCATCAGGTACTCGGTGTAGACGGTCCGGAACGGCGTCCAGGTCGGGGTGGAGAACTCGCAGATCACGAGCTTGCCGCCGGGCTTGGTGACCCGGTACATCTCGCGCAGCGCGGCCTCGGTGTCGTGCACGTTGCGCAGCGCGAAGGAGATCGTCACCGCGTCGAAGGTGCCGTCGGCGAACGGCAGCCTGGTGGCGTCGCCCGCGGTGAGCGGCAGCTCGGGGTGGCGGCGCTTGCCCTCGGTGAGCATGCCCACCGAGAAGTCGCACGGGACGACCTTGGCTCCGGCGTCGACGAAGGGCAGCGAGGAGGTACCGGTGCCGGCCCCGAGGTCGAGCACGAGGTCTCCCGGTCCGGCGGCCACCGCCTCGGCCACCGCCCGGCGCCAGGCGCGGGCCTGGCCCAGGGAGATCACGTCGTTGGTGCGGTCGTACTTCGCCGCGACGTCGTCGAACATGGCGGCGACTTCGTGCGGCTGCTTGTCCAGAGAGGCTCGGGTCACGACCCCATTGTTCACCCTGAGGACGACAGCACGGGCAAGGGGGCACGCCGTCCGTCGCACGAGGGCCTCACCGGCTCACCCCGCCAGGACCCCGGAACGCCCGACCAGGGCCCCGGAACACCCGCCACGGACCCCGCCGGGCCCGTCCGACCGACCCCGTCCGACCGACCCGGTCCGTCCGGACCGACCCGGCGCCGCCGGAGCGTCAGTGCAGGCCCCGGCGCCCGCCCGAGCGGCGCCGGCGGCGCGAGCGCTTGCCCTGCGTTATCGCGGGCATCCCGTCGGGCAGTGCGCCCGCGGCGAGCGCGACGGTGGTGGCGAAGCGGCTCTGACCGCTGCGGATGGCCACCGCCCGGCGGTGCCGGAGGATCCGCAGCATGCAGACGGCGAAGAACAGCAGGGCCACCGGCACGCTGAACCGGGCCAGCCCGACTCCGACCGGCTGCGGGTAGGTGTCGCCGCAGATCCGTACCGCGCCCGCGTCGTCGGCGGCGTGTTCCAGGCAGATCGCGTCGCCGAGCTTGGCGCCGTCCGCCAGCGGCAGCGCGGCGGCGGTGTGCGGCTGCCCGGCGGCCCGGTAGCTGACGGCACTGTAGGACCCGCCGCCGGTGGGCAGCTGGGTGACGACGCCCTCCACTCTCACCGGGTGGGCGCCGATCCGGTCCGCCTGGTCGGCTTGGCGCCAACCGAGCAGGCACATGCCGACGGCCAGCACGGCGCTGAGCACAGCGGCGAGGTACCAACCACGGCCCAACCGCGGGGAGCGCGGCGGGGGGACGGTCGCGGATCGCATGGTTCCTGTCCTGGCTTGCCTTCGGGGCCTGGGACAGGGCCCCGACACCCGCCGGGGGACGGGTGATGTGTGGTGAGGGTACGGAGTGAGCTGTCCGGGATCGTATCCGCTGGCGGGCCCTCAGGTCACGGCGAAGGGTGAATCAGACGATATGGCCGCAAGCGGAGTTCGGCGGCACACGAAGGAAGTCCGGTACGTCGAACGGGAATCCGGCTACCGACGGGTAGGAGATCGGATTCAGCGCCGCCGGTACAGCAGGCGCCCGGCCAGCACGGTGGCGAGGCAGCCGCCGGGGCGCGGGACGCCGCCATCGGCGCCGAACACCGCGAAGTCGGCCCGCCCGCCGACCGTCAGCCGCCCGTACACCGCCGCGGCGAGCGGCAGCACGGCAAGCGGGTCAAGCGGCCCCTCGCCCCCCACAGGCCCCCCGGCTCCCGCAGCTCCCGCAGCCACCGACGCCACCGGACCCCCCAGCGCGGCCAGCCCCGAACGCGCCACCGCCATCCGCACCGCATCGTGCTCGAACGGACCGGCCACCGCCGTCACCCCGAAGCCGAGCATCCGCTGCAGCCCGCGCCGGGCGCTCGCGCCGTACCGCGCCGGATCGGACCCACCCGCACCACCCACCGGGCCGTCCGCACCACCCACCGGGCCGTCCGCGCCACCCGACGGGCCACCACCCGCCGGGCCACCACCCGCAAGCCCCCCGGGCACCGGCTCGCTGCCGACCCCCTCACGCGGGTCCGGGTGGTAGGCGCACTCCAGCAGCCAGTGCCCGTACGGGTTGCACAGCCCGGGCGTGAGCACGGCGTCCCCCCAGTCCCGCACCCGGGCCTGCGGATACGCGTCCGCCGCCGCCCCGAACGGGCCGAGCGCGGCGATCCGCTCGCCCTGCACCACCACCGCCCCGTCGGAGATCGGCGGGGCGGCGGGGTCGGCCGGGTCGGGCAGCACGAGGGCGGCCCGGTGCAGGGTCAGCACGGCGGAGGCGGGGTCAGCACGGCGGGAGGCGTCAGGCGTTGTCGAGGATCTTCAGCTCCGGGTGCGCCGTCCCGCCCTCGATCGCGGTGGAGGCGATGTGCGAGGCGACCCGCGGGTCCACCGGGTCGTTCGCCGGGTCGTCCAGCACCCGCAGGTGCTGGTACGTGGTCGATCGCTGGGCCGGCACGCGGTCGGCGGCCCGGATCAGGTGGATCAGCTCGGTGAGGTTGGAGCGGTGCTTGGCACCGGCCGCCGAGACGACGTTCTCCTCCAGCATGACCGAGCCCAGGTCGTCCGCGCCGTAGTGCAGCGACAGCTGGCCGGCCTCCTTGCCGGTGGTCAGCCAGGAGCCCTGGATGTGGGCGACGTTGTCGAGGAACAGGCGGGCGATGGCGATCATCCGCAGGTACTCGAAGACGGTGGCCTGGGTCGAGCCCTTCAGGTGGTTGTTCTGCGGCTGGTAGGTGTACGGGATGAAGGCCCGGAAGCCGCCGGTGCGGTCCTGCACCTCGCGGATCATCCGCAGGTGCTCGATCCGCTCGGCGTTGGTCTCGCCGGTGCCCATCAGCATGGTGGAGGTGGACTCCACGCCCAGGCCGTGCGCGGCCTCCATGATCTCCAGCCAGCGCTCGCCGGACTCCTTGAGCGGCGCGATCGCCTTGCGCGGCCGCTCCGGCAGCAGCTCGGCACCGGCGCCCGCGAAGGAGTCCAGGCCCGCCTTGTGGATCCGGGTGATGGCCTCCTCGATGGAGACCTTGGAGATCCGCGCCATGTGCTCGACCTCGGAGGCGCCCAGCGAGTGGATCACCAGCTGCGGGAAGTCCGCCTTGATCGCCGCGAACGCGCGCTCGTAGTACTCCACGCCGTAGTCCGGGTGGTGGCCGCCCTGGAACATGATCTGGGTGCCGCCCAGCTCGACCGTCTCCGCGCAGCGGCGCAGGATCTCGTCGAGGTCGCGGGACCAGCCCTTGTCGCTCTTCGGCGCCACGTAGAACGCGCAGAACTTGCACGCCGTCACACAGACGTTGGTGTAGTTGATGTTGCGCTCGATGATGTACGTCGCGATGTGCTCGGTACCGGCGTAGCGGCGGCGGCGGACGGCGTCGGCCGCCGAGCCGAGCGCGTGCAGCGGCGCCGAGCGGTACAGCTCCAGCGCCTCCTCCGGGCTGATCCGGCCGCCACCGGCGGCCCGGTCGAGGATGGCCTGCAGGTCGGTGCTGGGCGCATCGAGGGTGATCGCTGCGAGCTCGGACACCTGGCGGCCTTCTCTCTCTCGGGTACTGCTGCGTGTTCTGGAGGTACTGCTGAAACCACTGCTGGCTACGGCCGAACCAGCCTACGCCAGCCCTTGCGCGTGCCTGCGTCAGCCCGCGTGCCGCAGCGTCCCGGACGGGTTCCCGGCCGGCGGGTCGGCGGAGGTGAAGCGGATCGTGCCGTCCTTCTGCAGGGTGAGCGTCTCCGAGTTCGACCCGCCGGTGCACGCCCCGGGAAACGAGGAGCCGACCAGCCGCGAGGTGAAGACCAGCTTCTCGGGTGACACCGAGTCGAGCCTCCAGGCACCGTCACAGGTGACCGAGAGCGAACCGGCGATGACGACGGTGTTGTGGCTGGTGGTGTTCTCCTGGCCGATCGCGGCCGGGCCGATGGTGAGCGTGGTGACACCGGCGGGCAGCCGCTTCTCGGTGGTCATGTCCCCGCTCCAGGCGCCGAGGAACGCACTCGGCACCACACTCGGGCCGGACCCGCCCCCGGCAGCCGACGGGGGCGCCGGGAGGACGGTCGTCGAACTGGACGAGGACGTCGTCGAGGAGGAGGTGACCGACATGCTGAACGAGGCGCTGACGGTCGTCGCCGTGGTGGGCCCGGTCTCCGGATCCGGGCCCGGGCCCGCGTTCGACCGCAGGCCCCGGTAGATCCCGTACCCGAGGGCCGGGACCACCAGCGCGGCCACCAGGATGGCCACCACCCCGGACCGGGTGCGGCTGCCGCCCGCCGGCCGGGCCCCGGTGGGAATGCGGTCCACCGGGGAGGCCGCCCCGGTGGGGACGCGGTCCACCGGCGAGGCCGCCTCGGTCGGCGTACGCTCCACCGGTTCGGCCGACCGGTCACCCCCGGCACCGGACCCGGCGCTCACACCCGCGGCACCCGGCTCCCCCGCCTCCAGGTCCAGCAGCTGGACGGCGCTGCGCCCCACCGCCGCCGCCAGCGCGGGCGGCAGCCAACCGCCCCGCCCGAGCCGGACGGTGGCGCCGCCGTCGCCGTCCAGCCGGGCCCGCAACTGCTCGGGGGTCGGCCGGACGGCCGGGTCCTTGGCCAGGCAACCGAGCACGACCGAGCGCAGCGGCTCGACCAGCCCGGTCAGGTCCGGCTCCTCGTGCAGCACCCGGTAGAGCAGGACCGCGACGCTGACGCCCTCCCCGAACGGCTGGATGCCGGTGGCCGCGAAGGCGAGCACCGCACCGAGCGAGAAGACGTCGCTCGACGGCCCGGCAGACAGCCCGGCCGCCTGTTCCGGCGACATGAAGCCGGGCGAGCCGACCACATAACCGGACTGGGTGAAGCCGCTGGTCGCGTCCAGCGCGCGGGCGATACCGAAGTCGATCAGCCGCGGCCCGTCCAGGGTGAGCAGCACGTTGGACGGCTTGACGTCCCGGTGGACCAGCCCCAGCGCGTGCACGTGGGCGAGCGCCTCGGCGAGTCCGACGCCGAGGGTCCGCACGGCCGGCTCGGGCAGCGGTCCGAACTCCCGTACGGCGGCGCCGAGCGCGGGCCCGGCGACATAGCCGGTGGCCACCCACGGGTGCTCGCCCTCGGTGTCCGCGTCCAGCACGGGCGCCGTCCAGGCCCCGCCGACCAGACGGGCGGCGGCGACCTCCTGCCGGAAGCGGGCGCGGAACTCGGCGTCCTCGGCCAGCTCCCCGCGGACCAGCTTGACGGCCACCGTGCGCCCGCCCGCCGTCCGGCCGAGGTAGACCCGGCCCATGCCGCCCGCGCCGAGTCGGCGCAGCAGCCGGTACCGGCCCACCTCGCGCGGATCGTCCGACCCCAGTGCCTGCATCCCCCGCACGCTCCCCTCGCCCGCCCGGCGTCCACCGCCGAGGCCGTGTGCCGACGCTACCGGGCGGCCGGGGCCTGACGGGGGGTGGTTTGCCCCCCGCCTCCGCCGACAGCGGCTCCCGACCCCGCCGCGCCGTCAGAGCACCGCCATCAGACCACCACTGTTCAGAGCACCGCCGTCAGACCACCGCCGTCAGACCACCGCCGGCACCGGCTCCAGCAGCCGCACCGCGACGTCGGGGGCGAAGCCGCTGTCGTGGCCGACCCGGCGGGCGAACTCCGCGACGCCCGCCAGCTGCCGCTCGCCGAGCGAGAAGTCCAGCGCCTCGCTGAAGTAGCGCTCCAGCACCCCGGCGTCGAACTCCTCCCAGCGGGCCGCGTGCTCGGCTACCTCGCGGGCCTCCACCAGCGAGAGGTCCCGGGACTCCAGGAAGGCCCGGTGCACCGCGGCCGTCAGCTCGGGGCTGCGCTCGACGAAGTCGCGGCGGGCGGCCCAGACCGCGAAGACGAAGGGCAGACCGGTCCACTCCTTCCACATCTCGCCGAGGTCGTGCACCGCCAGCCCCTGCGCGGCCGCCTGCCCCAGGTAGGCCCGCAGCGCCGGGTCGCCGATCAGCACGGCGGCATCCGCCTCGGCGAGCATCGCGTCCAGGTCGGGCGGGCAGCTGAAGTACTCCGGCCGGACCCCTTCGCGTTCCTCCAGCAGCAGCCGCGCGAGCCGGACCGAGGTCCGGCTGGTGGAGCCGAGGGCGACCCGTCGGCCGTCCAGCTCGGCGAGCGGCAGCTTGCTGACGATCACGCAGGACATCACCGGTCCGTCGCTGCCGACCGCGATGTCCGGCAGGACCAGCAGGTCGTCCGCGTGGCGCAGGTACTCCACGCAGGTGATCGGACCGATGTCCAGAGAACCGCTCACCAACTGGTCACTCAACTTCTCGGGAGTGTCCTTGGTGAGATCGAGATCCAGCAGATTGCCGGTCCTGGCCAAGCCCCAGTAGAGGGGGACGCAGTTCAGGAACTGAATATGTCCGACCCGCGGCCTGACCGGCGTCTCCGAGGTCTCCTGGACTACCGCAACCGGTTCTGCCACTGCCGTCACTCCCTTGCTGTTCGTGCCCTCCCCGCAGGGTATGCCCGGCGTTCCCGACGGCCCGCACCGGCCTTGCGACACGCTCTGGATCGTCCTTCGCCACCCGTCCCGGACCCGTCCCGGAGCTACTCCGAACGTGCTCTGAACGCGCCCCGAACCCGCTCCGGACCGGCCTCCCGGCACGTCCTGCGAGCCCCTTCAGGACACCGCGCCAGGGCCCGACAACCGGTCTGTACAGGCCTTACGACACGCCTTGTCCGGACCGCAAGTCACCCCTGGTCGTCACAGCGCACGCATGCTAGCGTTGCCCTCAGTTGCAGTTTGATTCCCCTTGCAGTACTTGAAGCCTGCGGAGCATGTAACCGCAGGCTTTTTGTAGTTTTTCAGCAATATCGAAAAACTCCGGACCCGTCCGGAGGCAGGGCGATCAGCGCAGCGGACCGGGTGCCACACGGTGTGGCCCCCAATACGTCCCTCGCAAGGAGAACGGCATGGCTCAGGGAACCGTCAAGTGGTTCAACGCTGAGAAGGGCTTCGGCTTCATCGCCCAGGAGGGCGGCGGCCCCGACGTCTTCGTCCACTACTCCGCCATCAACGCGAACGGTTTCCGCTCGCTGGAGGAGAACCAGGCGGTCAGCTTCGACGTCACCCAGGGCCCGAAGGGCCCGCAGGCGGAGAACGTTACCGCTATCTGATCATCCTCTGATGTTCTGATCGCTCGGGACCCCTCGGGTCCGCCGGCGGCCCCCGCGGCCGTCACCATGAGCACAAGAGAAGTACCCAAGGGGGCCCGCCTGTAGGTGGGCCCCCTGCCTTGTGCCGGCACCCCCGCACCCCGCGACCCCACACCCTGTGCCCCTGCGCCCCGCGACCCTGCGCCGGCGGGCCGGGGCCCGCCTCCGGCCGCCACGCGAGAAGGCCCGCCCCCCACCGGGGACGGGCCTCTCGAAGCGTCGGCCGTCAGGCGGCGACGGCCTCCTTCTTCCCGGTCTGCGCCGGGATGGCGGCCGCGGGCTGGTCCTCGTAGAGGTCGCCGGCCGGGTTGTTGTACGCGGTGAGGTCGAGGGTCTTCTCGCGGGCCGCGACCAGGATCGGCACGAGCGCCTGACCGGCGACGTTCGTCGCGGTGCGGATCATGTCGAGGATCGGGTCGATGGCGAGGAGGAGACCGACGCCCTCCAGCGGGAGGCCCAGGGTGGAGAGGGTCAGGGTCAGCATCACGATCGCGCCGGTGAGGCCCGCGGTGGCGGCGGAGCCGATGACCGAGACGAAGGCGATCAGCAGGTAGTCCTTGATGCCGAGGTCGATGCCGTAGACCTGGGCGACGAAGATCGCGGCGATCGACGGGTAGATCGCGGCGCAGCCGTCCATCTTGGTCGTGGCGCCGAACGGGACGGCGAAGGAGGCGTACTCGCTGGGGACGCCGAGGCGCTCGGTGACGCGGCGGGTGACCGGGAGGGTGCCGACGGAGGAGCGGGAGACGAAGGCCAGCTGGATGGCGGGCCAGGCGCCCTTGAAGAAGTTCAGCGGGTTGAGGCCGCCGGCGAACTTCAGCAGCAGCGAGTAGACGACGAACAGCACCAGCGCGCAGCCGATGTAGATGTCCGCGGTGAGGGTGGCGAAGGGCTTGAGCAGGTCCCAGCCGTACTTGGCGACGGACTTGCCGATCAGGCCGAGGGTGCCGAGCGGGGAGAGCCGGATGACCCACCAGAGGGCGGTCTGGGTGAGCTCCAGGACCGACTCGCTGAGCTTGAGGACCGGCTCGGCCTTGGCGCCGAGCTTGATGATCGCGGCGCCGGCCACGACCGCCAGGAAGACGATCTGAAGCACGTTCACCTGGGTGAACGCGTCGACGATGTTGGTCGGGAAGATGCCGGTCAGGAAGTCGATCCAGGTACCGGTGGACTTCGGCGGCTTGAGGCCCTCGGTCTTGAGGTTGGTGCCCTCGCCCGGGTTGGTGAGCAGGCCCAGGCCCAGGCCGATCGCAACGGCGATCAGCGAGGTGATCAGGAACCAGAGCAGGGTGCGGACGGCCAGCCGGGCCGCGTTGGTGACGTTCCGCAGGTTGGCGACGGAGACCACGATCGCGGTGAAGACCAGCGGCGGGACGGCCAGCTTCAGCAGCTGGACGAAGATCTTGCCGATGGTCTCCAAGGTGGTGGCCAGCCAGGAGATGTCAGCGGTGCGGGCCAGGTAGCCGAGGCCGACGCCGAACACGAGGCCGGCGACGATCTGGACCCAGAACGGGGTCTTGCGGATTCTGGCGAGCACGGACGGCGACGAGGTCGCCTCGGGCGCTGTGGACATGACGGTGCGGCTCCGGGGGAGGGCGTTGCTGACGGTGAGATGAGGCGGGGAAGGCGGCACGGCGCGGGGGCCGGGCGGGGAGGGCTGGGCCCCCGGTCAGGGGCGTGCCGCCTGGATACAGCTCATGGCGCGACAACGGCGCGGGCTGTCCACAGCACCGGACAGACGGGACCCGCGGGCGGCGCCGGGCATCGAGCCCAGGCCGTGCATCCGGGGTGCGTCTGAGGTGGTCATGGCCGACACGTTAGCAGTAAAGGTTTGAGATGTTCAAAGTAGTTGTTTGAGATCCGGACAGTTACGGACACGAACGAGGCTGACACACCATCAGCTGCTCCGTGCCCGCCGATTGACCGCAGTGTGGTTATACGTATAACTTGGAGGTCGCCCCGCCCACGCCTGCCCAGAACCGGAGAGCCGTCCATGGGCTATCTCGCCCTGCTCCGCGCCCCCCACGTCAGCCGACTGCTCTTCGGCACCCTGCTCGGCCGGCTGCCCGCCGGAATGACCGCCCTGGTCATCGCCCTCGCGCTGCGCGAGGCCGGCACGCCGTACAGCCGGATCGGGCTGGCCACCGCCGCGTACGCCATCTCCGCCGCCGTCGGCGGGCCCGTGCTGGGCCGGATCGTGGACCGCACCGGGCAGCCGCGGGTGCTGCTCGCCTCCGCCGTGGTGGCCGGCGGCGGGTACGCACTGCTGGCGCTCGCGCCCGGCTCCGCGCTGGCCGCGCCGATCGGCGCCGCGATAGCCGGACTCGCCATGCCGCCGCTCGAACCCTGCCTGCGCTCGCTCTGGCCGGACGTCGTCGAGGAGCGGCAGCTCGACACCGCGTACGCCTTCGACTCCGCCTCGCAGCAGATCCTGTACGTCGCCGGGCCGCTCGCGGTGGCCGGGATCGCGGGCGCGTTCAGCCCGGTCGCGGCGCTCTGGGTGGCGGCCGGGCTGGGGCTGGCCGGGGCGCTGGTCGTCGCCACCGCCGGACCGGCACGGGCCTGGCAGGCGCCGCCGCGGTCCGCGCACTCCTCGGGGCTGCTCGGACCGCTGCGCTCCCCCGGTCTGGTGCTGCTGCTGATCGGGCTGGCCGGCGCGGGCTGGGCCGTCGGCGCGCAGAACGTGCTGTTCATCGCCTACGCCGAGGCGCACGAGGGCGGACTGCCCGGCGGGGCCGGGACGCTGCTGGCGCTGGCGGCGCTCGGCGGACTGCTGGGCGCGCTCGCGTACGGCGCGGTGCGGTGGCGCAGCAGCACGGCGACCCGGACCTGGGTGATGGCGCTCGGCATGGCGGCCAGCTACCTGCCGTTGGTGCTGCTGCCCGGACCGTACGCGATGGCGGGGCTGGCGTTCCTCTCCGGGATCGGGCTGGCGCCGCTGCTGGCGGCGGCGTTCGTGCTGGTCGCCGAGCTGGCGCCGGTCGGCACGGTGACGGAGGCCTTCGCCTGGCTGGTGACCCTGTTCGCGACCGGCAACTCGCTCGGCTACGCCGTCTCCGGCAACCTCGCGGAGGACTCGCTGCGGCCGGTGGCGCTCTGCGCGGCGGGCGGGATCACGCTGGGCGGGCTGCTGCTGTTCGGCGCCCGCGGCTGGTTCCGACCGGCGGCGGCCGTCCGCGCGGTCGAGCAGCCCGTCCCGGTCGGCTGACCGGGGCGATCAGGCCGATCGGGCCGAGGGGAACGAGGGGAACGAGGGGAACGAGGGGAACGAGGGGAACGAGCCCCTCCTGAAGACGTGGCTGCGCCCGTCGGACCGGGTGGTCTGGACGACGGGCGCAGTCGCACACCCGGGGATCACCCGGCATCGATCGACCGGTTCGGGGCGCACCAGGCACCCAGCCGCACCGGAACCAGAACCAGAACCAGCAGGACCAGGACCGGAGCCAGGCCCGGGCCTAGGGCCTTTCTTTTGGATCAGCGGGCGGACCAGATGAAGATGCCCGCGATGTGGAGTCCGGCCTGGAAGACGGTGGCGGTCTTCTCGTAGCGG